>NZ_JAUCML010000003.1:0-457904 GCF_030362955.1 Curtobacterium citri
CCCCCCCCGGCGCCCGCCCCCCCGCCCCGCCCACCCCACCCCCCGGCGGCCCCCCCGCCCCCCACCCCCGGGGCCGCCCCCCGCTTCTCGTTGTGCGGGGTCAGGACGGTCTGCGGCGAGCGCTGCACGGCCACGAGCGGCCGACCGGCCCGCCGGTCAGCCTCCGTAGTCGGCGTACCGCGTCGTCTCGACGACGTTCCCGAGCACGAACGGGTGCGTCCGACCGTGCTCGACTGCCCACTGCACCCACGCCGTCTGCACGGGCATGAGCAGCCACACGGCCGCGGTGACACCGAGCACGCCGGCGAGGGTGAGTCCCATCACGGTGTGCTCGTCGACGCGGCTCGCGCCTCGACGGGCGACCGCGACGGCGAACCCGACGAGGGCGATGCCGACGGTCAGGAGCGTCGTCCCGAGGGCCGGCGACGACCGGAAGTCGAACTCCTGCCCGGCGTGGACGAAGGTCGTGCTCCAGCTCGAGCCGGGCTGCTGGAACAGGACGCAGAGCACCACGATGAGGACCAGCCAGCGGGCGTCCTTCGTGAGCTGCGACGGCTCGGGCCGCGGGCGCAGCACCGGTTCGGTCAGCTGTCGTTCGTCCCCCATGACGTGACCGTAGCACCGCGGGAGGCGCACGGCGGGGGTGATCCGCGCCTCCCGTCCGAAGCCGCACACCGAGACTCGGCCGAGCGGACAGTCCCGTCCTGCACAGGGGACGGAAGTGTCCGCCTGGCCGAGTCTCGGTCGACCGGGCTCGCGCTACCGCAGGTGGCGCTCGGCCGCCTCGACGACGTTCTTCATGAGCATCGCGCGGGTCATCGGGCCGACGCCGCCTGGCGTGGGCGACAGGAAGCCGGCGACCGACGCGACCGACGGGTCGACGTCACCACGGAGCTTCGCCTTGCCGGTCGTCTCGTCGACGATCCGGCTGATGCCCACGTCGATGACCGCTGCCCCGGGCTTGACCCAGTCCGGGCGCACGAGTCCCGCGACCCCGGCCGCCGCGACGATGATGTCGGCGCGACGGCACTCGGCGGCGACGTCCTCGGTGAGGGAATGGGTGAGGGTTGCGGTGGCCTCGAGCCGGGTGAGCAGCAGGCCGAGCGGACGCCCGACCGTCAGGCCCTGGCCGATGATCGTGACGTGCCGACCCCGGATCGGGACCTCGTACGCCTCGAGCATCGCGACGATGCCCCGCGGGGTGCACGGCAGCGGCGCGTCGATCGTGCCGGCACCACCGGGGACGGCGAGCACGAGCTCACCGAGGTTGGTCGGGTGCAGGCCGTCGGCGTCCTTCGCCGGGTTCATCAGCTCGAGCATCGGGATCGGGTCGATGCCCTGCGGCAGCGGGAGCTGCACGATGAACGCGGTGACCCGGGGGTCGTCGTTCATCTGCAGGATCGCCGCGCGGATGTCCGCTGCACTGGCCGACTCCGGCAGGTCGATGCGGATCGAGTCGAGCCCGATCAGCGCCGAGTCCCGGTGCTTGCCCGCGACGTACGACACCGAACCCGGGTTCTGCCCGACCATGATCGTGCCGAGGCCGGGCCGGAAGCCGTGGTCGTGCAACCGGTCGATGCGGACCTTCAGGTCGTCGAGCGTGCGGGCGGCGAGGGCGGTGCCGTCGATGCGGACGGCACTGCCCTCCCCCGCCCAGAGCGCCCGCGGCAGGTCTGCCACGGCGCCGCTCACGCGTAGAGCGGGAACGCGTCGGTGAGGGCCTTCACCCGGGCCGAGAGCGCGGCGATGTCCGGCTCCGGCATGAGGGTCAGCGCGATGACGTCCGCCACCTCGGTGAACTCGGCGTCGCCGAAGCCGCGGGTCGCCAGCGCCGAGGTGCCGATGCGGACACCCGAGGTGACCATCGGCGGCCGCGGGTCGAACGGCACCGAGTTGCGGTTCACGGTGATGCCGACCTCGTGCAGGAGGTCCTCGGCCTGCTTGCCGTCGACCTCGGACTCGCGCAGGTCGACGAGCACCAGGTGCACGTCGGTGCCACCGGTGAGGACGTCGATGCCGGCGGCCTTCGCGTCGTCCTGCGTGAGCCGGTCCGCCAACGCCTTCGCGCCACGGAGCGTGCGCTCCTGGCGGTCCTTGAACTCGGGCGTCGCCGCGAGCAGGAACGCGGTGGCCTTGGCGGCGATCACGTGCATGAGCGGGCCGCCCTGCTGGCCCGGGAACACCGCGGAGTTCAGCTTCTTGAAGAGCGACTCCTCGTTGGACAGGATGATGCCCGAACGGGGACCGGCGAGCGTCTTGTGCACCGTCGACGACACCACGTGGGCGTGCGGCAGCGGCGACGGGTGCAGGCCCGCGGCGACGAGCCCGGCGAAGTGCGCCATGTCGACCCAGAGCGTGGCGCCGACCTCGTCGGCGATCTCGCGGAACTTCGCGAAGTCGAGCTGACGCGGGTACGCCGACCAGCCGGCGATGAGCACCTTCGGCTGGTGCTCGATCGCCTTCGCGCGGATGTCGTCGTAGTCGACCTCGAAGGTGTCCGGGTCGACGCCGTAGGACACGGCGTTGTAGATGCGGCCGGAGAAGTTCAGCTTCATGCCGTGGGTCAGGTGGCCGCCGTGGGCGAGCTCGAGACCGAGGATGGTGTCGCCGGCGGAGGCGATGGCGTGCAGGACGGCGGCGTTCGCACTGGCGCCGGAGTGCGGCTGCACGTTCGCGTACGCAGCGCCGAACAGGGCCTTCGCGCGGTCGATGGCGAGCTGCTCGGCGACGTCGACGAACTCGCAGCCGCCGTAGTAACGCTTGCCCGGGTAGCCCTCGGCGTACTTGTTCGTCAGGACGGAGCCCTGCGACTCGAGGACGGCGCGCGGCACGAAGTTCTCGGACGCGATCATCTCGAGGGTGTCGCGCTGGCGACCGAGCTCGTTCTGCAGGACCGCGGCGATCTCGGGGTCGACCTCGGCGAGGGGGGCGTTGAAGCTGGTCGGCGTGGCGTTCGTGGGCTGCGTGGACGCAGCGGGCAGATCGGTGATGGACACGGGACTCCTCGTTGTCTGATCGCCGCGCGGACGCGACGAGGTGGACGGATGGGCACTGCCCAGGCGTACGGCAGCGCTCCGTGTCAGGTGTCGCTCCCCGATGGTGACCCATCCAACGCCAGTCGCGACCCGTCGATCGTACCGAGCGTGCCGGTTCGTGTCACCCTTGGTGCATGACCCTGAGCAGCCCGGAGCTCGACGAGCGCACCGATCTCCGCGCCCGGTACGACGTCCCGTGGACCACGGTGGTCTGGGACGACCCGGTCAACCTCATGTCCTACGTGACGTACGTCTTCCAGAGCTACTTCGGCTTCGGGCGCGAGCACGCGGACCGCCTCATGCGCCAGGTGCACGTCGACGGTCGGGCGATCGTCGCGACCGGGGCCCGTGAGGCGATGGAGCGGCACGTCGAGGCGATGCACGGGTTCGGCCTGCAGGCGACCGTCGAGCGTGCCCCCGGAGCGGACGCGTGATCCCGTTCGTGCGGCGTCGGGACGGCGTGCACCTCGGGCTGTCCTCCGGCGAGCGCTCCGTGCTGGCGAGCCTGGTCGAACAGCTGCAGCAGGTGCTCGGCGGCGACCTCGACGAGGACCCGGTCGCGACGCGCATGTTCCCGGTCGCCTACCCGGAGGACGCCGAGGCGAGCGAGGAGTTCGCGCGGTACACCCGCTCGGACCTCCTGACGCAGAAGACCACGAACGCGGGCGTCGTCCTCGCGTGGCTGACGGGCGCCCGTGACGGCGCGCTCGAGCCCGAGGACGAGCAGGCGTGGCTCCGCTGCCTCACCGACCTGCGGCTCACCATCGCGGAGCGGCTCGGCATCGTGGACGCCGAGACCGAGGAGTCGTCGTCCGGCGGGTCGACCGGCGTCGGACTCCGCGACGTCTACGACTGGCTCGGGTACGTGCAGGAGCACCTGGTCACGACGCTCACGTCCGCACGGTGACCGTCAGCGTCCGGGCGTCCACGGCAGCCGATCTGGAGGCCCTGCTCGCGTTCTCGACATCGGCTCCGGTCTCGTGGACCCGTCCGGACCGGTACCGGCAGGAGTCGCTGACGGGCAACCACCGACCGGAGTGGTCGTTCCTCGCGGTGCGCGACGGCCGTCCCGTGGGTCGGGCGCTCTGGTGGGGCGGCGCCGACGCCGGTGCTCCGTCGACCCTGGACGACCTCCTGGTGGCACCGTCGGACGACGACGACCGGGTGACGATCGCGGCGGCCCTGATCCGGGTGGGTACCGCGTCGTTCGGCGCCGTGCCCGAGTGGATCGTCGACCTGGCGGTGGACTGGCACGACGACCCGGAGGCGGTCGCGGCGGTGGCCTGGCGCACCGAGGCGGCGCGGCAGGCGGGGCTCGCCCGGTCGACCGAGCGGGTCAGCGTCGCTTGGGAGCACCCCACGGCCGCCGTCGCGCCCACGACGCCGCGCCTCCGGTTCCGCGGCGGCGACGACGACGAGTTCACCGACCTGTTCGCGCGGGTGACCGTCGGATCGCTCGACGCCCACACCCGCGCGACCGTCGCGGAGCTCGGGGTGCGCGGCACCGCGCTCGACGACCTCGACTTCTACCGCTGCCTGCCCGGTCGGCGCGAGGACTGGCGCATCGCCGAGGACGACGACGGCCTCGTCGTCGGCTTCGTGCTCGCGACCCGGACCGCCTACGACGCAGCGGTCAGCTCCATCGGCGTCCTGCCGCAGCACCGCGGGAAGGGCATCGTCGACGGGCTCCTCGCCGAGGCGCTCCGCATCCACACCGCCGCCGGGGAGCCGCGGGTCGTGGCGACGACCGACGCGGACAACGCCCCGATGCGGCGGGCGTTCGAGCGCGCGGGCGCCACCGTCACGAAGCGGCGGATGGTGTTCGAGCGCTGAGGATCGCTTTCAGAAGGCAACCTTGCAAGTTGCCCTGCTGAGGCGTACCGTACCGGTGTGGAACCGGACTTCGCGCTCGCCGACGACCTGCTGACCCTGCACGGCCGCATCCGTCGCACGCTCCTGACGGGCAAGGCCGACGAGGTCACCGCATCGCAGACCGCAGCGCTCGGTCGGCTGCTCCGCCACGGCGAGAGCACGGTCGCCGACCTCGCCCGGGCCGAGGGCGTCCGCCCGCAGTCGATGGGTGCGACCGTGCAGGCGCTCGTCGACCTCGGCCTGGTCGACCGCCGACCGGACCCCGCCGACGGCCGCCGCACGCTCGTCCGCGCGACCGAGACCGGGTCCCGCGCGCGTGAGGACGCCTGGACCACCCGCACGCGCGTGCTCGCCGACCGGCTGTCCGCGCTGCCCGAGGACGACCGCGCGGCCGTCGCCCGGGCCCTCGCGATCCTCCTGCCGCTGACCGACGACTGACCCACACCCACGACCGACCTGCACCGTTCCGACCCCGGGAAGAAGCCCACCACGTCCACCTCGACCTCCCCCTCGCCCACCGTCGCCCCCGGGGACACCGGCAGCGGCTTCGGCCCGAAGCTCCTCGTCCCCGTCCTGGTCGGTCCGCTCCTCAACCCCATCAACACGACGATGGTGTCGGTGGCCCTCGCGCCGATCTCCCGTGACCTCGGCATCGGTGCCTCCCAGGCGATCTGGCTCGTCGCCGCGCTGTACCTGGCGAGCGCGATCGCACAGCCGACGATGGGCAAGCTCGCCGACCGGTTCGGCCCGAAGAAGGTCTTCCTCACCGGACTCGTCATCGTCGGGGTCGCCGGCCTCGTCCCCGAGTTCCTGACCGGCTTCGGCGGGGCGGTCACCGCGCGGGTGCTCATCGGCATCGGGACCTCGTCGGCGTACCCGGCGGCGCTCACGACGCTGCGGCAGCACTCGGCACGCATCGGGAAGCCGACACCGCCCCTAGTCCTCGGGGCCCTCTCGATCACCTCGCTCGTGTCCGCGGCAGCCGGACCGCCCCTCGGCGGCGCCCTCATCGCGGCGTTCGGGTGGCACGCGATCTTCCTGGTGAACGTCCCCCTCGCGGTGTTCGGCATCGTCGTCGCGGCGCTCTGGCTGCCGTCCGACCGGCTCCGCCCGCGCGACGCCGACCGGCTCCCGGTCCGCACCGCGCTCGACCCGCTCGGCATGGTCCTGATGACCGGGGCCGTCTCGGCGCTCCTGGTGTTCCTGCTCGACCTGTCCGCCGGGCTCTGGTGGCTGCTCGCGACCGCGATCGTGCTCCTCGTCGCGCTCGTACTGTGGGAGCTCCGGGCGACGAAGCCGTTCGTCGACGTGCGGCTGCTCGTCCGGAACGGGGCGCTGTCACGCACGTACGGCCGGCTCTTCCTGACGTACCTGCTCGCCTACACGATGACCTACGGGTTCTCGCAGTGGGTGCAGGACGTCGCGGGCTACTCGAGCGACGTCGCCGGGTACCTGCAGCTGCCGGCCGCCGTCGTCGCCGGGGTCGTCTCGTTCCTGGTGGCCCGGAAGACCGCGGTCCGCCGGCCCCTCGTCGTCGCAGCGCTCACGCCGCTCCTCGGCGCCGGGCTCCTCCTGCTCCTGCACGCGGGGTCGCCGCTCGTGCTGCTGATCGTCGTCCCGGCGCTGTTCGGGGTGCCGCAGGCCCTCGCCTCGGTGTCGAACCAGGCGGCGCTCTACAAGGTCGTACCGTCCGAGTACATCGGCACGGCTGCGGGCCTGTCCCGCACGAGCATCTACATCGGGGCGATCGCGGCGTCGTCGCTCATCGGCGGGGTGTTCGGCCAGGCCCCGACGACCCCGGACCTGCACGTGCTCGGCTGGGTGATGCTCGGCATCGCCGTGCTCCTCAGCGTCCTGACGCTCGCCGACCGGGCGCTCGCCCGGGCGGACGCCGCCTGACGCAGCCCGCTGAGCAGGCGGACGCCGGCGCCGTGCGCCGGTAGCGTGACGGGCATGACGCACGGCGGCGGGTTCGACAGCAGCACCAGGGCCGGCGCGGTCTGGAACGTCGTGATCTGCGGGATCATCTGCATCGCCGCCCCGGTCTTCGCGGTGGTGAACGCCGGACGCGGTGCGACGTACGTCGGCATGGCGGTGGCCGTCACGGTGCTCGCGGTCTGCCTCGAGGTGTACTTCGTGCGCCGGCTCCTCGCGCACCGACGCTGACGACACCGGCCACGCTCCGAAGCGACCGGCGGCCGGCGCACCGGACGCACCCCGCGCCTCCCGTCCGCCCGACGCCCGCCGGAACGTGCCGACCCGGGCCGGTACCCTGATGCCGTGACCGACCCGATCCCCACGCACTGGACCCTCACGCTCGTCTGCGACGACCAGCCCGGGATCGTGCACGCCGTGTCCGGAGCCGTCGTCGCGGCACACGGCAACATCACCGAGTCGCAGCAGTTCTCGAGCGCCGACACGAACTCGTTCTTCATGCGGCTGCAGGTCATGGCACCCGTCGACCGCGAGACCTTCGAGCAGGCGCTGGCGCCCGTGGTCGAGCGCTACGACGCCCGGGTGCAGCTCGACGTCGTGGGTCGCCCGATGCGCACGCTCGTGCTCGTGTCGAAGGCGGGGCACTGCCTGAACGACCTGCTGTACCGCCAGCGCGGCGGGCAGCTGCCGATCGAGGTCCCGCTCGTCCTGTCGAACCACGGCGACCTGGCCGGCCTGGCGGCGTTCCACTCCGTGCCGTTCGAGCACCGGCCGGTCACCGACGCGGCCTCGAAGCAGGCCATGGAGCAGCGCATCCTCGAGGCGGTCGAGGAGCACGACATCGAGCTCGTCGTCCTCGCCCGCTACATGCAGATCCTGTCGCCGGAGCTGTGCGCCGCGCTCGCGGGCCGCGCGGTCAACATCCACCACTCGTTCCTGCCCGGCTTCAAGGGCGCGAACCCGTACCGGCAGGCGCACGCGCGCGGTGTGAAGCTCATCGGGGCGACGGCGCACTTCGTCACGAGCGACCTCGACGAGGGGCCGATCATCGAGCAGAACGTCGTCCGCGTGGACCACACGAAGGACCCCGCCGAGCTGGTCTCCATCGGCCAGGACGAGGAGTCCCGCACGCTCACCCAGGCGGTGCGCTGGATCGCCGAGGACCGCGTGCTCCTCGACGGCGCCCGCACGATCATCTTCAAGTAGGCACAGCGCATGACGAACGCACCGCAGAGCCCGGTCGACTGGGGCGAGGTCCCGCCGCCGGTCGACGCCGACCGTCCCCGCCGTCGTGTGTCCGGGTGGACGGTGCTGCGGATCGTCGTGTGCGCGTTCGGCCTGTTCTCGCTGGCGTTCTGGGGGTACTGGTCGTGGATCCTGCCGTGGCCGGGCTACCTCTTCGCGATCGGGACGCCGCTGTTCGCGGCCGTCGTGTGGTACCTGTTCCGGTCGCCGCGGTCGCCGATCGACACGGACGTGGTGGGCAAGGTCATCGTCGAGACCGCCCTGGTGATCGCAGCCGGCGCGTGCTGGGTCTCGATCGGCCTGCCGCTCGTGGGCCTCGTGTTCGTCCTGGTCGCGGCGCTGTCCGGGGTGGTCGCGTTCCGTCGGGAGACGGCGTGAGCTCGGGCTCCGGTCTGGAGGCGCGGCGCACGCTGGTCCGCGCCCGTCACCTCGTCGACGTGTCCGGCACCACGACCGACGGCTGGGTCCTGCTCGCCGGTGACGTGATCGACGCGGTCGGGTCCGGCACCAGCGCGGTGCCCGCGGCGGACGAGGTCGTCGACCTCGGCGACGCGGTGCTGACGCCCGGCTTCGTCGACCTGCACGGGCACGGCGGGGGCGGAGCGGCCTACGAGGACGAGGCGTTCGACGCCGCCCTCGCGGTGCACCGGGCACACGGCACGACCCGCTCGGTCCTCTCCCTCGTCGCGAACCCCGTGCCGGCACTCGCCGCGTCGCTCGAGCACATCCGCGCCGTCGCTGCGGGCGACCCGCTCGTGCTCGGCGTGCACCTCGAGGGACCGTTCCTCTCCCCGCACAACAAGGGCGCGCACAACGAGTCGTTCCTGGTCGACCCGACCCCGACCGCGGTGGACGCCCTGCTCGAGGCCGGCGCGGGGCTCCTCCGCCAGGTGACGATTGCGCCCGAACTGCCGGGAGCGCTCGGCGCCGTGCGCCGGTTCGTCGACGCCGGGGTCACGGTCGCCGTGGGGCACACCGTCTGCTCGTCCGACCATGCCCGGGCCGCGTTCGACGCCGGCGCGACGGTCCTGACGCACGCGTTCAACGCGATGCCGGGGATCCACCACCGGGCGCCGGGGCCGATCGTCGCCGCCGTGGCCGACGAGCGGGTGACCCTCGAGCTCATCCTCGACGGCGTGCACGTGGACCCGTCCGTGGCCGCGATGCTGTTCGACGCCGCACCGGGCCGGGTGGCGCTGATCACCGATGCGATGGGCGCGGCCGGCTCGGCGGACGGCTCCTACCTGCTCGGGTCCCTCGCCGTGACCGTCTCCGACGGTGTCGCCCTCGTCGCGGGCACGGACACGATCGCGGGGTCGACGCTGACCCAGGACACCGCGCTCCGGAACGCCGTCGACGGCGCGGGCCGGACCCTGCCGCAGGCCGTCGCGGCCCTGACCAGCGTGCCCGCCGCCGCGCTCGGGCTCGGCGACCGCCTGGGTCGACTCGCCCCCGGGTACGCCGCCGACCTCGTCGCGCTGTCCCCGTCGCTCGACGTGCGTCGGGTGTGGGGCGCCGGACGCGAGCTGACTCCACCCGACGCTTGACCACTGGGTTCGTGCGGCGGGACCATCACCGCATGAGCCTCTACATCGCCTGTCCGGTCGAGAGCGTCGAACGTGCGACCGCCTTCTACACCGCGCTCGGCTGGTCCCTGGTCGAGTCGATGTCGCGCGACGACGTCTCGTGCATCGCGTTCGGCACCGACCAGTTCCTCATGCTCAGCAGCCGCGAGGTGTACGCCAGCGTCGGGGGCACCGAGGACCTGGTCGGCGGACCGGACACCCCGTCGAAGGTCACGCTGTCGTTCGACCTCGACAGCCGCGAGGCCGTCGACGAGCTGGTCGAGCGTGCCCGTGTGGCCGGTGGGCGGATCGGCGACACCGACGAGTACCCGTTCATGTACCAGCGGCAGTTCGACGATCCGGACGGGTACCACTGGTCGCCGTTCTGGATGGACCCCGCCGCGACCCCGGGCTCCTGAGGCCGGCACGCACCGGGGGCTGCACGGCGTCACTGGTGCAGGAAGTCCTGCCGGGGCTGCGTCGGCACCGGGGTGAGCGAGATCCGCAGCACGGGTCCGCTGTCCTCGGCCGTCGATCCCTCGACGACGACCTCGAGCGCGTCCGGAGTCCGGGTCCACCGCGTCACGGTGCCGGAGCCGAGCACCTCGACGTCGCTGACCGCCCGGTCCAGCAGCGCGCTCGCAGACCGCAGTGACCGCAGTCGCACGACCCCGTCACCGGGCTGCGCGAGCACGACCGCGTAGAGGTGGTCACCGGTCACGTCGTGCCGCACCGTGAACCGCACGTCCTCCGCCGTGTACACCGGAGCGGCCTCGTCGACGAACGAACCCGCGGTGACCTCGGTCGGCCCCTCCGACGGCACGACCCACGGCCGCGTGCCGTAGACGGCTTCGCCGTGCAGTGCGAGCCACCGACCCATGCCCTCGAGCAGGCGCTGCTCCTCGACCGGGATCGTGCCGTCCGGCTTCGGCCCGACGTTGAGCAGCAGCACCCCGCGCTTGGACACGACGTCGACGAGCTCGGCGACGAGTTCCCGCACGCTCTTGTAGTCGTGCCCCTCCACCCAGCACCACGAGGTCCGGGACACCGACGTGTCGTTCTGCCACACCACGGGCTCGATCCTCGCCGTCGCTCCGCGTTCGATGTCGTACACGGCCGTCCCCGGTGCGAAGGCGTCCCACTTGTGGTTGATGACGACCTCGCGGCCCCACTCGGCCGCCCGGTTGTAGTAGTAGGCGGCCAGCGTCCGGAGCACCGGCGCGAACGCGGGCTGTTCGATCCACCAGTCGAACCAGAGCACCTGCGGCCGGTAGCGATCGATGACCTCGACGGTGCGGAGCAGCCAGTCCTCGAGGAACCGCTCGGTCGGGGCGGTCTCCTCGCGCTGCGCCGGCCCGTAGAAGTCGTTCCACCGGGGGTCGAGCACGTCGGACTCGAACCGCGCACCGCCGTTCATGAAGAACCAGTGCTCGGCGCGGTGCGACGACGCGCCACGCACCATCCAGGCGTCGTCGACGGCGCGCGAGAGGTCCCCGAACACGTCGCGCTCCGGGCCCATCCGCGCGGCGCTCCACCGCGAGCGGGCGGTGTCGTACATCGCGAACCCGTCGTGGTGCTCGGCCACGGGCACGACGAACTGCGCTCCTGCCCGTCGGAAGAGCGCTGCCCAGGCGGTCGGGTCGAAGTGCTCCATCGTGAACGACGGGATGAAGTCCTTGTACCCGAAGTCGCGCTGCGGTCCGTACGTCGCGACGTGGTGCTCGTACGCCGCGGTGCCCTCCCGGTACATCTCGCGGGAGTACCACTCGTTGCCGAAGGCCGGGACGGAGTACACGCCCCAGTGCAGGAAGACGCCGAACTTCGCGTCCTCGTACCAGCGAGGCGGCTCGTAGGCGGCGAGGGACTCCCACGTCGCGTCGAACGGACCGGCGTCGACGACGGCCCGGACGGCGCGGAGGGCCTCGGTGTTGTCGCTGACGTCGACCGGGTCGGGGAGCGACTCCGGGTCGAGGCGGGCGGGGCGGTCCGGCATGGGGCACTCCTTCGTGCGTCGGATGCTGCACCCCCTGCCTACCCGACGCGGTCGGGAGCCGGTCGGCTCAGCCCCGCGGACCGGTCAGGGGAGCTCGACGGTGACCGATGCCGTGGACGGTCCGCCGCACTGCTCGGAGCCGCCCGTCCGGACCCACCGCAGGTCGACGCTCCGCTCCACGAGCACCCGGTCGTCGGCGCCGAACAGGGCAACGCGGCCGCGTTCCGCCGTCGCCATCGACGTCGACACGATCCAGACGTCCCCCTCGTGCGTGGTCGACGGCAGCAGGGTCGAGGTCGGCGCGGGTGGTGCGTCTGCTGGACCGGCAGGGGTCGCGTCCCCCGGCTCGTCCGGCTGCACCGGCGCAGCCCGGACCACGAGTCCGGGGGTGCAACCGCGCTCCTGGCAGAAGCCGACGCCCTCCACACCCGATGCCGGCTCCGCGGATCCCGGCACGCGCACCTCCACCGTGTCGGTCCAGCCGACGGCGGTGCACGCCACCGGGAAGAACCCCGAGCAGCCGCTCAGCGCCACCGCGAGCACGACTCCGGGCACGACCATCCCGGCCGCCAGCCCGGTCCCCGCTCGCCGTCGCACGCCTCCATGGTCGCCGATGCCGCGGCGGCGCGTGGTCACGATCACGCAACCGTCCTCAGGCGGCGACCACCGAGAGCAGGCGGAGCCGGTCGTGGCTCTCGGTGCCGGGGACCGCGGTGTAGACGAGCAGCACGTGCGCCTGCTCCGGGTCGAGCAGCACCTGGCAGTGCAGCTCGAGCCGGCCGACGACCGGGTGGTCGTACCGCTTCACGGTGCCGGGCCGGAGTCCGACCTCGTGCCGGTCCCAGAGCGCGCGGAACTCGTCGGAGCGATCGAGCAGGTCGTCCGCGAGCCGGGCAGCGGCGGAGTCCGGACCGCGCCGTGCGACGACCTCGCGGAGCGACGACGTGTACAGCCGGGAGGTTGCCTCGCGGTCCTCGACCGGGAACAGGTCGCGCGCGCCCGGCTCGGTGAACCAGCGCCACCCGCTCGACCGCTCGTGGCCGGTGCGCTGGCTCGCGTCGCCGAACAGGGCGGTGGCGAGCGGCGTCTGCTGCAGGGTCTCGCCGAGCTCCGAGACGACCTCGGCCGGGGTGTCGACCAGCCGGTCGAAGATGCGCATCATGCCCGGGCCGACGTGGTCGGTGCCGACGCCGGACTCGGGCGGACGGTGTCCGGCGAGGCGGAAGAGGTGGTCGCGCTCCTGCCGCGTCAGGTGGAACCCCTGCGCGATCGCGGCGACCATCTGCTCGGACGGCTGCGGTCCGGTCCCCCGCTCGAGCCGGGCGTAGTAGTCGGCGGACATGTGGCAGAGCGAGGCGACCTCCTCGCGCCGGAGGCCCGCGGTCCGGCGCCGCTGCCCGGGCGGGAGGCCGACGTCGGACGGTTGCAGCGCCTCCCGTCGGCCGCGCAGGAAGGCGCCGAACTCCGATCGATCCGTCATGCGTCCATCCTCCGGGTCCGCGGCCCCCGCAGCCACGGTTCGTCAGGTCCTGGTTCACGGTGCGGCGGCGTCGCAGGCTGAGACCGGCCCGGTCCGCGGGCGACGACGACGAGGAGACCACCGTGCCGAGACGACCCATCGAGATCACCCTCCCCCGCCTGGACGGCACCCGTGCCGTCGTGACGGGCGGCAGCGACGGCATCGGACTCGGCATCGCGACCGCACTGGCCGGCGCCGGCGCCGAGGTCGTGCTGCCGGTCCGGAACCCCGCGAAGGGTGCCGCCGCACGCGACCGTGTCCTCCGCACGCACCCCGACGCGCGGGTCTCGCTCGGGACGCTCGACCTGTCCTCGCTCGCGTCGGTCGACGCCTTCGCCGGCGCGATGGTGGCCGACGGCACCCCGGTCGATCTGCTCGTCGGCAACGCCGGCGTGATGACGCCGCCCGAGCGGCAGACCACCGTGGACGGCTTCGAGCTGCAGCTCGGCACGAACCACCTCGGGCACGTCGCACTCGTCCGCGGGCTCCTGCCGCTGCTCCGCGCAGCACGGGGGCACGTCACGTCCCAGATCAGCGTGGCGGCACGGACCGGTCGGATGAACTGGGACGACCCGAACTGGGAGCGCCGCTACGACGGCATGCGCGCCTACCAGCAGTCGAAGCTGGCGTTCGGCCTGTTCGGGCTCGAGCTCGCCCGGCGGAGCCACGAGCACGGGTGGGGCGTGACGAGCAACATCGCCCACCCGGGCGTCGCACCGACGAGCCTGCTCGCCGCCCGTCCGGAACTCGGTCGGAGCGGCGACACCGCGTCGGTGCGGGTCATCCGCTGGTTGTCCGGGCGCGGGCTGCTCGTGGGGACCCCGCGCACCGCCGGACTGCCGGCACTCGTCGCCGCGACCGACCCGGCCGTGCGCGACGGCGGCTTCGTGGGCCCCACCGGCCCGGGCGGTGCCGGCGGTGCACCGGGGACGCTCGACCCCTGGAAGCCGCTGCGCAGCGCCGAGGACGCCCGACGCGTGTGGGAGCTGTCGGAGCAGCTGCTCGGCGCACCCGTCCGCTGACGACACGCGAGCGGTCCGCCTGCCAGGCTGTGCGCATGAGCGTCATGGTCAGCGTCTCGGAAGCACAGCGGACGCGCACGAGCGAGAAGTACACGGCCCACCCGCCCGAGGTGCTGCCGATGTTCGTCGCGGAGATGGACTCGGTGCCGGCGGAGCCCGTGCGCGAGGCCCTCGAGCGCGCGGTCCGCGACGGTGACACCGGCTACGTCGGCCACACCCGGGTGCTCCCCGAGGTGTTCGCCGACTTCGCCGGACGCCGGTGGGGGTGGGACGTCGATCCCGACCTCGTCCGGACGACCACGGACGTGTCGGTGGCCGCGGTCGAGGTCCTCCGGCGCGTGGTCGAGCCGGGCGACCAGGTCGTCGTCATGCCGCCCGTGTACCCGCCGTTCTGGGAGTACGTGCGCGAGGCCGGGGGCACGGTGACCGAGGTCCCGCTCCGCGCGCCCGACGGTGACCCCGACCCGTTCGACACGACGGCGGGCTGGCGCATCGACCTCGACGGCATCGCTCGGGCGTTCGCCGGCGGTGCCCGCACGGTCCTGCTCTGCAACCCGCACAACCCGCTCGGCCTGGTGCACGCACGGGACGACCTCGTCGCGCTCGCACGGCTGGCCGCCGAGTGGGACGCGGTCGTCGTGTCCGACGAGATCCACGCGCCGCTCACCCACGCCGACGCCGCCTTCACCCCGTTCCTGACGTGCGGTCCCGAAGCGGTCGAGCACGGCGTCGCCCTGACGAGCGCGAGCAAGGCGTGGAACCTCGCCGGGACGAAGTGCGCGCTCATGGTCGGCGCATCGGAACGGGCCCGTGCCTGGTTCGACGGGCTGCCGGTCGAGGTCGTCGAGCGGACCGGGATCCTCGGCTACACCGCGAGCGTCGCCGCGTTCCGGGACGGCGAACCGTGGCTCGCGTCGCTGCTCGGCGAGCTCGCGACGAACCGACGGGTGCTCGCGGAGGAACTCGGTGCAGCCCTGCCCGGCGCCGGGTACCGGCAGCCGCAGGCGTCCTACCTCGCCTGGATCGACCTGCGCGCCCTGCCGTGGGGCGACGGGCCCGCCGTGGTCCTGCTCGAGCGGGCGGCGGTGGCGCTGTCCGACGGGCGGGACTTCGGGCGCCAGGGCGCCGGCCACGTGCGGCTCAACTTCGGCTGCTCCGAGGAGACGCTGCGCGAGGGGCTCACCCGGCTGGCCTCAGCCCGCTGAGCGCGGCCCGCCGGGCGCGCCGCCGTTCACTCGAAACGCTGCCACTCCGGCTTGTTCGCGTACGTGTACCGGTAGTAGTCGGCCAGGCGAAGGCCGGCGGCCGCCTCCTCGTCGACGACGACGGTCGCGTGCTCGTGCAGCTGCAGGGCCGAGCCGGGCACGAAGGACGACAGCGGGCCCTCGACCGCAGCCGCGACGGCGTCGGCCTTCGCGGAGCCCTGCGCGACGAGGACGAGCTCACGCGCCTCGAGTATCGTGCCGAGCCCCTGGGTCATGCAGTGCGTCGGGACGTCGTCGAGGGAGTCGAAGAAGCGCGCGTTCGCCTCACGCGTCGACGGCGCGAGCGTCTTGATGCGGGTGCGCGACGCGAACGACGAGGTCGGCTCGTTGAACCCGATGTGCCCGTTCGCGCCGATCCCGAGGACCTGCACGTCCACACCCCCGGCCGCGCGGATGGCGGCGTCGTACTCCTTCGCCGCGAACGCCAGGTCGCCGGCGCGGCCGTCCGGCACGCGGACGCGCGACGGGTCGAAGCCGAGCGGCTCCACGACGTCGCGCTGGATCACGGACGCGTAGGACTCGGGGTGCTCGAGCGGGATCCCGACGTACTCGTCGAGGGCGAACCCGCGCGCGGCCGCGAACGAGACCTCGCCGGCCTCGACCCGACGGCGCAGGTCTGCGTAGATGCCCTGCGGGCTGGAGCCGGTGGCGAGTCCCACGACGGCGGACGGCTTCTCGGCGACGACCGAGGCGATCTTGGCGGCGGCGACACGACCGACCTCGGCCGGCGTCGGCAGGATGATGATCTCCACGCGGCCACCCTACTGGTCATGACCAGTCGGCGACAGGGGTGATCGGTAGCGTGGACCCATGCCGACCCCTGACTTCGTCCTGTCCCTGCGCGAGAAGATCGGCACCGACCTGCTCTGGTTGACCGGGGTCACCGCCGTGGTCACCCGTGGCGAGGGCGCCGCGCGCGAGCTGCTCGTCGTCCGACGCGCGGACACCGGCGCGTGGACGCCGGTGACGGGGATCGTCGACCCGGGCGAGGAACCGGCGGTGGCCGCCGAGCGCGAGGTCCTCGAGGAGGCCGACGTCGTCGCGGTCGCCGAGCGCCTGGCGTGGGTGCAGACCCTGCCCGAGATGACGTACCCGAACGGCGACCGCGCGCAGTACCTCGACCTCGTCTTCGCCTGCCGGTACGTCTCCGGGGACCCGTTCCCGGCGGACGGCGAGAACACCGAGGCGACCTGGGCCCGGCTCGACGCCCTGCCCGCGATGTCCGCGGACATGCGCGCACGTGTCGAGGCGGGCCTGGCCGACGAGCGCGAGGCGCGCTTCGAGCGCTGACCGCAGCGGACGGGAGGCGCGTGGCGGCCCCGCCACGCGCCTCCAGGCCGGCGGGGTGCACGGGCAGGGCCCGGGCCGAGTCGCCGGTCAGGCGAGCGGCGCGACCGCCACCGGCGCGCCGAGCAGCCGCAGGGCCACGGCGTCGCCCGTGGTGCGGCGGTCGCCGACCTCGTGCTGCACCGTCACGACCGTGTCGTCGTCGAGTCGGACCGTCGTGCGGCGGATCGAGCCGAGGAAGCTCGACGCGACGACCGTGCCGGTGACGCCCTCGGCGGCGAACGCGACGTCCTCGGGCCGGACGAACGCGGTCACCGGGCCGTCGGCGGTCCCGGCGTCGAGGGCCGGTACCCGGAACCCGTACACGAAGACGTCGCCGTCGCGCAGGTCCCCGCGCAGCCGGTTCGACTGGCCGACGAAGTCCGCGGTGAACGCCGACACCGGGTGGCGGTAGAGCTCCTCCGGCGTACCGACCTGCTCGATGTCGCCCGCGTTCATGACGGCGATGCGGTCGGAGACGGCGAGCGCCTCCTCCTGGTCGTGGGTGACGAACACGGTGGTGATGCCGAGGTCGGTCTGGATGCGCCGGATCTCGTCGCGCAGGGAGACGCGCACCTTGGCGTCGAGCGCGGAGAGCGGCTCGTCGAGCAGGAGCACGCGGGGCCGGGTGACGAGGGCGCGGGCGAGGGCGACGCGCTGCTGCTGACCGCCGGAGAGCTGGTGCGGCCACCGGTCGGCGAAGTCGACGAGGTGCACCATGTCGAGGGCCTCGACGACCCGCTCGCGTCGTGCGGCCGCAGGCACCCGACGCATCTCCAGGCCGAAGGAGACGTTCTGCCGCACGGTCATGTGCGGGAACAGCGAGTACTGCTGGAACACCATCCCGATGTCCCGCTGGTCGACCGGGACCGAGGCGACGTCCGCGCCATCGATGCGGATGGCGCCGCCGTCGATCGTCTCGAGCCCGGCGAGGGCCCGGAGCGCAGTGGTCTTGCCGCAGCCGGACGGGCCGAGCAGCGACACGAACTCGCCGGGTTCGATGCGGAGGGACAGCCCGGCGAGTGCCCGGTGCGTGCCGTAGTGCTTCTCGACCGCCTCGAGTTCGACGGTCGCGCCCTCGGTCGAGAGCGAGGCCGGGGCGGCGGGGGCGGTCGTGGTCATGCGGACTCCTTCGGGGTGCGCCGGCGGCCGGTCCCGACCCGGCCGATCAGCACGAGCAGGACGAACCCGAACAGCAGCGCGGCGAGCGAGAAGACCGCTGCGACGTACGGGTCGGTCGACTGCACGAGCAGCAGTGCGGTCTGGAACGTGGTGCGGGAGAGGAACGAGGCGAGGGTGTACTCGCCGAGGACGACCGTCACGGTGAGGAAGCACGCGGCGGTGATGCCGCGGCGGAGGTTCGGCAGCAAGACCCGCCACGTCACCGTCCACCACGAGGCGCCGAGGGACCGCGCCGCCTCGGACAGCACCGTGACGTCCACCGCGGTCAGCGCCGCCGCGATCGGACGGAACGCGAACGGCAGCGACACGACGCCGATCGCGAACGCCAGGGTCCAGGCGCCGGAGCCGAAGACCTGGGCCACGACCCGGTAGACGGGGATGAACCCGACGACGAGCACCACGACGGGCACGGTGATCGGGACCAGGCACACGAACTCGAGCACCCGACGCAGGCGGGGGTAGCGCAGTGCTGTGACGATCTGCGCCGGCAGGAGGACGAGCAGCACGATCCCGACGGTGATCACGGCGATGAGCAGCGACGCGGCGAGGCCGTCGAAGACCGGCTGGTACGTGACGGCGTTCGCCGGGTCGACGATCGCGGCGTAGTGGTCGAGGGTCAGGGCACCGTCGGTGCCCTGACGGAACGTGAACTGTGCCAGGGCGACCAGCGGGACCGCGAACACGAGTCCGACCAGGGTGAGCACGACCGCTGCGGTGCCCCGCGACGGGGCGACGCCGAAGCGGCGGGGGCGAGCCGAGCCTCCCGGCCGGGTCGCCGGACGCACGACGGCGCTCACCGCTGCCACCGGGCGGCCCGGCGCTGGAGCAGCGAGTACAGGGCCATGACGACCGCCATGACGACGACCATGCCGAGCGCGAGCACCCCGGCGACGTTCTGCAGGCCGATGATCGTCTCGCTGGTCAGCTGCGCGCGGATCGTCAGCGGGACGATGCCGCCCTGGGAGATGAGCGCGGCGGCGGTGGCGAACGACGAGAACGCGTTCGCGAACAGCAGCAGCAGCGAGCCCCAGAAGGCCGGAGCGAGGACCGGGACGGCGATGCGCCGCCAGTACGTCGCGCGCGAGGCCCCGAGGGTGGCCGCGGCCTCGCCCCACTGCGCCTGCACGCCCTCGAGGGCGGGCATGAACGTCAGGACCATCAGCGGGACCTGGAAGTACACGTAGGGGATGACGAGCCCCGGGACCGTGTAGAGGAAGGTGCCGTCGGCGTTGAGGTCGATCCCGAACGTGGACACGAGCCACGTCGTGACCAGGCCCTGCGCCCCGATCGTCGCGATGAAGGCGAAGGCGAGCATGACACCGCCGAACTGCGCGAGGACGCTCGCGGCGGCGTCGATCACCGAGCGGACGAGTCCGTCCGGGCGGAGCGCTGCGAGCGCCCAGCAGACGAGCGCACCGACGACCGCGCCGATCACGGCGGAGACGGCCGACAGCCCGAACGAGCCACCGAAGGCGCGCAGGACGGACGGGTCGGCGAAGGCCGCGAGGTTCGCGACGGTGAACGCACCGTCGCCGGTGAGGAAGCCGCTGCCGACCGCGATCACGGCCGGGACGGCCAGGAACAGCAGCACGTAGGCGGCGAACGGGGTGAGGCCGAGCCAGGCGATGCCGGCGCGGCGGCCCCGGCCGTTCCGCGGGTGCGCGGCGACGGGAGTGGGCTGCGGACCGGGGTCGGGCTGCGGACCGGGGGCGGGGGTGCCGCCGGCATCGGCCACCGAGCCGGCGGCGCTGGTGGCCGCAGCACTGGTCGCTGCGGGGGCGGGTGCCTGCCCCGGCACGGTCGCGCTGCCGCCGCTCGGGGCCGATGCGCGGGCCACGGGATCAGGACCCCATGGTGGCGGACCACTTCGCCGCCAGGACCTTCGCGGCCTCGGTGACCTGCGCGTCCGTCAGCTCGACGTAGTCCTTCGGCATGCCGCCGGCGGCCTCGAGCGCGTCCTTGTCGACCTTGCCCGACTGCTCCATCGCCGCGAGGGTCGACGGGAAGGCGCCGGCCTGCAGGTACAGGTTCTGCGCGTCCGGGCTGGCGATGTACTCCTGCCAGAGGCGCGCCGCCGCCGGGTGCGGGGCGTCCTTGTTGATCGCCTGCGAGTAGTACGAGCCGAGGGCCTGGCCCTCGGGGACGACGGTCTTCCAGTTCTCGTTGCCGGAGGCACCGGCGGCCGGGCCCCACGCGAGGTTGTTGTACGACCACTGCACGACGACCGGGGTCTCGCCCGAGGCGACCGTGGCCTGCGACGGCAGCACGTTCTGGAAGTTGCCGGCCTGCTTCAGCTTGCCGAAGAAGTCGACGCCCTTCGTGATGTCGTCCGCCGAGCCGCCGTTCTCCAGCGCCGCGAGGTACACCGCGCTCGCCGCCTGGTTCGCCTGCGTCGGGTCGCCGGCGATCGAGACCTTGCCCTTGTACTCGCTGCCGAGCAGGTCGTTCAGGTCCTTCGGGGCGTCCTGGATCTTCGACGAGTCGTACCCGATCGACATCAGGCCCGTGTAGTCACGCGTCCACTTGCCGGCGGCGTCCTTCAGCGTGTCCGGGATGTCCGACCAGTTCGCGACCTTGTAGTCGGTGAGCAGGCCGAGGTTCTGCTGCATGACCGCGTTGCCGAGGTCGAGCACGTCGGGGGCGGTGGACTGCCCCTGCTGCGACTTCACGGCGGCGACCTCGTCGGCGCTCGAGCCGTTCGGGTTCGCGGAGTTGACCTTGATGTCGTACTGCTTCTCGAAGCCGGCGATGATCTTGCCGTAGTTCGCCCACGTCGGCGGGAGCGCGATGACGTTGAGCTGGCCCTCGGCCTTCGCGGCCTTCACGAGGGCGTCCATGCCGCCGGCGGACTCGGCGCTGGTGGCCGTCTTCCAGTCGGTGTCGCCGGAACCGGTGCTCGTGCTCGCCGAGCTCGTGGCCGAGCAACCGGCCAGGGTGACGACTGCTGCTGCGGCCAGGGCGATGCCGGCCAGGGTGCGGGTGTGCTGCACGGGGTGTGCCTTCCGGGTGCTGTGGGGGTTCGGGTGTCCGGGGGGTCCGGGTTCGGCACGATCGTGGACGCGGCCGGTTTCGGGGTCGTGCTGCGGCGGTGAACGGTGGCGGAACAGCGGGTGCGGCTGTACGGTTTCGCTGCCGGGGACGGTCCCCGGTGATGGTCGGTCGCGTCTGCGGCGCACGCTGCGGTCGCGACCGCGGACAGCCGGGAGGCACGGGTGCAGTTCACGACGACGGTCCTGCAGGCGAGGAAGACGGCCACCGGTCTGCCCGTTCCCGAGGAGGTCGTCGACGCCCTCGGCTCCGGGAAGCGCCCCGCCGTGGTCGTCACGATCGACAGCGGCTACACCTACCGGTCGACGGTCGGGGTGATGGGCGGACAGTTCCTGGTGCCGCTGTCCGAGGCCCACCGCACCGCAGCGGGCATCGCCGCCGGGGACACCGTCGAGGTCACGCTCGAGGTCGACACCCTGCCGCGGACGGTCGAGCTGCCGTCGGACCTGGCGGCGGCGTTCGACGAGGCCGGGGTCCGGGCGGCCTACGAGACCCTGTCGGCCTCACGGCAGCGGGCGCTCGTGGACCCGGTGCTCGCGGCGAAGGCGCCGGAGACGCGCCAGCGCCGGGTCGACAAGGCCGTGGAGTCGTTGCGTGCGTAGACGGGGTGGGTCCACCCCGCCTCAGCCGCCGAGCTCGACCAGGACGCGCGGGATCTCGGCGAGGAGCTCACTGGCCAGGTAGCCGAGCGGCCCGACCTGCACGGCCAGGCGGTCCCCCGCGGCGGCGTGCACGTAGGAGGCCCACGCCACGGCCTGAGCCGGCTCCGCACCGCGCGCGAGCAGCCCGACCACCACGCCGGACAGCACGTCGCCGCTGCCGCTCGTCCCCAGGCCGCCCGAACCGGTGCCCTTCACCCAGGCACGACCGTCCGGCGCGGCGATGACGTCGGACAGCGCCACGACGGCGCCGTACCGCTCGGCGATCTCGCGGGCGTCGGCGACGTCGTCGTCCCCGCAGTCCCGCCCGAGGAGGCGCTCCGCCTCGCCGCTGTTCGGCGTCATCACGAGCCGACCGTGCAGGGGCGCGAGGCGGTCCTCGACGTCCGCGGCCACGCCGAGCGCGAACGCGTCGAGGACGACGAACGCCTCCGGACCGACCGCATCGGCGATGCCGGCGACGAGGTCACGGGCGCCGTCGGGCTCGTCGAGCCCGGGGCCGACGAGCACGGCGTCGGAGGACCCGGCGGTGTCGGCCACCGCGGCGAGCGCACCGACGGCGACGTGCCCGTCCGCGTCCTCGGCGAGCGGGAGCACCCCGGACTCCGGCACGGCGACGGCCACGTGGTGCGCGACGCTCGCGCCGACCGCGAGCGTGAGCCGACCGGCACCGACCCGGAGCGCGGCGAGCGCGGACAGCATGGCTGCGCCGGGCGTGTACGAAGCACCGCCGATGACGAGCACCTGCCCGCGTCCGTACTTGCCGGCGCCGGGCTCGGGCAGCGGCCACTCCCGCAGGACGTTCGGCGTGATGTGCTGCGGGGCCTCAGGATCACTCGACACGGACGTCGTCCTTCCGGCCGCTGTGCTCGGTCACTTCGTCGTCGTCGAGGTGTCCGACGGCGGAGAACTCCTCGAGCGTCCACGGCGCACCGGGGCCGTCGCGGTGGAGCCGGGTGAGCGAGGCGTTCGCGACGGTGTGGTCCTCGGCGAAGGCCATGAGCGCGTGCTCGTCGAGGTCGAGGCACACGGCCATCGCGAGCATCACGACCGCGTCGTGTGCGGCGACGAGGAGCCGCTCGGTCCCCTCGAGCCGGTCGACGTCGGTCATCACCGAGCGGAGCCGGAGCATGACGTCCGCCCACGACTCCCCGCCCGCGGGCCGGTGGTAGTACTTGCCGAGCCACTGTCGGCGGCGCTCCTCGTCCGGGTAGCGGTTTCGCACGCCCTGTCGGGTGAGCAGGTCGAGGACACCGAGCTCCCGGTCGCGCAGCCGTTCGTCGGTTCGCCTCGGCGGCTCGGTCAGGCCGTCGGCCTCGAGCGCGATGCCGATCGTCTGCTGCGCACGACGGTAGGGCGACACCCACAGCGCGACCGGGACGTCGTCGACGCCGCGGTCGGCGAGCTCCTGCCCGAGCGCCCGCGACTGCTCCTCACCGAGGGGGCTGAGCGGGACGTCGGCATCGCGGTGGTCGACCTCGATGACGTCCGCGCCCGCGGCGTCCGCACGGGCGGCGGCGACGTTGGCGGTGGACTCCCCGTGGCGGACGAGCCAGATCTCGGTGACTGCCATGGGCGCGACGCTAACCCGAGGCCCCTGGGCCCGCTCCCGGTCAGGCAGCCGGTCGGGCGCTCCTGATCGGTCGCACCGGACACGGCAGGCCGGCGGCCCGGAAGCGGCGGACCAGGGCGTCCGGGTCGAACAGGTCCCGCCACTCGAGTCGCACGACCGCCCGGACCCCGGGGACCGTCAGCAGCCCCTCGTGCCGACGCTTCTCGTCGAGGAACACCTCGGTCGGGCTCCTGCCCGCGAGGTACCGCTCCTGCGTGTACTTCGCACGGCCGTCGATCTCGACGACGACGCCCTGGTCGGGGAACCAGAAGTCGACGGCGTACCGACGGCCGTCGACCACGAACCCCTGCTGCAGCGCCGGCTCCGGCAGACCGAGCTCCAGGAAGACGACGCGGGCGAACGACTCCGCTGCGGATCCGGACCGGCCGTCGGCGAGGTCGATGACCTGGTCGGCGCGTCGGCGCCCGCGAGACCGGTGGTGGACCGCTGCCCGGAGGCACCCGGTGCCGATGCCGCTGCGGAGGGCCGCATCGGCGACGACCACCGCGGTCCGGAGGTCGTCGGACATCGCGATGTCGACCACCGTCCGCGGCACGGACGTCACCGCGACCCCGTCCGCCTCGACCCGTTCGGCCGGCGGCACCGGACGCGTGTGCAGGACCAGGGTCGGTGTCCGGCCGCGGTACATCGACTCCGGCACGGTGGCGTGCACCGGGGCGTTCCACCCGGACAACGCCGGGAGCCCGTGGACCGCGGCGGCCGACACGTGCGAGGCGACGGCGGGGGTCCCGAGCCGTCCGAGCCGTGCGTACACGCGTGTGACGTACCGCTGCCGAGGGCCCGCGCCGTCCCACCGGACGCCTTCGACGAAGGCGTTCGGGCCGACGCGGACGAGCCGATCGGAGCCGCTGGACCGGACGCGGCGACGCAACGTGGTCGGATCGCAGCCGACCTCGCGGGCCGGACCCGCACGGAGGATGGGGAGTGGTCGTTCCATGCCGGGAGCGTGCCCGGTCTCCACCGCGGGACCGGGGCCGGCGGGGCGGACTGTGGACGGGCCTCCCGTCCGCTCGCCCTGTGCAGGACGCCCGTTCCTTCCCCTGACGGCCGCGATGGGAAGTGAGAACGGGCGTACCTGGTCGTCCTGTTCGACCAGGTACGCCCGTTCCCCTCAGGTACGCCCGGATCGACCGGGCACGACACCGCGAGCGATCAGGAGCGATCAGGAACGACCGGGCACGACACCACGGGCGATCCACGAGCGGCGCAGACCGCCGCCCGCCACGCAACGCGGCGCCGAGGGAACGCACCCGTGCTCCCCCGGCGCCGCAGCCCCTCCGGGCCGGCGGCACCGGACCCGCTGCCACGGGCCCGGCGCCGCCGCCTCAGCCCCGCCGCACCCGCAGCGTGACGATCTCGAACGGACGCAGCGTGAGCACGACCGGCTCCCCGGCAGCCCACGTCCCGTCGCCGACCGGCCGCTCGAGCAGGTCCACCGCGTCGACCGCGGCGACGTCGAACCCGAACGACACCCCGACGTCCGTCGCCCGACCGCCCGACGCCTCGTACAGCCGCACGACGACGTCGCCCGAGCGGTCCTCGGCGAGCTTGACGGCCTCGACGAGCACCTGCGGCGAGGACACGACGACCAGCGGCGACACCTCGGCCGAACCCGGCACCGAGCGCACCGGCAGGTTGAGCCGGTACCCGGAGTCCGCGGCGTCGAGCACCGAGGCGCCGACGCGCAGCACCGTCCGGAACACGTGGTGCCCCTGGTCGGCGTGCGGGTCCGGGAACGTCGGCGCGCGCAGCAGTGACTCACGCACGAGCGTCGTCGTCCCGCCGTCCGCACGCGTCGAGCGCGTGATGTCGTGCCCGTACGTGGAGTCGTTCGCGACCGCGACGCCGAACCCCGGCTCCGCGACGTGCACCCAGCGGTGCGCTGCGGTCTCGAAGCGGGCCATGTCCCACGAGGTGTTCTGGTGCGTCGGCCGGTCGATGTGCCCGAACTGGATCTCGCTCGACGCCACCGACGCCCGCACGTCGAGCGGGAAGGCGAGCTTGAGGAGCTTCTGCCGCTCGTGCCACTCGACCTCGGTCTCGATGTGCAGCTCGGGCTGCCCCGCGGTCGCCGAGTACCGGGTGGTCACCGACGACGAGCCGAAGGGGCGCGTCACGACGAGCGCATCGCCGAGCACCTCGACGGAGGCCGCCGCCAGGACGGTCCCGTTCCGCTGGTAGGCGCGGTCGATGTCCCACGCCTCCCACTGGTTCGGGGTGTCCCGGAAGACCGTGTACTGCGCGGCGACGGCGTCCGGTGCGACGGCGTCGCGTCCGGAGGCGTGGTCGACGAGCGACACGACGTGCCCGCTCGCGTCGATGGTCGCCGTGACGACGCCGGTGTCGAAGACGAAGCGGTCGCCGTTCCGGACGGGAGGCACGGCCTCCTCCGCCAGCGCGGCGGAACCACCCAGGGCGGTCACCCCGCCCGCCGTGACGGGCGAGGCGTTGAAGCGCACCACGGTCCCGACCTCGGCGCTGCCCCCGGACCCGACCGCACCCGCGCCCTGCGGCGCATCGAGCCCGCTGCCGGCTCCCCCGGCGAACGCGGTCGCCGACGCCCCGACCCCGGCGAGCGCCGGCGCCCCACCGCTCGCGAGTGCGGTCGTGGACGACCCGATCAGTCCCTCGAGGACCTCGGCGACCCGGGCGTACTCGGCCTCGGCGTTCTCGTAGACCCAGGCGATCGACGACCCCGGCAGGATGTCGTGGAACTGCTGCAGCAGCACGGTGTGCCAGACCGACTCGAGCTCGTCGTACGGGTACTCGGCGCCGAGCCGCACGGCCGCGGTCGCCGCCCAGAGCTCGGCCTCGCGGAGCAGGTGCTCGGATCGG
Source organism: Curtobacterium citri (assembly GCF_030362955.1). Lineage (NCBI taxonomy): Bacteria > Bacillati > Actinomycetota > Actinomycetes > Micrococcales > Microbacteriaceae > Curtobacterium > Curtobacterium citri. The sequence continues at coordinate 26,135 of NZ_JAUCML010000003.1, forward strand.
CGGTTGCCCTGCTTCGTGCGGATCTGCGACGTGTAGGTGCCGCGGTGGAACTCGAGGTACATCTCCCCCGACCACACCGCGGGCTCGGGCAGGACGCGCTCGAGCTCCTCGAACACCTGCTCGGGGGTGCCGAGGTCGACCCGCGGCGAGCCGTCGAGGTCGTGCTGACGTCGGGCCGCCGCGACCATCTCGCGGGTGGGTCCACCGCCGCCGTCGCCGAACCCGTACAGCAGCATCGACGTGTTCGCGACGCCGCGCTCCTTGTTGCCGCGTTCGCCGCGGAGCAGGTCGGCGGCGGAGACGTCCGAGTTGTAGGTGTCGGCCGGCGGCAGGTGCGTCAGGACGCGGGAGCCGTCGATGCCCTCCCAGTGGAAGGACGTGTGCGGGATGACGTTCGTCTCGTTCCACGATGGCTTCTGCGTGACGAACCACTTCGAGCCGGCGGCCCGGACGATCTGCGGCAGCGCGCCGGTGTAGCCGAACGAGTCGGGCAGCCAGGCCTCGGGGGTGTCGACACCGAACTCCTCGAGGAACAGGCGCTTCCCGGCGACGAACTGGCGCGCGAGGGCCTCACCACCGGGCAGGTTGGTGTCCGACTCGACCCACATGCCGCCGACGGGGATCCAGCGCCCCTCGGCGACCCGCTGCTTGATGCGGGCCCAGATCGACGGGTAGCCGTCGCGGATCCAGGCGTACTGCTGCGCGGACGAGCACGCGAAGGTGAAGTCGGGGTCCTGGTCCATCAGGTCGAGCACGTTCGAGAACGTCCGGGCGCACTTGCGGATCGTCTCGCGGACCGGCCAGAGCCAGGCGGAGTCGATGTGCGCGTGTCCGACGGCGACGGCGCGGTGCGCGGCGGCGCTGGCGGGCACGGCGAGGGCCGGGGCGAGCACGGCGCGGGCGTCCGCGGCGGTGCCCGCGACGTCGTCGGGGTCGAGGGCATCGGCGGCGCGCTCGAGCACGCGGAGCAGGTCGGCCCCGCGGGTGCCGTCGGTCGGCAGCTCGGCCATCAGGCCGCGGAGCACCCAGACGTCCTGCTGGAGCTCCCACACCGTGTCGTCGCGCTCGACGAGCTCGAGCGCGCGCAGCCGGTAGATCGGCTCCGTGCCGGCCGTCGTCCGGGACCCGAGCGGTGTCGCGCCCTGGAAGTCGTCGCCACCGATGTCCGGGTTCGCGGCGGCCTCGACGTACAGCTCGAAGGAGCCGCCGGGGCCGACCTCGACGGGCACGGTGTCGTTGCGCGGCTCGATGCCCTTGATCGTCGAGCCGTCGGTGCGCCAGGCGAGGCCCTCGGCCTGGAAGCCGGGCTGCCGCTTCGAGAAGCCGAGGTCGACGCGGAGCTCGACGGTGGTGCCGGGGTCGGTGCCGAAGTCGTCGGGCACCGTGCCGCGGACCCGGAACCAGGTGGTGCCCCACGGCCGGCCGCCCCACGCGCTGCCGACCGTGAACGGCGTGTAGTCGGCGGTGACGGCCTCGGCGAACGGGACGGGCTCGTCCGGCACCTCCCAGGCGTCGATGGTGACCGGGGCCGAGCGGCGGTGCACGGCGGGGTCGATGCGGTCGCGGACGAGGCGGGCGATCCGGGCCTCGACGAGCGGTTCGTCGTGGTGCATGGAGTGGTTCCTTTCCAGCAGGGGTCGGCGGGCAGGGCGGTACCGCGGCACCGTCTCCCGTCGAGCGGTGGGGTCAGCCCTTGATGCCGCCGGCGAGGGCGTTGCCGCCCCCGAGGCCGCGGGACACGAGCACGTAGAGGGCGATCACGGGCACGGAGTAGACGATCGAGAAGGCGGCGAGCTGCCCGTAGGCGACCGCGCCGTTCTGCCCGAAGAAGTTGAAGATGCTCACCGCGGCGGGCACCTTGTCGGGCGAGAGCAGCAGGACGAACGGGACGAAGAAGTTCCCCCAGGCCTGGATGAACACGAAGATGAACACGACCGCGATGCCGGGGCGCATGAGCGGCACGACGATCCGCGTCAGCGTGGTGAACATCGAGGCGCCGTCGGTCCACGCCGCCTCCTCGAGGGAGATCGGCACCGAGTCCATGAAGTTCTTCGCCATCCAGATCGCCATCGGCAGGCTCGTCGCGGCGAGGAAGAAGATGCAGCCCCACACGTTGTCGATCAGGTTGAGCGACACGAACAGCGCGTAGACGGGCACCATCATCGCCGTGATCGGCAGCCCGGTGCCGAACAGGATGCTGTACAGGAACGGCTTGTTGACGCGCATCTTGTAGCGGGACAGCGGGTACGCGGCGAGCAGCGCGAACACCACGGTGACGACCGCGGTGCCGCCGGAGAGCAGCAGGCTGTTCGCGAGCGGGATGAACGACAGCTCCGGGGTGAGCACCTGCGTGAAGTTGTCGAGCGTGAACTGCGTCGGCAGCTTCACCGACAGCGACGCCTGGGTGTCCACCGACGCCAGCACGAGCCAGAGCAGGGGCACCGCGAAGCAGAGGGCGATGACCAGCAGGACGACGTTCGACACCCAGCGCATGGTCCGTCCGCGCGGGGAGGTCATGTGCAGTGCGCCGGGCGCGGTCACCGAGCGGGTGACGTTCGCGATGGGACGGTCGGCGGTGAGGGCCATGGTCAGTCCACCTCGGGCTTGAGCGCGCGGATGTAGATGATCGAGAACACCGCGCCGACGATCAGCAGGATCGTCGCGATCGCGGTCCCGAAGCCGAGCTGCGAGAACTTGAACGCCTCCTGGTACGCCAGGATCGGCAGGGTCGACGAGTTCGTGCCGGGGCCGCCGCCCGTCATCACGAAGATGAGGGTGAAGACCGACAGCGTCTGCAGCGTCGTGAGCATGAGGTTCGTCGAGATCGAGCGGCGGATGACCGGCAGCGTGATGTAGACGAGCCGCTGCCACCCGGTGGCGCCGTCGACCTCGGCGGACTCGGTGATCTCCTCGGGGACCTCGGACACGGCGGCCGAGTAGACGAGCATCGAGAAGGCGGTCCCGCGCCAGATGTTCGCCAGGATCACGGCGAGCATCGGGTACGTGTAGAGCCAGTTCGCCCCGGTGATCCCGATGGACGCCAGGAAGGTGTTGAGCGTGCCGGTGTCGTTGAAGAACGCGTAGGCGGCGAACGAGGCGACGATCTCCGGCAGCACCCAGGCGGCGACGACGAAGGTGCCGACGATCGCGCGGACGACCCGGTTCGCGCTGCGCATGAGGAGCGCGAGCCCGAGGCCGAGCACGTTCTGTCCCACCACCGCCGAGGCGAGGAGGAACACGATCGTCAGGACGACGGACTTCGGGAAGTCCTTGTCCTGGAAGAGCTCGACGTAGTTGCGGAAGCCGACGAACTGCTGGTCAGCGGCGCCGACGCCGGTCAGGGCCGAGTCGGTGAACGACCCGTAGAACGACGAGATGACGGGGCCGAGCAGGAAGACGACGAGGAGGACCACCGCGGGCAGGAGCGGGACGACCCGCGTCGCGTTCCGGAGCGGTCGCCGCTTGCGCGGCACGGGTGGCTCGGTGCGCTTCGGCGCACCGGGCGCCGACAGTGTCGGCGCGAGGGGTGTTGTGGACACGCTGGATGCCTTCCGGGTGCGGAGGGGTTCCGAAGGTGGGGAGGGACGGACGGGAGGCGCGGTGCACGACGTGAGTCGCGCCTCCCGTCCGTCAGGTGGTCGCGCCGCTAACCGGCGTCGACGGTGTTGTCCTTGCCGACGACCTGTTCGACCGCCTGGTCGTAGTCCTTCGCGGCCTCGGCGGGCGTCTGCTGCCCGGTCATGACGGACTCCATCGCGACCTGGATCGCGTTCGAGACCTGCGCGTAGTCACTCGTCGCCGGGCGGAAGTTCGTGTGCTCCACCAGGCCGGAGAAGAACTTGAACGTCGGGTTGGCGTCCGTGTACGCGGTGTCCTCGGCGACGTCCTTGCGGACGGCGATCTGGCTGTTCTCGGTGTCGTACTTCAGCGAGCCGTCCTTGTCGAGGAAGGTCGTGATGAAGTCGAACGCCGCCTGCGGGTTCTTCGACTTCGAGCCGACCGCGAGCGTCCAGCCGCCGGACATCGAGTTGTAGCCCGGCTCCTGGCCGTTCTGCGTCGGGAACGCTGCCTGACCCATGACGTCGTTCCACTCCTTCCACGGAGCGGTGCCGGACTCGAGCCACGTGCCGGACTGCCACGAGCCGTCGAGGTCGATGGCGAGCTTGCCCTCGGGCAGCCACGTCTGCGCGATCGTCGTGCCGACGTTCGTGTCGAGCGCCTGCTGCGGTGTCGGGCCGAGGCCGCCCTGGTAGACGTCCTTCACGAACTTGAGGGAGTCCTCGAACTGCTTCGAGCCGACGACCCACTTCTTGTCCTTGTAGAGGGTGTTGCCGTCGCCGTCCGCGCCGTACAGGAGCATCTCGAAGCCCTGCATGGTCGAGGCCTCGCCCTGCGCCTTGCCGGAGTAGATGTTGAACGGGATGACGCCCGCGTCCTTCTCCTTGATGGTCTTCGCGGCGGCGAGCACGTCGTCCCAGGTCTTCGGCTCCCACGGGACGGGCAAGCCGACCTTCTTGAAGATGTCCTTGTTGTACCAGAGGGCCCGGGTGTCGGTACCCATCGAGACGCCGTAGATCTTGCCGTCGTCGCCCTGGCCGGCCTGCTTCGCGTTGTCGTAGAACTGGTCCCACTCGTCCCACTTGTCCGTGTACTTGTCGAGGGGCAGAAGGTAGCCGGCCTCGGCGTCGGACTTGATGAGGAAGGTGTCCTCGTACATGACGTCGGGGGCCGTCGCGGGCGCCTTGTTCATGAGCGCGAGCTTCGTGTAGTAGTCGTTGCCCTGCGCCTGGATCGGGACGAGGGTGACGGTCTTGCCCGGGTTCGCCTTCTCGTACGCGGTCTTGACCTCCTTCATCTGCGCATCGAGCTGCTGGAAGGCACCGAACTTCTGGTACGCGATCTTGATCGTGTTGCTCGAGGCGGACCCCGAGCTGGAACAACCCGCCAGTCCGACCGCGGCGACTGCCACGGCTGCGAGACCGGCGATGATTCGGGTGCGGCGTTTCATCGGTGCTCCTTTGCACGGGATGTCCGCGGGCTCCGTCACCCGCGCGCAGGATTAGTACAGCGTGTGGACTTATTCGTGTCAAGAGCTTTCGGTCACGGCTCCGCAACGGTGCCGAGCTCGGGAGCGCGCCCCTCGTGCCCGGGGCGGGGCGCCCACCTGGTCGGAACGGGCGTACCTGGCCGGAACGGGCGTACCTGCCGTGACGGAACGACCAGGTACGCCCGGAACCGCTCCCCATCGCACCCGTTGTGGGAAGGAACGGGTGGCGCACGCACGACGCCCCCGCTGCCGGGAGGGCAGCGGGGGCGTCGTGGGACGCTCGGCGTCAGGCGCGCGCGGCTCCCGCACGGCGCCGACGCACCACGAGGACACCGGCACCGGCCGTCACGAGCAGGAGCGCCGCGGCGATGCCTCCCGCCAGGTCGGCACCCGTGAACGCGAGCTCGCCGGTCGCGGGGTCGACCGTGACCTCGGTCCACCCGAGCACGGTGCCGTCGAGCGCGGCCACCACCAGGCGGTGGGCACCGGCCGACACGTCGGCGGGGACGAGGACCGTGACCGTACCGTCCGCCGCGACCGTCGGGGTGCCGAGCAGTCGGGCGTCCGAGAACAGCCAGACGGCCACCGGCTGCCCGGCGTACCGCGTGCCGACGGTGATCGTCACCGAGGACCCCGCGCGCACGGTGTGCGGTGCCGAGACCGAGCCGCGGTTCGCGTCGGCCAGGGCCTCGGTCGGAGCGACCGGAGCGGTCGTGGTGGAGGGCACGGACGGGGTCGGGGTCGGTGCGGACCCACCGGTCCCGGGCGTCGGGGCGGGCGTGCTGCCGTCACCCGGGGCGGGCGTGCTGCCGTCGCCCGGAGCGGGCGTGCCGCCGTCGCCGTCACCCGGCTCGGTCGTCGCGTCGCACGGGTGGGTCCCGGTGCGGAGCGAGGCGCCGTTCGTGTCGTTGTCGTCGGCGTAGAAGGTCGCCCGCGCACCGTCGACGCAGCGGCCCGAGATCGCGAAGCCCTCGTTCGCGAGCGTCCGGTCGGCGTTCGCCGGCGCCTCGTACAGCGACGCGAGGGCGAAGGCGCCGTCCTGCACGTCGAAGAGCGCCGTGCGACCGGAGCACGCCTCGTCGCAGACCACCCAGAGGGCGTCGAGCGTCGGGTCGAACTGCACCTCGGCCACCAGCGAGAACGGGGTGCTGATCGTCGCGACGCGCTGGAACGACCCGTCGTCCATCAGGGCGTAGGCGTACACGCTCGCGGTGCCCTCGACACCGACGAAGAAGAGTCCGTCACCGTGCCCGGGGTAGGACGCCGGGGCGTAGGCCGCACCGGTGTGCTGGTCGACGAAGCCGCGCTCGGTCAGCCAGGCGTCCGGCACCCAGGTGACACCCTCGAGTCCGGCGTTGGCACCGAGCCCGGGGAAGTCCGCGGCGAGGTTCCACTCGTCGGTCGCCCGCAGCGTGGACTCCGCCCCGGCGGTGGTGGCGAAGCGCAGGACCGCGGGGCGGCTCACCTTCGACACGTCGTTGTCGCGCTCGGTCGACACGTAGACGGCACCGGGGTCGTCCGCGGTCACGGTGACGCCCTCGGCGTCGGGGGTCCCGGTGCCGTCCGCGTAGCGCAGGTCGGTGCCGGCGGCGTTCGTCGGCGCCCAGCCGCCCTCGCCGTCCGGCGCGAGGTGGTACAGCAGGCCGTCGCCGTTCTGCACCGCCCAGAGCTGCCCGTCGCGCGAGGTCGACGAGGTCGTCCAGTCGAGTCCGCTGAGGTCACCGGTGAAGGTGCCCTCGGCGTCGAGCACCGTCTCGTCCGGTCCGCCCGGCCACGCCTCGGCGGTCACGACGCCGGCGAAGCGGTTCGCCGCACCCTTGGTCGGCTCGGCCGTCTCGGCGAACTCGCCCGTGCCGTCGGGGTTGCGCCCGTACGTCGTCGCCGCGTGGGCGGTCCAGGAGTACGCGTCGACCCGGACCCCGCGGGGGTCGGAGAGCCGCACGCTGTCGGCCTTGCCGAGCCCGAAGCCGAACTGCGCCTCGTCGAGCACGGTGAAGCCGCCCGCTGCGACCGTGGTGCCGGCCGGGATCGTCCAGGCGTGGTCGTCCTCGCTGTCCCGCAGCACGTACCCGCCGAGGTCGACCGTGGTCGTCCCCACGTTCGTCAGCTCGACCCAGTCCCCCGGGGTGCCGTCCTGCGACTCGACCTCGTTGATCCGCACGGGCGAGGAGCAGTCGTTCGGGGCGCCCTTCGTCGACGCGGTGGTGTCGACGAGCGTGCCGGAGCCGTCCGGGCAGCTGCCGTACGTGACGACCGCGTGCGAGGTCCACGCGTACCGGAGGGTCAGCGTGCCGCTCGTGTCGTAGAGCCGCACGGCGTCGGAACCGCCGAGCCCGAAGCCGAAGCCCGTCCGGGTCGTGGTCTCCTCGTCGACGACGAGGTACCCGCCCGCGGCGATGGTCGAGCCGGCCGGCAGCGTGTACGCCGTGTGCGTCGAGTCGGAGTCGAGGAAGCGCCAGCCGCTCAGGTCGATCGGCGCCGACGAGGTGTTGACGAGCTCGACCCAGTCGTTGTCGTCGCCGTTCGACTCGACCTCGTTGATCGCGAGGCCGGTCGCGGGGCCGCTCGTGACGCGGGCGCCGACGGTGGGGTCGTCGTCGCCGACGGCAGCGAGGGCGGGGCTGGCGGTCAGGACGCCGGCGGCGAGGGCGAGGCCCGTCGCGATGCCGGCGCCGACCCGCAGGGCGGGTGTGCGCATGCAGAGTCCTTCTCGGGTTCGGGGGGAGACCTGCACGACTGTTCAGGACCCGGGCGTCCGTGCGGTGACCGCCCGGTGAACGACGGGTGTCGCGGGAGCGGTCGCCGACCGGTCGACAGGAAGCGCGCGTCGACAGGAGGCGCGTGGCGGACAGGAGGCGCGTGGCGGACGGGAGGCGCGTGCCGGCGCCGCACCGCGCCTCCCGTCCGGCGGTGGTTCCCGTCTCCTCCCAGCAGCCGTCGGGAGGATGGTGGGGACCACGCGAGGCGCGCGTCCGGTCGGAGAGGACATCGTGTCGAACGAGAACAGCCAGGCCGCAGTGCAGTCGATGATCGACCGGGCCGGGCGGATCACCGCTGACGAGGCCGAGGCGCTCGACGTGACCTGGAAGGCGGACGAGGGCATCGTCGTGCCGGAACCGAGCGCGTCGCTCGCGATCCAGGGCGGGGCGGACGGCCGGATGGTGACGAACGCCGACCTCCTCGCCGCGTGGCAGCACGCGCTCGAGGCGGCGGGCGCAGCCGGCCGTGTCGACGAAATCGAGGCGGCGCAGGAGGCCGGGCGTGCGGTGAAGCACTCGGACGCGCACCTGCGTGACCGGGCCGGCGCCGAGGAGGCCGTCCGGTCGGCGGTGCTCGCGACCGGGGTGCGCGACCTGCTGTCCGACGACGAGTACGCCACGCTGACCGCCGCCTGGCGGAAGGTGCTCGGCGAGGTCTGAGGGGCGACTGCCCCGGGTCAGGGGCGGGCGACGCCGCCGAAGTCGGGCGAACCGTCGGGTGCCGCCGGCAGCGGTGTTCCGTCGACGTAGCGCGGCCACGCGAGTGCCCGGGCCCCGTCCGGCCGACGCTCGTAGAGCAGGCCGTCGCTGCCGCAGACCGTCGCGGCCTCGTCGTGTGTCCGTCGTCCGTCGGCCGCCGGCGCGGTGGGATCCACTGAGACGGCCGGAGCCGCGGCGACCGCGGGGCCCGCGGGGACGGCCGGAGCCGCGGAGACGGCGGGAGCAGCCGGGACGGCGGGAGCAGCCGGGACGGGCGTGCCCGTCCAGCCGCCGGCGACCGGCGTGGCTGCCGCCAGCTGGCTCCGCCACGCCACCGAGGGGGCGTCAACGGACGCACCGGCACCCGGGCCGCCGTGGTGCCGCGGCCGGAACAGCGCGTTGCTCAGCGGCACGACGACGGTGCCGAGCAGGTCGAGGATGACGACCACCCACACGAGCCGCCAGTACCCGCTGGCGAGGTCGGCGTCCGGGGCCAGCAGCGGCACCGAGAGCAGCAGGGCGAGCAGCGCGATGACGCCGACGGTCACCTTCGCCACGAGCTGCAGCAGCGGGGTCGGGTAGCGGCGGTGGATGACGAGCAGCAGGTGCACGTGCAGCAGGGCGAACCGTGCGACGAACACGATCCCGAGCCACTGCCAGAAGTGCTCGCCGACGAGCCAGATCCCGTCGCCCCCGTACGGGTCGGTCGGCACGACCCAGACCTTGAAGAGGCCGGTCACGAGCAGGTACATCGACACGACGATGCTCGCGAACGCGAACGTGCCGGACCGCCGCGAGGACACGTCGGCGTCGTACCAGGACAGCAGCGCGAAGACGACGACCACGACCACCGTCAGCAGGAGCTGCACCGCGACCCGGCCGAAGTCCCCGAGGAGCACCGCGACGATGCCCACCAGTCCGGCCGCGACCACGGCGCCGATGATCGTCCGGAAGACCATCGGGCGGACCCGGGCCCAGCGTGGGTCGATCGTCCCGGTCGGGTCGTCCGTGATCGTCATGCGGCCCTCCGTCGCGTGCGTGTCCCCGAACCCTAGCGAGACGGGCCGTGGCGGCGCAGCACCGCGAACGGGGGCCCGACCATCCGGGCCGTCAGCGCCGGATGAGCAGGGCGCTCGCTCGGGGGGAGAGCGCGGCGTCGAGCACCAGGCAGGCCGCGCCGACCGCCGTCACGTCCGCGCCGCGACCGCTGTCGACCACCGCGACCGGGTGCTTCGGCACGAGCAGCGGTGACGCGACCACCGCCGCACGGGCCGCGGGCAGCGCGACCGGCGCGATGCGTGACCAGAGGGGCCCGCCGAAGACGACCCGGTCGATGTCGAGCAGGTTGACGATGACGACCACGGCCCGTCCCATCACGGCGCCGGCCTCGGCCGCGAGTCCCACCGCGACCTCGTCGCCGGCCTCGATCGCGGCGCCGAGGGCGTCCCACGCCCGCTGCACCGCGGCGATGCCGTCCGGCTCGCCGGGGCCGAGGCCGGTTTCGTCGTCGCCGAGCCGCAGCCCGCGGGCCCGCGCCACCTGCACGAGCCGGTCGGGCGCGACGGTCCCCCCGACCTCGCCCCGGCTGCCGGCACCGTCCGGTGTGCCCGCCAGCGCACCCTGGTCGACCATGATGTGCCCGGCGTCGCCCGCGTTCGACCCCACGCCGCGCACGGGTTCGTGATCGACGACGAGCCCCACGCCGAAGCCCGTGCCGAAGTACACGAACGCGAAGTTCCGCGCCGACGACTCCCCCGCCAGGAACATCTCCCCGACGACCGCGGCCGTGACGTCCTTCTCGAGGAGCACCGGGAAGCCGGTGGCCTCGGCGAGCGCGTCGCGGAGCGGGACGTCCCGCCAGCGCGGCAGGAACGGCGGGTCGAGCACGACGCCCGCGTCCACGTCGATCGGTCCCGGGCTCGCGATGCCGACCCCGAGGACGCTCTCCACCGCCACCCCGGCGTCCGCCACGAGACCGGCGATGGCGGTGGCGATCGTGCGGACGACCTCGGTGGGGTCGTCCGCCGACGGCGTCGACGTCGTGGTCTCGGCGACCACCCGGCCCGCCAGGTCGAGGAGCACGTACGTCACCACGGCCGGGTCGACGTGCACCCCGACGGCGTAGCGGCTGGTGGCCTCGAGCCGCAGGATCGTCCGGGGCTTGCCCCGTCCAGCGACGACCGTGCCGGACTCGGCGATCATGCCCGCCTCGATGAGGAACCGCGTGACGTTGGACACCGTCTGCGCGCTCAGGCCCGTGCGGGCGGCGAGCTCGACGCGGCTCAGCCCGTCCGGCGAGCGACGGACTGCGTCGAGGACGACGGTGCGGTTGAAGCCGCCGATCGAGGGCAGGTTCGCCCCACGCCGATGCTCCGCCATGTCGCGACCCTACCGCCGCGGACGGGCGTGCAACGTTGCTGCAACGGACCCTGCTGCGTCCTGGCACCCCGACGGGGTGCACCGCTAGCCTGAGCGGCATGACGGACCTCCGCCTCGAAGCCCTCTCCGCGTCGACCGCCGCCGCGGCGAACTCCCTGACGCTCAAGCCCGGGCAGGAGCAGTTCGTGCAACCGACGACGTACGGCGTCGCGGAGTCCGACGTGAAGCCGAGCTCGGCGTGGACCCGCGTCGTGCTCGACGGCGACCGCGTGGTCGGCATGATCATCGGCACCTTCGACGAGGAGAACCGCGAAGAAGAGCTGCGCAGCGCCATCTGGCGCGTCAACGTGGCCGCCGACGCGCAGGGCAGGGGCGTCGGCCGGTTCGCCGTGCACGGCCTGGCGGACGAGGCCCGGAGCCGTGGCTTCGAGCGCCTGACCGTGGTCTACGAGCCCGGCGGCAACGGTGGCCCCGAGGCGTTCTTCCGCGCCCTCGGCTTCGAGACCGTGCGCGACACCCAGTACGGCGACCACTTCGCCGTGCTCGCTCTGTAACCGCCCGGGTGACGGAGCCGGACTTCGGCGCAGCCGTCGCCGAGGTCGTCCGGCTCATCCCGCCGGGCTGCGTCATGACCTACGGCGACGTCGCCGCAGCGCTCGGGTCCCGTGCCTCGCGCGCGGTCGGCAAGGTGATGGCGCACGAGGGTGCCGACCTGCCCTGGTGGCGCGTGGTGCGGTCCGGCGGGCTGCCGCCGCTCCGGCACGAGGCACGCGCGCTCGAGCACTACCGCGTCGAGGGGACGCCGCTCGTGCACGGTCCGTCGGCCTGGAGGATCGACATGGGTCGTGCGCGCTGGTCACCCGCCACGGACGCCGAAGATCCGTTCTGACCTGCTCGCGCAGGGCACGTCACGCGGGTCGCTTCAGACGTCGAAGCGCGTGCCCTTCGGGTTCGACGGCAGCAGGAACAGCACGAGCAGCACGAGTGAGCCGATACCGACGAGCACGTGCAGGAACTGCCAGAAGCCCGACCGGTTCGCGTCGTGGAGCCGACGGGCGCCGAGCGCGAGCGAGCCGACCAGCGTCGCCAGACCCCAGAGCACGAAGAGGTACGAGCCGACCGGGTTCTCGAACGCAGCGCTACCGGGCGTGAACAGCTGCGGGACGAGCTGCAGCACGAGCCCGACCACGAACGACGTGACCCACCACCACCAGAACTCCGCACGCGACGCCCGCCCGGTGAACACGGTGTACTTCTGCCAGAAGCGCCGGAACGCCGCGGAGAAGGGTGCGCCGTACCAGGGATCGCGCAGGGCGACGCCGCCGGGCTGCACGCTGTCGTTGCTCATGGGAGCAAGCCAACCACGTGCAGCCCGCTGCGTCAGAAGGCGCCGCGAGGGCAGGCGGGGCGCCGGGCTTCGTTTGCAGCCCGGACACCACGCCCTGACGTCACGCGCACGCCCAGAAGCTCGCTGAGCTCTCCTTGTGCCCGTGAGCACAGCCGAACAGGCTGATCGCGCTCGCGAGCGGCGTGATCTCAGCTCGCTGAGCACGACCCTGCATCTCGATGATCGATCCCATCAGTTCACCTCCCTTCTGTGGTGTGGTTCTCCGGCGCGGTCCGCGCCGGAATCCAGGCGAGCGGATCCGGCGTCGTCGGGAGACTCAACAACACACCGGCACTTCCGGTCGCGAGGTCGCTGGAGAGTCGGAGGCACCCGTCTCCCGCCATGTGGACTTCGCCACGCCAACTGAAGGACCGGCGCGCCAGTCGTTCGTGCAGGCTGACCACCAGTTCGCCGACCTCAGGGTGGAGTCCGATCGCACTCCGCAGTGCGAGCAGCAGCCCGGCACTCCCGTGGAAGAGCCCGTCGAAGACCTGCACACCGCCCGCGCAGGACTCCACCAGCCGGTCGATGTTCCGCGTCCACAACGCGTCGTGTTCGCCGACGAGTCCTCGACGCCGCATCGTGGTGAGTGTCAGGAGGACTCCGGCTGTCCCGTTCGCAAGGTAGGGGAACACTCGGTCCCCATCGGTCTCGCGGAGCCCGATGGTCCCGGCAGACGACCGCCTGATCTGGTCGCAGTCCCGGCCCAGGGCACGGCGCGCCGCCTCGTCCGCGGAGGCCGAGCGAGCGCTGTCCGGCGAGAGGGCGAGCGTCAGCGCGATCCCCGTCCAGCCGCCGAGCAGACCCGGAGACGCGTCGAGCGCGATGGTCGCGGAGCCGCTCGACACTCTCCCGAGAACGATGTCCTGCAACTCGCAGGCGAACTCCGCGTCCAGCGCTCGCAGCGCCAGTGCGGCACCGCTCAGGCCCGTCGCGAGCGAGCAATCGTCCGACGCAGGAGCCAGGAGACGTACTCGCTCGAGGAGCTCGTGCGCTTCTTCCGTCCGACCCGCCGCCGCCAGGACGTAGGCCGCACCCGACAGTCCGTCGAACGCCCCGATCCGGTCGGTGCCCTGTGCCGCGCCCGCGAGGAAGTCGAGGTCAGCCGGCTCGGGCACCTCCCCCAGGCGAAGCTGCGCGAGGAGGACGCCCGCGAGCCCGAAGGCGCACGACATCCTCGCGAACCCCTCGGTCCCTCGAGGGTCGCCCGGGAATCGTCGTGACGCTCCCGGCCTGCGGCTCTGCCGGATTCCCCTGCGCAAGGCGGGAGCCAGTCCGGAGGTCTCGATCGTCGAGACCTCGACACCCTGGACGGCGAATGCCCGTCTCCCTCGTGCACCACCAGCTCGGGCCTCGCCCTCCGCCAGGAGTTCGGCGAGCTCTGCGGTGCCCTGCTCGCGGACGCGTTCGAGGGTCGACTGCCAGTGGTGCGGAGCCAGGAGTTCACGCGCGAAGCTCGGATCGAACATCGATGCGACGGTCCTTGTGAACGCATACCAGTCGCTCGCGGCCGCGTCGAGCCCGTCCGGTGCTCGGTACCCGAGAGCGTTGAACGGCGAGCGCCCGCGTTCGTGCGGCTCGCGGTGGTCCTCCAGGTCGATGAGTCTGACGCGGAGCGCAGGGGACAGCATCACGTTGCTCGGGTGCAGGTCACCGACCACGACCCCGCAGTTGTGCGCGAGCTCGACGGCCTCGAACAGCCCGCGTGCGATCTCGGTGCTCGCGTCCGCGTACGTGGCGGCGACGGCGCCGCGGTGTCCCCGCGCCCTGAGTTCCGGCAGCTCCGCGACGGTCCTGGCGGACAGGGTCTGTCCGCCGAGGAACTCCATCTCGAGGAACGCATGCTCCAGGACACCGAAGAGTCGGAGCGGTTCCGGCGCGATCCCGGTGCCGTCGAGGACCTGCAGGTTCCGGTGTTCGGTCTGCAGCCGCTGTCGTGCGGAGCGTCCGTTCGCGTCGACCCCGGCCGACCGGCGCGCTTCCTTCAGCACGGTCAGCTTCCCGTCCTCGCCCGCCGCCAGGTACACGCCGCCGGCGTTCGAGAACTGCAGCGGCTCGATCGACCGGAAGTCGAGCAGGGGGTTGTCGGTCGGACTGCGTCGGTAGTCCGCGATCGCCTCTGCCACGCAGTCCGGGACGTGCACCCCCGCTGGTTCATCGAAGCGCGGACCACGGACGTCCTCGACGAGCATCCCGTTCGCGTCCGGCCGAGCGGCGACACGCCGTCCTCCACGCTCGACGTAGAGCGGCTCGAATCCTCCGTAACGGAAGTGGACCGGCCCGGCCCGGAACCGGACGTCCGAGAGGATGTACGGCCCCTCGAAGGATCGGAGTGCCGCGTGCAGCTCCTCCGCCAGGCTGTCGAGTTGATCGTCGGACGTCGGGTAGATCGTGACGGCCTTGCCCGACGCAGAGCGATCGGCGTTCTTCGCATTCCTCGCGATCAGGCCGAGGACGCTCGGGACGTACTTGAACGCGACGTCTGCACGGAAACAGATCTCAGCAGCGAGGCGGAGCGCTTCCTCGTACGCCTCTGGGCAGAGCGACAGGTGGATCTTCCAACCGTGGGTCCGACGGCGGACTCCGGCGGGGAACACACCGGTCCATGCGAGTCCCGGCGCCGAGCGCCACGAGGTCGGCGCCGCCAACGAGATCCGGTCGGATCGTTCGTGGTCGGGCTCGTAGAACGGACTCGAGTCCGAGCAGAACGTTGTGAAGTCCACGAAGTCCCCATTTGACATGTCACCGGCCGGTATCCTGACCCTACAACGAGGAATCGAGGCAGATGACCATGACGAGGACCTCCACCGAACCGCTGGACGTCCGAGGCGTCGAGCTCGCAGTGGGCCGCGGACCCGTGAGGAAGCAGCTCGTGTCCGGCGTCTCGTTCACGTCGGACCGCGGGACGATGACCACACTCGTCGGGAGGTCGGGCTGCGGCAAGTCGACGCTGCTCCGGTGCCTGGCCGGGGCGGTACGGCCGTCATCCGGGAGCGTCCGCATCGCCGGAACTGACCTCTGGCCGCATCCGCGACGCCGCGACCGAGGCGACCGGGAGGGCGCAGTCGGCATCGTCCTCCAGTCGGACAATCTCGTTCCGTCGCTCTCCGTCCTGAACAACGTGGCGCTCCCTGATCGGCTCCGCGGCAGGCGGGACTGGCGCGCTCGGGCCGAAGCTGCGCTCGATCGGGTCGGGCTCGAGGGGCGCGGGCGCGGTCGGCCCGACGACCTGTCCGGGGGTGAGCACCAGCGTGTCGCGATCGCACGGCTGATCGCGTCCAGACCGGCAGTCGCTCTCGTCGACGAACCGACCTCCTCCCTCGACGAGGTCACTGCGGAGAGCGTCGCAGGTGCGCTGCAGGAACTCGCGAACACCGGGACGGCGGTCCTCGTGGTCACGCACGACCTCCGGCTCGCGACGAGGGGAGACCAGACCTTCACGATCGAGGGCGGACTCCTCCACGACAGGAGTGGTCAGGACAGCGCGTCCCTCCGCTCCGCGCTCGAGGACGTCCGGTGCTGATCCGGCTCGTGTTCGTCGTTGCCGAGACGTTCGGCACATGGCGGTCGGCCCGCGACTGGGCCGGGTACGCGGCGCAGGTCGCCCTGACCTCCTTCGTCGTGTCGGTGATGTGCGGTCTGGTCGAGACGGCGAGCGGACTGGGGGGCGACGTCGGCGCATCGCTGCGTTCCTTCACCACTCCGGGCGTGCTCGCTGCGGCGGTCTGCGCGGCGGTCGTCACGGGGAGCTCGGCCAGATCAGCGCACGCAGCCCTGCGCGATGGTCGGACGGTGTGGGCGGCATCCGGTGTGGGCCGGCCCCTGGCGCGCGTCGTCGTCCTGGCGCAGACCATCACCGTCAGCAGTGTCTCGACCGTCCTCGGCCTGGCTGGCGCTCACGCTGCGATCACGGGCGTCGGGACCCTCGTACTGGGCACCACCGAGATCCCCCTGCGGTTCGGTGCCCCGACGTGGGTCGCGGCCTCGGTCATCGTCGGCGCGACCCTGGTGCCCAGCGCAGTGGACGCGATCCGCCGACCTGTCGAAGCGGGGCCCTCGAGAGGACACCCGTCCCGGACCGTGGCGCTGTCGGTCGCCGCGATGACCTGGACGGGCACCGCCGCCTGGCTCGCACTCGTGCCGGTCAGCTCCGTGCGGGCGCTCGAGCAGCGAATCGCCCTCTCGATCGTGTCGCTCGCACTCGCCGTCATCGTCACGTCAACGGTCGTGAACACTCTCAGGAGCCGCATCGCATCGGCTCTCTCCCGACCTGACACGGTCGGCACGGGCCTCGTCTGGGTGCTCGGACTCGGTTCGGCAGCGGGGGCGCTGCGGGCATCGACCGCGGCGCTGGGCCCGATCCTCGCATCCGTGTCACTGACCGGCGGCGCTGTCGCAGTGTTCACGCTCGGCGACATCGCGAGCGCACGCCTCACCGGAGCGGGCGAGACGTCCACCGTCAACGTCAACTCGATCCTCCTGACGTTGACACCCGTCCTCCTGCTCGCTGTCGGGGCGAGCATCATCGCCTCGGCGACCGGGGATCCACGGCGGAGGACGGCGACGAGGGTGCTGCTCGCCGCTCGAGTCCCCCTCCGGACGCTCGTCGCGGCGGCCGCGCTCGGGGCCGCGACCTCAGCCGTGCTCGCGGCATCGCTCAGCCTTGCCGTCGTCCTCGCCGCCTGCACACCGATCGTCATCGCTGCGGGTCTGGACGTCCGAGCCCTCGTCAGCGCCGTGTGCAACCCGGTCGAGGCGGGACTCCTGCTCCTCATGGGCGCGCTGCTCGTGATCGCTGCGGCCGTGAGGACGGCGGCAGCAGGTGTCCACGTACCGGCACGCGGATGACGCGCCCGATGGTGCCGGGCGCGTCATCCCTGCACCATCGGGCGGTCCCGTCCCGCTCGCGGCTGCAGCCCGGTCCGTCAGACGAGCGAGTCGCGCCAGGCCGCGTGCAGCTGCGCGAAGCGCCCGGTCCCCGCGATGAGGTCGTCGGGCGTGCCGTCCTCGACGATCCGGCCGTACTCCATCACGAGCACCCGGTGGGCGATCGCGACGGTCGACAGTCGGTGCGCGATGATCACGGCCGTGCGGTCCGCGAGCAGGGTCTCGAGCCCCTCCTGCACGAGCCGCTCCGACGGGATGTCGAGCGACGCCGTGGCCTCGTCGAGGATGAGCACCTTCGGGTCGGCGATGAACGCCCGGGCGAACGACAGCAGCTGCCGCTGCCCGGCCGACACCCGACCGCCGCGCTTGTTCACGTCGGTGTCGTACCCGTCGGGCAGGGCCTCGATGAACGTGTGCGCGCCGACCGCCTCCGCCGCCCGCACGATCTCGTCGCGCGTCGCCCCCGGCTTGCCGAGCGCGATGTTGTCCGCGACCGAGCCGGAGAACAGGTACGCCTCCTGCGTCACCATGACGATCGCGCGCCGCATGTCCTTCGGGTCGATCTCCCGCAGGTCCACCCCGTCGAGCCGCACCGAGCCCCGCGACGGGTCGTAGAACCGCGCCATGAGCTTCGCGAGCGTCGACTTGCCGGCACCGGTCGACCCGACGAGCGCGATCGTCTGCCCCGCCGGGATGTGCAGGTCGAACTCGGGGAGCACGACCTTGCCGGCGTTGTAGGCGAACTCGACGTCGTCGAAGTCCATCGCGCCCGTCGCCTCGGGCAGGCGCACCGGCTTCGCGGGGTCCGGCACCGACGGCCGCTCCTCGAGGACGCCGGAGATCTTCTCCATCGCCGCCGAGGC
Source organism: Curtobacterium citri (assembly GCF_030362955.1). Lineage (NCBI taxonomy): Bacteria > Bacillati > Actinomycetota > Actinomycetes > Micrococcales > Microbacteriaceae > Curtobacterium > Curtobacterium citri. The sequence continues at coordinate 44,156 of NZ_JAUCML010000003.1, forward strand.
CGACTGGTACCCGTTGTAGAACATCGCGAGCTCCTGGGCCGGGTCGAAGAACCGCTTGGCGTACAGCGCGACCGCGAGCAGTGCGCCGACCTCGAGCGAGCCCCCGACGATCCGGAAGCCACCGACGATGACGACGGCCGCGAGCGTGGCGTTGCCGATGAGCACGAGCACCGGGTCGAACGTCCCGAACAGGTTGAACACCTTCGTGTTCGCGACGCGGTAGTCCTCGACGTAGCGGCCGTACTCGTCGCGGTTGCGGGACTCCTTGCGGAACGCCTGCACCGCCCGGATGCCGGTCATGGTCTCGACGAAGTGCACGATGACGCGCGCCGAGGTCACGCGGGTGGCCCGGAACAGCGTCTGCGAGTTCGTCTGGAACCAGCGGATCAGGAACCAGAGCGGCACGAGCGACACCGCGAGCACGAGCCCGGACGTCGGGTCGAGCAGCACGAGCGCGATGCCCGTGAACACCATGTAGAGCACGCCCTGGATGAGCTGGTTCAGGCCGGAGTCGAGCAGCTCGCGGATCGAGTCGAGGTCGCTCGTCTGCCGCGAGATGATCCGCCCCGAGGTGTACGTCTCGTGGAACTCGAGCGAGAGCCGCTGCGTGTGCAGGAACACCCGCTTCCGCAGGTCGAACAGGATCGCCTGGCTGATCCGCGCCGCCAGCACGGTGTACCAGGCGGTCAGGACGGCGCCGAGCACCGCGACGACGATGTACGTCGCCACGACGCCGAACGCCGGCACCCAGTCGTTCTCGTCCATCACCCGGGGCAGGGCGTTGTCGATGCCCCACGCGATGAGCGCCGGACCGGCGACGGTGCCCGCGGTGGACACCACCACGACGACCCCGAGCAGCACGAGCCGTGCCTTCAGGGGCGCGGCGAGCGACCCGAGCAGAGCGAGGGAGCGACGCCGCAGGCGCTTGCTCTCCGCCTTGGTGAAGTCCTCGCGCTCCTCGCCGCGCACGCCCTGCGTGGTGATCGACGCGGTGATCGGGGCGGCAGCCTGCGCGGCCGCGGCCTCGTCGAGGACGGGGTCCGCGCCTCCCGACCCGACTGCCGTGTCCACGGGCGGTACCTGCTCCTGCTGGCTCATGCCATCGCCTCCTCTCGGGCGGGTGCGTCGTCCTCGTCGAGCGACGAGATGACGTAGCGGTAGTGCTCGTTGGTGGCCATCAGCTCCGAGTGGGTGCCGACGGCGGTGATGCGGCCGCCCTCCATGAGCGCCACCCGGTCGGCGAGCGTCACGGTGGAGGGGCGGTGGGCGACGATGAGCGACGTCGTGTCCGCGAGGACCCGTCGGAGCCCCGCCTCGACGCGGGCCTCGGTGTCGACGTCGAGCGCCGACAGCGGGTCGTCGAGCACGAGCACCGACGGCCGGGCGGCGATGGCCCGGGCCAGGGCGAGCCGCTGGCGCTGGCCGCCGGAGAGCGACAGGCCCTCCTCGCCGACGCGGGTGTCGACGCCCTCGGGCAGGTCGTCGACGAACGACGCCTGCGCGATGTCGAGGGCCTCGCGCAGGATCCGCTCGGCCTCGTCCCCGGACAGGTCCGGACGTCCGAGCAGCACGTTGTCCCGCACGCTCGTCGAGAAGAGCGTGGCGTCCTCGAACGCGACACCGACGTGCCGACGGAGCTCGGCGCGGGACAGGTCCCGCACGTCGACGCCGTCGATCGTGATCGAGCCGCCGGTGACGTCGTAGAGCCGCGGCACGAGCGACAGCAGGGTCGTCTTGCCGCTGCCGGTCAGGCCGACGAGCGCCATGGTCTCGCCGGGCTGCAGCTGCAGCTCGACCCCGTCGACCAGGTCGGGGTACGCGTCCGTGGCGTCCTGGTACCGGAAGTGCACGGCGTTGAACGACAGCGCCCCGTGCGGCTCGGCGATGGTCCTCGGCTCCGCCGGGTCCTCGATCGTGTTCTCGGAGTCCATGACCTCGAAGAACCGGTCGACGGCGGTCCGGGTGTCGAACGTCATCGACAGGAAGAAGCCGATCGACTCGATCGGGAACCGCAGCACGGTCGCCGTCGCGAAGAACGCGAACAGCTGTCCGACGGTGAGCTCGCCCTGCGACGCCAGCCAGATGCCGGCGAGCAGGCAGAGCGCGAACGCGACGTCCGGCACCAGCAGCAGCCACAGCCAGATGCTCGCGATGGCCTTCGCCTTCTCGATCTCGGTCCCGCGCAGCGCCTCGGCCTGCTCGCTGAACTCCTCGAGCTTGCTCCGACCGCGACCGAACGCCTTGAGCACGCGGATACCGTGCACCGACTGCTCGACGCTGGTCGCGAGGTCGCCGACCTGGTCCTGGCTGCGCCGCGCGACCACGGAGTACTTCCGCTCGAACAGCAGGCCGTTGATCCACAACGGGATCGACGCCACCAGGAAGATCAGGCCGAGCAGCCACCCGAAGGTGAACAGCACGACGAAGCCGACCGCGATCGTGACGATGTTCACCACGAGCAGCACGACGCCGAACGCCAGCCACCGGCGGATGAGCGACAGGTCGGACACCGAGCGGGACAGCAGCTGCCCGGACTCCCAGCGGTCGTGGAACGACACCGGCAGGTCCTGCAGCTTCGCGTACAGCGCGTTGCGCATGCTCGTCTCGATGCGCGTCGACGGGCGCATCACCAGCCGGCGGCGCGACGCGATGAAGAACGCCTCGAGCGCGCCGAGCGCGAGCACGCCGAGACCGGCGGGCCAGATGAGCGCGGCGTCGCGCGACGACAGCGGACCGTCGACGAGCCACTGGAGCACGTACGGGATCGCCAGGGCGACGAGCGAGGCGCCCATCGCTGCGGCCATGCCGCCGAGCAGCCGCCAGCGGTACGGCTTGACGTACGGGTAGATGCGCGCGATGGCGCGCAGGGTCGAGGGGCGGTCGGTGGACGGGAGCGCCTGGTCGGGCGTTGTGGACATGCGGTTGCGTCCTCGTGCGTCGTGCCGCGTCCGCTCGGTCGGGTCGCCGGTCCCGTCGACGGGTCACGTCGGCGGGTGGCGGTCCGGCCGGGAGGCACGGTGTGGCCTTGCGTGGGTCGTCGGCCGGGCGCGTGGTCGCGCGCCGTCGCCGTCACTCGCGTGACGTCGACCGGGCCGGTGGGCACCGGGGACGCGGGTCCCCGGGTTCTCAGCGGACGGTCCGCGCTCGCCGACAGGTCGTCGGGCGCGGGGCCGTGGGAGGGGCCTGGCTAGGCGGCGGCCGCGGCTCGGTACCGCAGCGGCAGGGCCGCTCCGGTACGGGGTCGCGGAGCGGGAGTGGTCCCCACGAGGGACACGAGACCCGTCCGGGCAGCCGTCGCCACTGTTCCGGTCGTCGCGTCCATCGTCACTCCAGTCGTCGTCTTCGTCACCGTTGTGTCCGCCGGCACGGCCGATCCGGTTGCGATCGTCGGTACTCGGTGCGGAGCCTTACAGACTATTCACAGTCGCTGCTGTCGCGCAATGGCTCCGGCGTTGTTGGACGCCGTCGATCTGAGCACGGCTCAGTGCGCCCGGTGGGCCCAGTAGGCCCAGTGGGCTCAGTGGAAGAAGTGCCGCTCACCCGTCAGGTACATCGTCACGCCCGCTGCCTGCGCCGCCGCGACCACCTCGTCGTCCCGCACGCTGCCGCCCGGCTGGGCGACGGCACGGACACCGGCGTCGAGCAGGACCTGCAGCCCGTCGGCGAACGGGAAGAAGGCGTCACTCGCTGCGACGGACCCCGCGGCCCGCTCCCCGGCACGATTGACCGCGAGGTGGCAGGAGTCGACCCGGTTGACCTGGCCCATGCCGACACCGACGCTCGCGCCCTGGTCGGCGAGCAGGATGGCGTTCGACTTCACGGCGCGGCTCGCCTTCCACGCGAACGCCAGGTCGGCCAGGGTCGCGGCGTCGGCGGGCTCGCCGGACACCAGCGTCCAGGTGGACTGGTCGAACGCGGTGAAGCGGTCGGCGTCCTGCACGAGGAAACCGCCGGAGACCTGCTTGACCTCGCGGGTCGCGAGCGCGAAGTCCGCCGGCAGCGTGAGCAGGCGGATGTTCTTCTTCTGCGACAGGATCTCGAGCGCCTCGGGGTCGAACGCCGGTGCCACGACCACCTCGGTGAAGATGTCGCGGACCGTCTCGGCCATCTGCTTCGTGACGGGGCGGTTGGCGGCGATGACCCCGCCGAACGCCGACAGCGGGTCGCAGGCGTGGGCGGCGGCGTGTGCCGAGGCGATCGGGTCGACGGCGTCCGCCGGGGCGATCGCGATGCCGCACGGGTTGGCGTGCTTGATGATCGCGACGGCCGGGGTGTCGAAGTCGTACGCGGCACGGACGGCCGCGTCGGCGTCGACGTAGTTGTTGTACGACATCTCCTTGCCGTGCAGCTGCGTCGCCTGCGCGATGCCCGCTCCCCCGGCGGTCGTGTACAGCGCCGCGGCCTGGTGCGCGTTCTCGCCGTAGCGGAGCGTCGCGGTCAGGTCGGCCTCCAGGCGGAGGGAGTCGTCGAACGACCCCGGCGTCTCGACGTCGCCCGCACCGGTGCCGTGCCCGGCGGCCCCGGCGGACCCGACCACGTCGGACGCGAAGTACGCGGCGACCGCGGCGTCGTACGAGGCGGTGTGCGCGAAGGCCTGGGCGGCGAGCCGCTGCCGGAGCCCGAGCGTGGTCCCACCGGCGCGGACGGCCTCGACGACCTCGGCGTAGGACGACGGCGACACGACGATCGCGACGTTCGGGTGGTTCTTCGCGGACGCCCGGACCATCGCGGGGCCGCCGATGTCGACGTTCTCGACCACGGTCGCGGGCTCGGCGCCCGAGGCGACCGTCTCGACGAACGGGTACAGGTTCACGACCACGAGCTCGAACGGCGCGATCCCGAGGTCGGCGAGCTGCTGCTCGTGCGACTCGAGGCGCAGGTCGGCGAGCAGGCCGGCGTGGACGGCCGGGTGCAGCGTCTTCACGCGGCCGTCGAGCGACTCGGGGAAGCCCGTCACGCTCGACACGTCGGTGACGGCGTAGCCGGCGTCGCGGATCGTCTGCGCCGTGCTGCCCGTCGACACGAGCTCGACGCCGGCGTCGGCCAGGGCGCCGGCGAGCTCGAGCAGGCCGGACTTGTCGCTCACCGAGACGAGTGCGCGCCGCACGGGCACGACGTCGCGGTGGCGGTAGAGGCTGGGGTCGGCGGCGTGCACGCTCATGCGCTCGGGGTGCCCTTCAGGTCGGTGGTGCCGTTGGCGATGTCGAGGATGGTCTGGACGAGCAGGCGGCGTTCGACCGGCTTGATGCGGTCGTGCAGCGTCGACTCGGTGTCGCCCGGCAGCACCGGGACGCGCTCCTGCGCCAGGATCGGTCCGGTGTCGACGCCGTCGTCCACCTGGATGATGCTCGCGCCCGTCTGCTCGACGCCGGCGGCGAGGGCGTCCCGGACGCCGTGCGCACCGGGGAACTCGGGCAGGTACGCCGGGTGGGTGTTGATGATCGCCGGGGCGAACTCGGACACCACGGCGTGCGGCAGCAGGCGCATGAGGCCGGACAGCACGAGCAGGTCGGGCGTCCACGGGCGGATCTGCGCGGCGAGCTCGGCGCCCCACTCCTCGCGCGTGGCGAACCGGGAGAACGGCACCGTGAAGGTGGGGATCGAGAACTCCTCGCCCAGGCCGAGGCCCTCGGCGTCACGGTCCGCCCCGATCGCGACCACGCGGGCGGGGTACTCGGCGTCGGTCGTCGCCTCGAGCAGGGCTCGGAGGTTCGAGCCGGTACCGGAGATCAGGACGACCAGTTCGAGCACGGGGTCCAGCCTAGCGGCGGACGACCGCCCCGCCGATCGCCAGCAGCGGGAGCGCCTGCGCTGTCGCGGACCCCGGGGCGCAGCCGTAGACGACCAGCTGCAGCCCCGGCGACCCCTGCACGGCGAAGCTGTGCGCGTCGAACTCCAGCCCACCGACCTCTCCGTGCACGAACCGCTTGGTCGTCGCGGCCTTCCGCTGCACCCGCTGCGCACTCCAGCGTTCCTCGAACTCGTCGCTGCGTCCGCGCACCTCGGCCACGACCGCCAGGAGGCCAGGGTCGGCTCCGTGCTCGGCGGTCGCGGCGCGCAGGCTGGCGACGGTCGAGTCCGCGGTCCTCGACCAGTCCACGTGGAAGTCGCGAGCAACCGGATCGGTGAAGGTCATCCGGACGAGGTTGTCGAACCGGGCGAACGGTGCGTGGACGCCGCGGGCGAGGGCGTTCGCTGCGAGGACGTCGTGGGCCGGGTCGATCACGAACGCCGGGTGCGCTGACCACGAGTCGAGGAGCTGACCGAGCGCCGGTGAGACCGAGCCGGGTGCGCGGGACCGCCGCGGCGGCGGGACGAGCCCGGCGAGGGTGAAGAGGTGGTCGCGCTCGTCGCCCTCCAGCTCGAGCCCGTCGGCGATGCCGTCGAGCACCGCCGACCCGGGGCTGACCTCGCGCCCCTGTTCGAGGCGCGTGTAGTAGTCGACGCTGAGGCCACCCAGCACCGCCACCTCCTCTCGCCGGAGGCCGGCCACGCGGCGGAGCCCGCCATAGGGCAGGCCGAGCGCCTCCGGGGAGAGACGACCGCGGATCGCCCGCAGGTACGCGCCCAGGGCAAGGTCGGCAGAGGACGACGGCACGCTGACAGGGTAGTTCCGACGGCGACCGCCTCCCTGGTCGTGGCACACCCCGGAACGACGCGGCACGGGAAGCCCTGCACACGAGACGGACGCTGGCTCCGTGAACGACGACACTCCCACCACCCCCCACCCCTACCTCGGCCTCTGGGTCACGGCCGACGGCCGCGTCCGTCACGAGCTCCGCACCGGAGGCCGGTACGTCGAGGCCCGCGGTGACCGCGAGGCCGCGTACACCGGCAGCTACGAGGTCGCCGGAGCCCACGTCGAGTACCGGGACGACACCGGCTTCACCGCGGACGGCGACTTCCGCGACGACGTCCTGCACCACGGCGGCATGGTGCTGCGACGCCGGAAGGTCGTGCTCGTCACAGGTGCCTCCAGCGGTATCGGCAGGGCGACCGCGCTCCGGCTCGCCTCGGCCGGTCACCCCGTCGTCCTGGGGGCTCGCCGGGTCGACCGTCTCGGATCCCTCGTGACGGAGATCGAGGGCGCGGGCGGCCAGGCCCTGGCGGTACCGACGGACGTCACCGACCTCGCCTCCACACAGGCGTTCGCCGACGCGGCCACCGCGCGGTTCGGGCGCATCGACGTGGTGGTTGCGAACGCCGGCGTGATGCCGCTCTCGCCCCTGTCCTCCGGGCTCGTCGAGCAGTGGGACCAGATGATCGACGTCAACGTGCGCGGGCTCCTGCACAGCATCGCGGCGACCCTCCCGACGATGCTCGCGCAGGGCGCCGGCCACTTCGTGACGATGGCGTCGATCGGTGCCCACAGCGTCACGCCGACGGGGGCCGTCTACTGCGGCACGAAGTACGCGGCACGGGCGATCACCGAGGGCCTCCGCCTGGAGTCGCCCAGGGGGATCCGGGTGACGACGATCTCACCGGGCGTGACCGAGTCGGAGCTGGCCTCCACGATCACCGACGCGACGGCCGCCGCCGCGATGGAGGCCTACCGCGCCGACTCCGTCTCCGCCGACGCCATCGCCCGCGCCGTGGAGTACGCCGTGGCCGAGCGGCCCGACGTGGACGTCAACGAGATCGTCGTGCGACCCGCGGCTCAGCGCTGACCGGTTCGACGGCGCGACCCGAGGAGCGCTAGGCGTCGTGCTTCGGACGGCGCCACCAGGGCAGCTCGTCCTCGGCGATCTGGTCGGTCTGGTCCCAGCGGGTGCCGCCGGTCGCGGGCGATGCCGGCCCGTTCGTCGCCGGGCTGGGCTCGTCGGCGTCGTCGCGGCCGGCGACGAACTCCTCGGTGCTCCACGGGAAGGCGGGCTGCTGCTCGGTGCCGGGTGCGTGCGGGAGCGTCTCGTCCACCGGTCGCGGTCCGTCGTCCCTCGTGCTGCCCGCGCCGGTTCCGCCGACGCGGTCACGCAGGTCGCCGGCACGGTCGCGCAGGTCGCCGGCGCGCGCCCGGACGTCGTCGGCGGCGCCGCGGAGCCGGTCCCGCAGCCCGCTGATGCCGCCACGTGCGGGGGCGGCCGGTGCGGGAGCGACCCGCTCGGCGGCGACCGCGTCGGTCCGCGCCCAGTCCGGCAGCGGCACGTCGTCCGGTTCCGCGACGGGTGTGCGGCGGGCGATGACAGGCTCGTGCTCGTGCTCGTGCTCGTGCTCGTGTTCCTGCGACGAGGAGGGCTCGCGCGCACCGTCGTGCGCTGTGTCGGTGTCGGTGTCGGTGTCGGTGTCGGCGATCGGCTCCGTCGGGTGGTCGTCCGACGCGGCCCCGGCAGCACGGGTCGACGAGTCGTGGGCCTCCTCGACGGTGAACCGGTGGGACGCTGAGGCGCGTCCGGCACCGGCCTCGTCGAGTGCGGCGACGAGCGAGCCGGCGCGGGCGTCGTCGGCAGCGTCCTGGTCGGCCTCTATCCAGCGGTCGCGGCCCCGGGAGCGCTCGGGCAGCCGCACGAGGTCGCTCCCCACGGCGAGCGCCACCGCGGCCGGCACGCCGACCTCGAGGGCCGCGAACACGCCGACGAGCAGGCCGTCCGGCCCGGCCTGGGTGAGTCGGCCCGGGCCGAGGGACCCCGACGTGAGCGCCGTGGCCACCCCGGTCAGCACGCCCGCCACGACACCGGTGGCCGCTCCGGCGAGCGCCCGGCGGAGCGGGCTGTCCGCCGAGCCGAGCGCGCGCACGAGCGCGGGCCGCATGAGCCCGGCCACGACGAACCCGGCGACGACGGGCACGAGCACCCCGAGCAGGCCGAAGGTGTGTCCGGAGGCGGGCAGGGCGCCGAAGACGGGGATCCCGGGGATGGGGCCGAGGACCGTGCCGATCGGCGAGACGTTCGACCCGGTGCCGATGGCGAACCCGGGGCCGACGAGCCAGGCGACGGCCCACCCGACCAGGTCGGGCAGGAACGCGAGCTGACCGACGGTGAGCGCGATGCCGCCGATGACCCCGGCGTGCGAGCGCTCGTACAGGGCGATGACCTCGGCGAACGAGGTGACGAACAGGAGGGCGACGACCACCCCGGCGGCCGCGACCACGACGGCGGTCACCGCGGTGCCCGCTCGGAGGGCGAAGCCGGCGGTGGTGCGCCACAGCACGGGCACCCGGCCGACCTGGTCGAGCAACCGGCCGGTCAGCGGGTCCGCCGGCAGCCCGCGGCGCATGCGGCACACCTCGGCGGTCACGAGTGCGGGGACGGCGAACCAGAGCGCCGGGAACACGATCGCCTGCCAGACGACCGGCTCGGTCGCCGCGGAGGTGGACGAGAGCGCGATGGCGAGTCCGAGCAGGGCCACGCCCGCGGTCCCGACGAGCAGACCCGTCGTGCGGTGCTCCGTCTCGGCGAACCGTCGACCGGCCCGCCCTCCGAGCCAGGCCGTGACGACCGCGAAGCCGAGGGCCGCGAGGGTCACGTGGATGGGGTCGCCCGCACCCTCGATGCCGGACGCGCCGGCCGTGGCGGCACCGAGGTGGAACGTGACGTCCACGCCGTGTCCGACGAGCCAGACGCTGCCCGCGGCCTTCCAGAAGACGTCCCAGTCGACCTGCAGCCCGTACTCGAAGCCCCAGAGCAGGGTCAGCGGCACGAGCGCGATGCCGATGCCGACACCGACCGTCACGATCGCCTCGACGGCGGCCAGCAGTGCGGTTCCCAGGCGGTTCATCGCAGTCAGGGTACGTGCCGTGCCCTGCTCACCGGGCGAGCCGCGCGGCACCTGTGGAGACTCACGACTCCCCACAGGAAGGACGGGAGGCACGGTGCAGACCCGCACCGTGCCTCCCGTCCGTCTCCTGGTGACGGAACACCGCGCGCTAGCGCGCGGCGACCACCTCGCGCAGCAGCGCGGCCGTCTCGGACGGCGTCTTGCCGACCTTGACGCCCGCGGCCTCGAGGGCCTGCTTCTTCGCCTCGGCCGTGCCGGCCGAACCGGACACGATGGCGCCCGCGTGGCCCATCGTCTTGCCCTCCGGCGCGGTGAAGCCGGCGACGTAGCCGACGACCGGCTTCGTGACGTGCGCCTTGATGTAGTCGGCCGCACGCTCCTCGGCGTCGCCACCGATCTCGCCGATCATGACGATGGCCTCGGTCTCGGGGTCGGCCTCGAACGCGGCGAGCGCGTCGATGTGCGTCGTCCCGATGACCGGGTCGCCGCCGATGCCGATGGCGGTCGAGAAGCCCAGGTCACGCAGCTCGTACATCATCTGGTAGGTCAGGGTGCCGGACTTCGAGACGAGACCGATCGGGCCCTTGCCGGTGATCGTCGCCGGGGTGATGCCGACGAGGGACTCTCCGGGCGTGATGATGCCGGGGCAGTTCGGGCCGATGATGCGGGTCTTCCCGCCGAGGGCCTTGGCGTGCGCCCAGAACGCGGCGGAGTCCTGCACCGGGATGCCCTCGGTGATGACGACGACGAGCGGGATCTCGGCGTCGATCGCCTCCATCACGGCGTCCTTCGCGAACGCCGGCGGGACGAAGACGATCGAGACGTCGGCACCGGTGGTGTCGATGGCCTCGCGCACCGAGCCGAACACCGGGAGCTCGACGTCGCCGTGCGTGACGGTCGTGCCGGCCTTGCGGGCGTTGACGCCACCGACGACGTTCGTCCCCGCCTTCAGCATGAGCGCCGTGTGCTTGGTGCCCTCGCCGCCGGTGATGCCCTGGACGATGACCTTGGAGTCCTTGTTGAGGAAGATCGACATGGTCAGTCCCTTCAGGCCGCTGCGGCGGCGAGTTCGGCGGCCTGCTCGGCCGCATCGTCCATGGTCGCGGCGACGGTCACGAGCGGGTGCGCCGCCTCCGCCAGGATCCGACGACCCTCTTCCACGTTGTTGCCGTCGAGGCGCACGACGAGCGGCTTGGTGGCCGCGTCGCCGAGGATGCCGAGTGCGGCGACGATGCCGTTCGCGACGGCGTCGCAGGCGGTGATGCCGCCGAAGACGTTCACGAAGACGCTCTTGACCTGCGGGTCGCCGAGGATGACGTCGAGGCCGTTCGCCATGACCTCCGCCGATGCGCCGCCGCCGATGTCGAGGAAGTTGGCGGGCTTGACGCCGCCGTGGCGCTCACCGGCGTACGCGACGACGTCGAGCGTCGACATGACGAGCCCCGCGCCGTTGCCGATGACGCCGACCTGGCCGTCGAGCTTCACGTAGTTCAGGCCGTGCTGCTTCGCCTTGGCCTCGAGCGGGTCCTCGCTCGCGGTGTCCTCGAGCTGCGCGTGGCCCTCGTGGCGGAAGTCGGCGTTCTCGTCGAGCGAGACCTTGCCGTCGAGGGCGAGGATCTGGCCGTCGCCGGTGCGGACCAGCGGGTTGACCTCGACGAGCGTGGCGTCCTCGCCCGCGAACACGTCGTAGAGCTTCTCGAAGACGTCCGCGACCTGGTCCTGCAGCTCCGCCGGGAAGTTCGCCTGGCGCGCGATGTCGAGCGCGGCCTCCTTGTTGATGCCCGTGAGCGGGTTCACCTCGACGCGTGCGAGCGCCTCGGGCTTCTCGACCGCGAGCTGCTCGATCTCCATGCCGCCCTCGACGCTCACGAGCGACAGGTACGAGCGGTTGGCCCGGTCCAGCAGCACCGAGAAGTAGAACTCCTCGGCGATGTCGGCGCCCTGGGCGACCATCACGCGCTGGACGGTGTGGCCCTTGATGTCGAGGCCGAGGATCGCCTTCGCGTGCTCGAACGCCTCGTCGGGGGTCTTCGCGACCTTGACGCCGCCGGCCTTGCCGCGTCCGCCGACCTTCACCTGCGCCTTGACGACGACCACGCCGCCGATCCGCTCGGCCGCGGCCCTCGCCTCTTCCGGGGTGTCGGCGGTGATGCCCTGCAGCACAGGGACGCCGTAGGACTCGAAGAGGTCCCTGGCCTGGTACTCGAAAAGATCCACGCTGTTCTTCTTCCCGCACGGTTCGTGCGATCGGCATCGGTCATCGGGTCGCACTCACCATCGAGGGTCGCTCGATGTCGAGACAACGGCCGCGCCCACCATACTGCCGCAGCGTGGACGCGGGGTGCGCGGCGGCGAGGCACCGCTCGGGGCCCGGTCCCCGCGGTTGGCCGGGGGACGCAGCGGCCGGGTGATCGGACAGGGAGCACGGGGCACGGTCGACGGGTGCACAAGGAACTCCGTACCCGCGCCGCCGACGTCTTCGGCTGGGACCTCCACCCTGAGCAGGAGCGGGTCGTCGACGCCGTCCTCGACGGCCGCGACGCGCTGGCGCTCATGCCCACCGGGTCCGGGAAGTCCGCCATCTACCAGGTCGCCGCGCTCGCGCTCGACGGGCCGGTCGTCGTCGTCTCCCCGCTCGTCGCGCTGCAGGAGGACCAGGTCGTCGGCATCGAGGACCACCCCGACGCCCCGCGCGCCGTGACCATCAACGCCACCCGGGGCAGCCGGCAGCTCGAGGACGCGTGGGACGCCGTGGCGTCCGGCGAGGCCCGCTACGTGTTCCTGGCCCCCGAGCAGCTGGCGAAGGACGAGGTCGTCGAGAAGCTGCGGGACGCCGGCGTCGCGCTCGTCACCGTCGACGAGGCGCACTGCGTGTCGAGCTGGGGGCACGACTTCCGCCCGGACTACCTCGTGCTCGGCGAGGTCGTCGAGCGGCTCGGGCGCCCGCCGGTGCTCGCGATGACCGCGACCGGGTCGACGCCGGTCCGCACCGAGATCGTCGAGCGGCTCGGCATGCGCGACCCGCTCGTCGTCGCGACCGGCTTCGACCGGCCGAACCTGCGCTTCGAGGTCGTCCGGCACAGCGACGACGAGTCGAAGCACGAGGCCGTCGTCGAGCAGGTCGCCGGGCTCGAGGGCGTCGGCATCGTCTACGTCGCGACCCGCGCCGAGACCCTGGTCTACGCGGACGAGCTCGTCGAGAGCGGCCGCCGGGCCAAGCCGTACCACGCCGGTCTGCGGGTGCGGGACCGCGAGCAGGTCCACCACGAGTTCCTCGACGGCGAGCTCGACGTCGTCGTCGCCACGAGCGCGTTCGGCATGGGCATCGACAAGCCCGACGTCCGCTTCGTCGTGCACGCCGACGTCCCCGAGTCGGTCGACGCCTACTACCAGGAGGTGGGCCGCGCCGGCCGCGACGGCGACGTCGGCCTCGCCACGATGCACTACCGCGCCGAGGACCTCGGCCTCCGACGCTTCTTCGCGTCCGGATCGCCGCGTCCGGCCACCCTCCGCGCCGTGTTCGACGCCGTCCCCGCCGAGGGCTCGGTCGCCCGCTCCGAGCTCGCCGAGCGCTCCGGCCTCGCCGCACGCACCGCGGGCCGCGCGGCCAACGCGCTCGTCGACGCGGGTGCGCTCGACGACGGCGAGGACGGTCTCACCCGGCGACCGGACGGTCCCCGCGACGCCGAGGCGGCGGCGGGCCTCGCGAAGGCGCAGGCGAAGGAGCGCGAGGAGATCGAGGAGTCGCGGATCGCGATGATGCGCCGCTTCGCCGAGACCTCGGGCTGCCGTCGGCAGTTCCTGCTCGGGTACTTCGGCGACGAGCTCGCCGAGCCGTGCGGCAACTGCGACACCTGCACGGCCGGGACCGCCCGGGACGCGGACGCCCACGGTGCCGACGGTGCGAACGACGACGCCTGGCCCCCGGAGGCGCCGGTCGAGCACGCCCAGTGGGGTCGCGGCACGGTGATGAGCACGGAGGACGACCGGTTGACGGTGTTCTTCGAGTCGGCCGGCTACAAGACGCTCGGCCTGGCCGACGTCGAGGAGCGGCACCTGCTCGAGCGCGTCTGACGCGCGGCTCCGGCCGCTCCGGCGTCTCGGTCGGGGGAAGGCGCGGTCGCTCGACCACCCGTCGGCGACCGCGCTCCACTCCCCCGAGCACGGCGAGTGTGACCCGCGATCGTGACCCGCAGGTGACGCCGAGGTGAACACGACGCGAAGCCGCCCCGGGAGTGCGCGACCCGGACGACCCGTCAGGCGGACGGCGTACACAGGGAGACCCGACGGCCCGGCGGCCGGACACGACGCCGGAGCCCGACACCCACGGAAGGACTGCACCATGAGCGACCCCGGCATCAGCCCCGTCGACGACTTCGACGCCCAGGAGCGCCGCAACGACGACGTGGACCGCGAACACGTCGGCCCGTACGAGGTCGACGAGTCCGAGGAGTCCCTCGAGACCGTCACGAACGACGCCGTCGCCGGCGAGACCGTGGAGCCCCAGCCGGGCGACGGCTCGGACGACGGCCCCACCGGTGGCGCACCCCGCGAGGGCTCGCCCGACCTCTGGGAGCACGACGACGACACCGACCGCCCGGACCTCGGCGGCGACCTCGGCACGAAGCCGCTCTGAGCGTCCCCCGCACCACCTCCGGAGCACGGCCCAGTACGATCGGGCCGTGCTCCGTGGCGTCCGTGACCGTGTCCGGGCCACGCCCGCGCTGACCCGGCTGCTCTCCCTGGCGTCGCTGCTGCTCGTGGCGGCCGCCGCCCACTCGGGTTCGCGCACCGGGACCCTCGCGTGGCTGCCGCTCCTGGTGGCCGGCGTCGCGCTGGCCGTGCTCACGGGGGCGACGAAGCACCTCTGGCCGCTCCCAGCGATCTGGCTCGTCGTGACCCTGCTCGCGGCCGCGAGCGGCACCGTCGCGAGCCCCGGCTGGCTCGTCGCCGCCCTGGTGGGCGGTGTGGTCGCCCTCGCGGCGGCCCTGGTCGCCGACACCGCCTCGGTCCGCCGCACGCGACGGTCGGGACCGCGTCCGTGACGCACCGGCCGGGAGGCGCGCCCCACCCCCGCCCCGTCGGCGGAGGCGTGGAGACGGCCGGTCGGGCATCCGTGGCGGGCCGGACCCGTGCCTCCCGGCCGTCCCGTGGTGACCGTGCCCCGTCCCGTGGCGACCGTGCCCTGCGCCGCTGGCTGGCGGACAGCACGCCGGTCGCGGCGGGCGGCCGCGCCATCCTGCTGCAGATCGCCGACCCGGTGGTCGGGGCGGGCGTCCGGCGGCACTCCGACTTCGCGTGCCGACCGCAGCAGCGGCTGGCCCACACCCTGATGTTCGTCTACGCCGTGGTCATCGGGACGGAGCGCGACACCGCCGTCGCCGCCGCGTTCGTGGACCGGGCGCACCGGACGGTCGCCGGGGCCGACGAGGTCGACCGCCAGCGCTGGGTCGCCGCGACGCTCTTCGACTCCGCGCGGGACGCGCACGCGCTCTTCGGCGACCCCCTGTCGGCCGACGACGCCGAGCGGGTGCTCGCGGCCTACGCCCCGATCGCGACGGCGCTGCGCGTACCCGCAGACGGCTGGTTCGCCTCGGTCACGGCCTTCGACGCGTACTGGGAGCGCACGCTGCCGACCCTGCGCGTGACCGACGACGCCCGCGGGATCGTCCGCGACCTGCTGCACCCGCGGTTCGCGCCGCTGTGGGTGCGTGCGGCGATGCCGCTCGTCCGGGTCGTCACGGTCGGCATGCTGCCGGAGGCCCTGCGTCGGCAGTACGGGTTCCCGTGGGGCCCGCGCGAGCGACGGCGCTTCCGGCGGGTGGTCCGGCTCGTCCGCGGGCTGCGGGCGCTCGTGCCGGGGTGGGTGCTCCGCCTGCCCGGGCCGCTGCTCCTGCGGGCGATGCACCGGACCGCCGCGCGGTACGCGCACCGAACCTGAGCGACGACGCGGACGGGGCGGTTGGGTGGGACCATGTCCAGTTCGCTCTCCGGTGACGACTCCCTGCACCTGCCCGAGTTCGACGCGCCTCCCGCGTCGCCGTTCGACGTCGCGCACGCGTGGCTCGACGGTGCCGCCGACCGGGACGTGTCCGAGCCCATGTCGATGACGCTGGCGACCGCCGGCTCGGACGGCCGGGTCAGCGCCCGGACCGTCGACGTCAAGCGACTCGACGACCGCGGCCTCGTGTTCGGCACCTCGACGCTCAGCCCGAAGGGGCGCCAGCTCGCCGACAACC
Organism: Curtobacterium citri; assembly: GCF_030362955.1. Classification (NCBI taxonomy): domain Bacteria; kingdom Bacillati; phylum Actinomycetota; class Actinomycetes; order Micrococcales; family Microbacteriaceae; genus Curtobacterium; species Curtobacterium citri. The sequence goes on from NZ_JAUCML010000003.1 coordinate 60,106, forward strand.
CGCACGCGGCGCTCCAGGTGTACTGGCGCGAGAGCATGCAGCAGCTCCGGTTCGAGGGCCGGGCGGTGCAGCTGTCCGACGAGGAGTCCGACGCGCTGTTCGCCGACCGTTCGCCGAAGTCGCGCGCCGCGACCGCGATCGCCGACCAGTCGGACGTGCTCGAACCCCGGACGCTGCAGGACCTGATCGACGACGCGAACGTGCTGCTGTCCGACACGGACGACGACGTGCCGCGACCCGAGGGCTGGGTGGCGTGGCGGCTCGAGCCGGACGTGGTGGAGTTCTGGCAGGGCAGCCGCGACCGGATGCACCGGCGGCTGCAGTACGTCCGCGCGGGCGACGGGTGGGACGTGGCGCGGTTGCAGCCGTAGGTGCTGGCGTCGCGTGCGCGACGCTCGGTCGGTGTCGAACCACGGATGCGACGTCGAACCAGCCGATCGGCCTGGTTCGTCGTCGGGATCGTGGTTCGACGCCGGTCCGACCGGCCTCGACGCGGTGCGGATGGTGCGCTAGAGCTTCTCGATCGGGGCGATCTTGATGAGGAGCTTCTTGCGACCCGCGGCGTCGAACGCGATCTCGGCGATGCGCTTCGCGCCCTGACCGGTCACGGCGGACACCGTGCCCTCGCCGAAGTCGACGTGCTTGATCCGATCGCCGGCGACGAGTTCCATGTCGCCGTTGTCGCGGACCTGCCCGGACACCCGGTTCGCCCACTCGGTCTTCGGGCGGGTCTTCGCGGCAGCGGCCGCACGGTCGTACGACCCGCCGCCGAAGCCGCCACCGCCGCGGTACCCGCCACCACCGCCGGAGCCCGCACCGCCGAAGCCGCCAGGGCCCCCGCCGCGACGGGCGTTCAGCGCGCGGGGCTCGGTGCCGCCGCGGCTGTTCGCCATGCCCGGCGACTGCTTCCAGTCGATGAGGCCCTCGGGGATCTCCTGCAGGAAGCGGGAGGGCATCGCGACGTTGACGTCGCCGAACTGCGCGCGGGTCATCGCCAGCGACAGGAAGAGCGACTTCTTCGCACGGGTGATGCCGACGTAGAACAATCGGCGTTCCTCCGCGGGGCCCCCGGGCTCGTTCGCCGACATCCGGTGCGGGAGCAGGTCCTCCTCGACACCGGTGAGGAAGACCGCGTCGTACTCCAGTCCCTTCGCCGTGTGCAGGGTCATGAGCGACACCGTGCCAGACGAGTCGTCGAGCTCGTCGGCCGCTGCGACCAGGGAGACCTCGGTCAGGAAGTCGGACAGCGTGCCCTCGGGGTTGTTCTTCTGGAACTCGCGCGTCACCGCGACGAGCTCGTCGATGTTGTCCGCCCGCGCGGCGTCCTGCGCGTCCGGCGACTTCCGCAGGTTCTCGAGCAGGCCCGAGCCGTCGAGCAGCTGCGTGAGGGTGTCGACGACCGGCTGCGTCGGGGCCTTCTCGGAGACCGAGTCGAGCAACTCGGCGAACGCCGTGATCGCGTTCCGCACCTTCGGGCCGAAGCCGAGCTCGTCGGCGTGCCGCAGGGCGTCGCGCACCGAGGTCTCGTGCTCGTCGGCGTAGCGCTGCAGTGCCGTCTCGGTGACGGCACCGATGCCGCGCTTCGGCACGTTGAGGATGCGGCGGAGCGACAGCGGGTCCGCCGGGTTGGCGACGGTGATCAGGTACGCCATGGCGTCCTTGATCTCGGCGCGCTCGTAGAACTTCGTGCCGCCGAGCACCCGGTACGGGATGGCCGAGCGGATGAAGATCTCCTCGAGCGCACGCGTCTGCGAGTTGGTCCGGTAGAACACGGCGACGTCGCGGTAGGACGTGCCCTCCTCGTGCAGCCGCTGGATCTCGTCCGCCACGAACTGGGCCTCGTCGTGGCCGGTGTACCCGGTGAAGCCGACGATCTTGTCGCCCGCGCCGACGTCGGTGAACAGGTTCTTCGCCTGACGGTCGAAGTTGTTCGCGATGACGGCGTTCGCGGCGTCGAGGATGGTCTGCGTCGACCGGTAGTTCTGCTCGAGCAGGATCACCTTCGAGTTCGGGAAGTCCCGCTCGAACTCGACGATGTTGCGGATGTCGGCGCCGCGGAAGGCGTAGATCGACTGGTCCGAGTCACCGACGACGGTGAGCGACGCCGGGGCGATCGATCCGTCGGCCTCGCGCATCCGCTCGACGTGCTGCCCGGCGTCCTCGAGCTTGTCGACCTGCTCGACGGGCACCGGACGGGTGAGCTCCCGGATCAGGGCGTACTGGGCGTGGTTGGTGTCCTGGTACTCGTCGACCAGCACGAACCGGAAGCGGCGCTGGTAGAGCGCGGCGATCTCGGGGAAGGCTCGGAACAGGAAGACCGTCTGCCCGATCAGGTCGTCGAAGTCGAACGCGTTCGCGCGACGCAGCTCGTTCGTGTACCGCCGGAACACCTCGGTGAACATGACCTCCTGCGGGTCGTTCGCGTTGATGTTCCGGGCGTAGGTGTCGATGTCCTGCAGCTCGTTCTTGAGCTTCGAGATCTTCGACGCCGCAGCACCCACGGTCAGCCCGAGCGAGTCGGCCTCGAGCTCCTTGATGATCCGCTTGAGCAGCGCACGCGAGTCCGCCGAGTCGTAGATCGTGAACGACTGCGGGAAGCCGAAGCGCTCGGCCTCGCGCCGGAGGATCCGGACACACGCCGAGTGGAACGTCGAGATCCACATGCCCTCGGCGGCCTGGCCGACCAGGGCCTGCACGCGCTCGCGCATCTCGGCGGCGGCCTTGTTCGTGAAGGTGATCGCCAGGATCTGCGACGGCCAGGCCTCACGGTTGGCGAGCAGCAGGGCGATGCGTCGGGTGAGGACGCTCGTCTTGCCGGAACCCGCACCGGCCACGATGAGCAGCGACTCGCCGCGGTACTCGACGGCCTCCTTCTGCTGGGGGTTGAGACCCGCGGTGAAGGGGTCGTCGTACCCGCCGGCGCGGTTGCCCGCGCCCGGCTCGGGGGACTGGTCGAAGGGGTCGAGCACGATCGTCATGACCGGGTCAGTCTAGGCGCGGCCCCCGACAGCTGCCGAGGTCGTGGGTCCGGAGGCACAGCGCCGGGCGCGAGGGCAGGGCCCTGGCCTCCACCCGTGCAGGCTGTCGGCATGAGGACGTGGACCGCAGGCGACGCCGTCGAGCTCGTCGAGCGGAGCTGGCGCTGGATGTCGTTCGTCACGACGCCCGTGACCATCACGGGCGGGGCCGGCTGGTCCTTCCTCGCCGACGGGGGCATCGGGGCGCCCGACGGCCCGCCCGCGCTCGCCCTCACGATCCTCCTCCTCGCCGTCGTCGCCGGGCTCGTGACCATCGGCGGCGCGATCGTGGCGCTCCCGTGCACGTACGCACTCGGGTGGGCGCTCACCCGGTGCTCAGTCCGACGCGGCGTGCACGCCGTCGCGCACGCCCTGCTCGCCGGCGCCCTGGCGGCGCTCTGCGTCTGGCTGCTCGAGACCTACTGGTCCCACGCCTGGGCACCCCTCCCGGGCCTCCGCCTGCTCATCGCGCTCTCGGCGGCCGCTGCTGCCGCGATCGCCACGTGGCGGACCGCGGCGGTGCCGCGACGGCGACCCCGCCGCGTGCCGACGTGCGGAGCTGACGGATCAGCCGGTCGCACCCTCGACGAGTGACCGCGCCCGCACCGCCAGGTCCGGGTGGTCCGCGAACACCCCGTCGACGCCGGTGCGCACCACCGACGTGAACCACCGCTCCCAGTCGCCGTGCGCCGCGACGTCGCCCCCGCGCCGCAGCGGAGCCGGCAGGAACCGGTTCTCCGGCCGCAGCGTCCAGGTGTAGACGGCGAGCCCGACCGCGTGCGCCCGGTCGACGACCACGCTCCGCACCGGCCGCGCATCGTCGACGGAGACGGTGTCCGCCCCCGCCATCAGGGTCCGCAGGTCGACGCTGATGCCGTGGAACTCCCCGGCGAACGCGGCGAGCGCCTCGTCGGTCCGTTCCGAGGCCCACGACGGAGCCGCTGACCCGTGGGCGGCGACCTCGTCAGCGGCGCTGCCACGGGCCTCCTGGAGGTACACGAGCCGACCACCCGTGCCACGCGAGCCGAGCTGCCGGAGCACGGTCTTCTCGAACGACTCGACGGTCAGGCGCTCGTCACCGCGCCAGCCGGCGTCCCCGAGCGCGTCGTCGAGCAGCTGCGCCATCGGGAACCCGGCCCGGTCGAAGAAGGTGGCGTGCTTGACCTCGGCCACCAGCCCGACCGCACGCGGGGCGGCGTCGAGGATCCCGAGGAGGTCCTCGAGGCGCAGCACCGTCCCCTCGCCGTCATGGGCCGCGGAGGCGGGTCGCAGCGCGGGCAGGCGCTCCCGGACCCGGAGCGTCCGGACCTCGTCCCACGTCATGTCCTCGGTGAACCACCCGGTGACGCTCTGCCCGTCGACCGTCTTCGTCGTCCGCAGGTGCGCGAACTCCGGACGCTCGGCGACGTCGGTCGTCCCGGACACCTCGTTCTCGTGCCGGAGGACCAGGACGCCGTCCTTCGTGGGCACCAGGTCGGGTTCGATCGCGTCGGCACCGAGCTCCACGGCCAGTTCGTAGGCGCCCCGGGAGTGCTCGGGCCGGTGTCCGGAGGCGCCCCGGTGGGCGATCACGCGCGTCATGGGCCGACCGTAGCCGCTCGCTCCTGCCGCCCGGTGACCCGCAGGTGTACCTGTGGACACATCCGCTCAGCCGCGCGGCGTCGTTCCCAGCCGGGACACGGATCGTCGGCGGCGTGACCGTCCGACACCTCTCCACCGCCGTCGAGGCCCGCATCGACCGCGCCGCACGCCGCCTGCTCGACGCCGGGCACCAGCCGCACCGCCCCGTCCGGCTCGCCGTCACCGAGTTCCTGGTGTTCGGGGCGAAGCAGGCCTGGGCGTGCGCGTTCGGGGCGCTGCTGCTCGCGACGATGGCCGTCGTGCACCTCACCTGGCCGGCCGGGGCGCCGGTCGCCCGCAACGACGTGCTCACGCTGGCCGCGGTCGCACTGCAGGTCGGCATGCTCGTGTTCGGCCTCGAGACCGTCCGGGAGCTCCGCGTCGTCCTCGTCTTCCACGTGGTCGGCACCGTGATGGAGGTCTTCAAGACCCACGTCGGCTCGTGGGAGTACGGCACCGGCGGCTGGCTGGTCGTGGCGGGCGTCCCGCTCTTCTCCGGCTTCATGTACGGCGCGGTCGGCTCGTACATGGTGCGGGTCGTGCGGCTGTTCGACCTGCGGTTCGACCGGTACCCGCGACAGTGGCTGCTCGTGGGGGTCGCGGTGGGCATCTACGCGAACTTCTTCGGTCACCACTTCGTGTGGGATGCCCGCTGGCTGCTGCTCGCGCTCGTCGTGGCGCTGTTCGCCCGGACGACGATGCACGTGCGCGTCCACCGTGCGACGCTGCGGATGCCGGTCCTGCTGGCGATGTCGCTGGTCGCGCTGTTCATCTGGCTCGCGGAGGACGTCGCCACCTGGGCGGGTGCGTGGTCCTACCCGGCGCAGGCCGCCGGGTGGCAGCCGGTCGCACCGACGAAGATCGTCGCCTGGCTGCTCCTCATGGTGATCTCGGTCGCCCTGGTCTCGTGGCTGTACCCGCAGGTGCGCTGCGGTCCCGACGGACCCCGACCCGGCCTGGAGGCACGGCCCGACCCCGCCGCCTCGGCTGCGGCAGACGGTCGGCTGGTTCCCCACCGGCTCGGGGCGCGCACGCAGACCACGCCCGTAGGCTCCGCGGGTCGGGACCGTCAGGACCCGCTTCCGCTCGCCGCGAATCCTCAGCCTTCCGCGGTGCAGCGCCCCTAGGCTGAGAGGACTCGAATCTCCAAGGAAGAGGACACCATGGCCTTCAAGCCCGGTTTCGACCAGTCCCCCGCCTTCAACGACCAGGGCCGTGGCGCCTGGGGCGCCGGCGCTGGTCAGCAGCAGGCGGGCTGGGGACGCACCCCACAGCAGGGGCAGTACCCGCAGCAGGGCGGCATGACGCCCGAGCAGCTGCAGTACATGTACGACCGCCCGACGGCGAACCCGGTCGACACCGACCGGATGTCGTACGAGGACACCATCGTCAAGACGCTCCTGGCGTTCGGCGTGCTCCTCGTCGGCGCCGTCGCCGGCTGGAACCTGCCGCCCATCGTCTGGATCGTCGGCGCGATCGTCGGCTTCGTGCTGGCGCTCGTCAACACGTTCAAGAAGAAGCCGTCGCCGGGCCTGGTCCTGGCGTACGCGTTCTTCGAGGGCCTGTTCGTCGGTGGCATCTCGGCAGCGTTCAACGCGCAGTCGGACGGCATCGTCGCGCAGGCGGTCTTCGGAACGCTCGGCGTCTTCGCCGTGACCCTGCTGCTGTTCTCGTCCGGCAAGGTCCGGGCCACGCCGAAGCTCACCCGCTTCTTCCTCATCGCGATGGTCGGGTACCTGGCGTTCTCGCTCGTCAACCTGGTCCTGATGCTCACGGGCGTGACCACCGGGGCGCAGGGGCTCCGCAGTGAGCCGAGCTTCCTGTTCGGCATCCCGTGGGGTGTCCTGATCGGCGTCTTCGTGGTCCTGATGGCGGCGTACTCGCTGATCCTCGACTTCGACCAGATCAAGACCGGTGTCCAGCGCGGCGCCCCGCGCATCTACGCGTGGACGGCGGCGTTCGGTCTCATCGTCACCCTGGTGTGGCTCTACATCGAGATCCTGCGCATCCTCGCCCTGCTCGCGAGCAACCGCGACTGACCCGCACCCGCTCGTCCGAAGGGCCCCGGCACACGCCGGGGCCCTTCGTCGTTCCCGGGAGACTGCCGCCCCGCTCCCCGTCGCCGAGCGGGCCCGATCCGTCACGCTCAACGGCGCCGAGCGACGAATCTCACCCTTTCGGGGACCACCGCGCGGCGTGTCCTGCCCGCTCGCTGCCGTGTAGACCGCTCGGCGTCCGGCACGTCCTGCCCGCTGGTTGGCGCGCCCGGGACCGCTCCCCCCGGGTTCCAGGACTCGCCGCGCAGGCGTCGTCGCGGTTCCAGGAGTGGGCGGGCGGAGCGCCGAGATGCCGCAGTTGTGGAACCTCGAGCGAGGGGCTCCGGAGCGCCCCGCACGCACGAGGGCCCGGCACGCCGTGCGTACCGGGCCCTCGGGGCGTCAGGGGTGATCACTCCCACTCGATCGTCCCCGGCGGCTTGCTCGTGACGTCGAGCACGACGCGGTTCACGTCGGGGACCTCGTTCGTGATGCGGTTCGAGATCTTCGCCAGGGTGTCGTACGGCAGGCGCGTCCAGTCGGCGGTCATGGCGTCCTCCGACGAGACCGGACGGAGCACGATCGGGTGCCCGTACGTGCGGCCGTCGCCCTGGACGCCCACGGAGCGGACGTCGGCGAGCAGGACGACCGGGCACTGCCAGATCTCCTCGTCGAGGCCGGCCGCGGTGAGCTCCTCGCGCGCGATCTTGTCGGCCGCGCGGAGCAGCTCGAGACGGTCCTTGGTGACCTCGCCGACGATGCGGATGCCGAGCCCCGGTCCGGGGAACGGCTGACGGCCGACGATGACCTCGGGCAGCCCGAGCTCGCGACCGACCGCACGGACCTCGTCCTTGAACAGGGTGCGCAGCGGCTCGACCAGCTCGAAGGTCATGTCCTCGGGCAGGCCGCCGACGTTGTGGTGCGACTTGATGTTCGCCGTGCCCGAACCGCCGCCGGACTCGACGACGTCGGGGTAGAGCGTGCCCTGCACGAGGAACTTGACCTCGCCGGCGTCGTCGTCGCCGCGGGCCTCGAGCACCAGGGCCTCGGCCGCCGCCTCGAACGTGCGGATGAACTCGCGCCCGATGATCTTGCGCTTCTGCTCGGGGTCGCTCACGCCGGCCAGGGCGTCGAGGAACTGCTGCTCCGCGTCGACCGTGACCAAGCGGACACCGGTGGAGGCGACGTAGTCCTCCTCGACCTGCTTGCGCTCGTCGGCACGGAGGAGCCCGTGGTCGACGAACACGCAGGTGAGCTGGTCACCGACGGCCTTGTGCACGATCGCCGCGGCCACCGCGGAGTCGACGCCGCCGGAGAGTCCGGCGATCACGCGTGCCGAACCGACCTGCGCGCGGATCCGCTCGACCTGCTCCTCGATGACGTTCGCGGAGTTCCAGTCGCCGGGGAGCCCGGCGGCGCGGTGCAGGAAGTTCTCGAGCACGGCCTGGCCGTACGCGGAGTGCTTGACCTCCGGGTGCCACTGCACGCCGTAGAGCTTGCGCTCGTCCGAGGCGAAGGCGGCGACGGGGGTCGAGGCGCTCGACGCGAGGACGTCGAAGCCCTCCGGCGCCTTGGCCACCGAGTCGCCGTGCGACATCCAGGTGACCTGCGAGGCCGGCTGGGCGCCGAGCAGCACGCTGTCGGTGCCCGAGACGGTCACGTCGGTCGCGCCGTACTCGCGCTGACCGGTGTGTGCGACCTCGCCACCGAGCGACTTCGCCATGGCCTGGAAGCCGTAGCAGATGCCGAGCACGGGGACGCCGAGGTCGAGGATCTCGCCGTCGAGCGACGGGGCGCCGTCCTCGTAGACCGACGAGGGACCACCGGACAGCACGATGGCCGCCGGGTCCTTCTCGCGGATCTCCTCCGCCGTGATCGAGTGCGGGACGATCTCGCTGTAGACGTTCGCCTCACGCACACGACGTGCGATCAGCTGCGCGTACTGGGCGCCGAAGTCGACGACGAGGACGGGTCGCTGTTCGGTCTCGCTCACCGAGCGGCCTCCTTCTCACGCTGCTGCGCAGCGGTCAGCTCGTGGTAGGTGTCCATGGCCCGCTTCTGCATGCGGTGCTCGACCACGAAGGACATGAACGGGATGATGCCGCCGAGGGCGATGAGCAGGAAGCGGGTCGGCCTCCAGCGCATGATGCTCCACAGGCGGAAGTCGGTGAAGAGGTAGAGCACGTAGAGCCACCCGTGGGCGATGAGGATCGCGATCGACAGGTTGAACGTGCCGGGGGCCTCGCCCGCCGTGCCGTTCGGCACGAAGAACGGCCCGTTGCCGAGCTGCATCTCGAGCTGCAGCGGCGTGTACTTGATGATCACCTCGATGACGAGGGCGAGCAGCAGCACACCGGTGATGTACGCCGAGACCCGGTACCACTTGACGGCTCCCGGGATCTTGGGGATGTCACGGGTGCGGACGGTCAAGGCCATGCGGTCCATCCTACCGTCGGTCGACCAGGGCCCCGTCGACGCTGAGTGCGGCCTCACGACGCTCTTCTTCCTCGCGCTCGAAGGCGTCCTTCACGAAGCGGTACCAGAGGAACACGGCGAAGCCGGCGAAGACGACCCACTCGATCGCGTAGAAGAGGTTGAGCCAGTCGAACTGGATCTCGCGCGTCGGGGCGCGGTCGGCGATGGTGCCGAGGCCGGCCGCCTGCGCCGTGGTGCCGTCGGCGACGACGTACCCGATGTACATCCGGTCGTCGAACGCCTTCCAGGTGTTCACGAAGCGCGCGGGCGCGACCGCCGAGAACTCGCCCTTCGTGTAGGCGTCCTGGTCGGGTGACTCCGCCGGGTAGTACCGTCCCTCGACCGTCACCTCGTCGCCGTCGGCCAGGCGGTCGCCGCCCGCGGTGGCCGCGTCACGTCGGTCGGACCAGCCGATCACGACGGGCAGGCTCGCGCCGCTCTGCGCGTCGACCAGGTGACCGATGGTCTGGTAGGTCCCGCCACCGGAGCGACCGGTCAGGATCGTGGTGTCGCCCGCGACGAAGGTCCCGGTGACGGTGACCTTCTGGCCCGCGATGGTCTCGGGTGCGCCCGCCCCGGGCTGCGTCACGGCGTCGAGGTCGCGGCGCGTCTCGGTCGTCTCCGGCAGCGGCTTGCCGTTCGCGATGCTCCGCTCGAGCTGCCACTTGCCGAGCCCCGCGAACACCCCCGCGAGCACGAGCGCCAGCAGGAGCAGCGCGATCCACCTCGGTCGTCGGGCTACGGCCCACATCTGTATCAGTACTCCGGATCGCGCTGGCGGGCCGGGCGCTTCGGACGCTCGGCGGGGATCTCGACCGGCGACGTCACGGGTTCGCCCGTCGTCGGCCCCGGTGACCCATTGTCGCGCTCTTCCCTGCCCGCTGCCTCCACGAGGGCGAACTCCTCCGCGAACTGCCGGTCACGCTCGGCCTTGCGCGCAGCAGCGGCGGCGTCCTGGTCGGCGACGCCGGCCACGGCGGCGGTCTCGATCGCCTCGTCGAGCGCCGGCCCGGCGGGGACGGCACCGGGCCTGCCCGCGCCACCACGGCCGAGCCGGGCGCGCAGGCGCGTGCGCAGCCGCGCCACGCGTGCCGGACGCACCACGAGGCGGCCGATCCGGTCCGAGTTCACGGCGAGCAGCGGACCGAGCACGGCCATCACGAGGACGTAGAGGCCCGCGAAGGCGGTGATCCGCGCCTCCAGGCCGGCGGCAGCCGACAGCGTCGCGAGGATGAGCGCGAACTCGCCGCGGTTCACCAGGATCACCGCGGTGTTGATGCCCTGCTGGACGTCGAAGCCGTTCATGCGTGCGACGAGCTGCCCGGCGACCGCGTTGAGCACGACGGTCATGCCGATCGCGCCGAGGACGGGCCAGAGCACCTCGCCGAACGTCGACAGGTCGAGCCCGAGGCCGAAGTTCACGAAGAAGAAGGCCGCGAACACGTCGCGCATCGGCAGGGCGAGCTGCTCGATGCGGTCCCGGTAGCGGGTCGCGCCGCAGAGCAGGCCGATCACGAACGCACCGATCGCGTCCGTCACCCCGAGCAGGTCGCCGATGCCACCGAACATGACCGCGAGGCCGAAGAACAGCACCGTGAAGAGCTCGTCGTCGCGGGTCGCGAAGATCTTCGACACCCACTTGCCGGCGAACCGGGCGAGCGTGAACATCACGATGAGGAAGCCGAACGCCAGCCCGAGCTTGCCGACGACCGCCCAGAGGTTCGTGTCACCGGAGAGCACCACGGACACGATCGCCAGGTAGACGGCGATGAAGACGTCCTCGATGACGGTGACCCCGAGGATCATCGGCGTCTCGTCGTTCGCGAGCCGTCGCAGCTCGATGAGGAGCTTCGTCACGATCGCGCTCGACGACGTCGCGGTCATGCCCGCGATGATCAGGGCCTCACGCGTGCCCCAGCCGAGCGAGAACCCGAAGGCGAAGCCGACGCCCATGTTGATCGCGACGTACGTGCCACCGGAGACCAGGAGCTTGCCGGCGTTGCCGTAGAACTCCTCCTGGTCGAACTCCAACCCCAGGTTGAAGAGCAGGAGGATGAGTCCGAACGTCGCGATGAGCTCGATCGTGTGGGACTCGACGTTGAGGCCGATCCAGGGGGTGTGCGGGCTCGCGATGAGCCCGACCACCATGTAGATCGGGATGGCGGGCAGACCGATGGTCTTGCCCAGGCGTCCGAGGACGTAGGCGATGATGAACAGGCCGCCGATGGTCAGCAGCTCACCACCCAGGTGCACCGGCTAGCTCCCGGGCGGCGCCTCGGCGGCCGCCGCCGCCAGCTGTCCGCTGCGGTAGAAGGAGAACGCCTTGGCGACCTTCTCGGGCGAACCGGCGACGACGATGGTGTCACCGGGGAACACGACGAAGTCCGGCGAGGGGGCGGGGTTGGCGCTGTCGCCGCGCACGACGGCGACGACGGTCAGGCCGATGAAGCCCGAGTGGTGCAGGTCACCGAGGGGCTTGCCCGCGATGGCGTCCTCGTAGTCGACGCTGAACCAGTCGATCGACAGGCCGGGGATCTCGTCGAGCTTGTCGAGGCCCTCGGTGATCCGGGTGCCGCCGAGCAGTTCGGCGAGGGTGTGCGCCTCGTCCTCGCTCAGGCGCAGCGAGACCTTCTCGGACTTGTCCGCGCCGTCGGAGACGTCGGCGAACGAGATGAGGTCGGAGTGCCCCGACCGGTGCGTGATGACACCGCACTTGCCACCGTCGTCGGTGTAGAAGCTGTGCAGCACGCCGACTCCGGGGAGTTTGACGCGATGGACGTCGACCATGATGGCTCCCTTGGTGAGTACCCCGATGATAACCACCGGGTCGTGCCGGGCATTCCGCGCGCTACGGTCGTCCCATGGGGAACACTCGGGGGTCCGTCCGCATCGTCGTCGCCGTCGTCGGGGTGGTGGTCGTCGCGGCGTACGCGGCTCTGCTGGCCGTGAACGCGCTCGTGCTCGACCCGCTCGCGGCGGTGCCGGGTCGTTCGCTGGCGCAGATCTACGCCCGGGTCGACGTCAGCAACGACGTGACGCAGGACGTCGTCGGGGTGATCGTGGTGGCGGGCATCGGGATCGGGTTGGCCGTGACCGCGGCGGCCGTCGGGCTCGCATCGCGGTTGCCGGCGACGGTCATCGCGGTGCTCCACCTCGGCGTCCTCGCCGCCGGAGGGCTCGCGACGTTCCAGTCGGGCTTCTTCCTCGGCATGGACGTGGCCGACTCGTGGCCGACCGACGGCGCCGCCCACACGATCTGGGCCGGCGTGCTGTACCTGACCAGCATCGCCGCGCTCGTCGCGATCCCGGGTGTGCTGTTCGCGACGATGATCCGGACCCGCAACACGCAACGTCGGCAGCAGCTCGCAGCGGGGTAGCGCTGCGGGCAACCGCCGAGGTCGCGCCCCGCGAACGGAGCGGGACCAGGCGACGGACGGGAGGCGCGTGGCGGGGTCGCCACGCGCCTCCCGTCCGTCCGTCCCTACTTCGGTTCGCTCGTCTTCTCGCCGACGACCTGCTCGTCGGACGCCTTCGCGCCCTCCGCGCCGCTGGAGCGGCCGCCGCCGACCACGACGTCGTCCTCGTCGAAGCCGAACGCGATGTCCGGCGCCTCCAGGCGCACCCGGTCGGCGGACTGGTCGTCGGGCTGCAGCTGCGACTCGCGCTCCGCGGCGACGCGCTTCAGGTAGTTCGCGACCTCGTTCTCGGTGGTCTCCTGGTCCCAGCCGAGCACACCGGCCATGAGCTTCGCCGCGACCGGGGCTGCCTCCTCACCGCGGTCCCACGCCTCGATCGAGATGCGAGTGCGGCGGGCGAGGACGTCCTCCAGGTGCAGGGCACCCTCGTGCGAGGCCGCGTACACGACCTCGGCGCCGATGTAGTCGTCCGCCTGGGGCAGCGGCTCGGCGAGCGACGGGTCGTCCTTGACGAGCTGCAGGACCTCGGTCGCGAGCGTGCCGTACCGGTTCAGCAGGTGCTCGATCCGGACCTTGTGCACGCCGAACGTCCGCGCGGTGCGGCTGCGGCGGTTCCAGGCGGCCGGGTAGCCCTCGGCGCCGAGCAGCGGGATGTCCTCGGTCGTCGACCCGGGGATCTTGCCGTCCATCGCCGCGACTGCCTCGTCGATGGCGTCCTTGCCCATCACGCGGTAGGTCGTCCACTTGCCGCCGGCGACGACCACCAGGCCGGGCACGGTGTGCGCGACGACGTGCTCGCGGCTCAGCTGCGAGGTCTGGTCGGACTCCCCGGCGAGGAGCGGGCGGAGGCCCGCGTACACGCCCTCGACGTCCTCCCGGGTCAGCGGGACCGCGAGGACCTTGTTGACGTGCTCGAGGATGTAGTCGATGTCCGCCGCGGTCGCCGCCGGGTGCGCCTTGTCGAGGTTCCAGTCGGTGTCCGTCGTGCCGACCAGCCAGTGGCGGCCCCACGGGATCACGAAGAGCACGCTCTTCTCGGTGCGGAGGATCATGCCCGTGTTCGACTGGAAGCGGTCGCGCGGGATGACGAGGTGCACGCCCTTCGACGCCCGCACCTTGAACTGACCGCGGGTGCCGACCATCGCCTGGGTGTCGTCCGTCCAGACGCCGGTCGCGTTGACGACCTGCTTCGCCCGGATGTCGAACTTCTCGCCGGTCTGGATGTCGTGCGCGTGCGCGCCGACGACCCGCTCCCCGACCTTGATGAAGCCCTCGATGCGGACCCGGCTCGCGGCGAGCGCGCCGTAGGACGCGGCCGTGCGGACGAGCGAGGCGACGTAGCGGGCGTCGTCGACCTGGGCGTCGTAGTAGGTCATGCCGCCGACGAAGGCGTCCTTCTTCAGACCCGGCATGTTCCGGAGGACCTGCTTGCGGCTGAGGTGCCGGTGGTGCGGGACGCCGGGCGGACGGCCGCCGGACCAGCTGAACACGTCGTACATCGCCATGCCGATGCCGATGTAGAAGCGCTCCCACACGCGGTGGTTGAGCGGGTAGAGGAAGCGGACCGGCTTCACGAGGTGCGGGGCGATCCGCTGCAGGAGCAGACCGCGTTCGATCAGGGCCTCGCGGACGAGGGCGAAGTTGAGCTGCTCGAGGTAGCGGATGCCGCCGTGCACGAGCTTCGACGAACGGCTCGACGTGCCCGAGCCCCAGTCGCGGGCCTCGACGATGCCGACGCTCAGGCCGCGGGTGACCGCGTCGAGCGCACTGCCGCCGCCGACGATCCCGCCGCCGACCACCAGGACGTCGAGCTCGCGTGTCTTCAGCGCCTCGATCGTCGCGGCGCGCTCGTCCGGGCCGAGCTTGGCGGACGGGTCGAAGCCGACGCCGCTGCCCTGGGCGGTGTGCTCGTGCTCCGCGTCGTGAACGGTGCTCGCGGCACCCGCGGTCGTCGCGTCCGTACTGGTCTGCGTGCTGCTGCTGGCTGGCTTGGCCATCGTCGCCTCCGTGCGGGTTGCGCGCACGGAGCCGGCCTCCGCGCACGGTCGGCACCGAAGGCGTCACCCGCGCGGGAGCACGGGTGCCACCGTCACTGCTGGTGGTACGGCGCCACGACCACTTCTACTCGCTGGAACTCCTTGACGTCGGAGTATCCGGTGGTGGCCATCGAGCGACGCAGGGCACCGACGATGTTCGCCCGGCCGTCCCAGGTCGGGGTCGGGCCGTTCAGCACGTTCTCGAGCGGGGCGATCGTGCCCACCTCGACCCGGCGGCCGCGGGGCAGCTCCGGGTGGTGCGCCTCGGCACCCCAGTGGAAGCCACCGCCGGGCGCCTCGGTGGCGCGAGCCAGGGCGGTGCCGAGCATGACGGCGTCCGCGCCCATCGCGATCGCCTTGACGACGTCGCCGGCGGTGTCGAGGCCGCCGTCCGCGATGACGTGCACGTACCGGCCGCCGGACTCGTCCATGTAGTCGCGGCGGGCGCCGGCGATGTCCGCCACCGCGGTCGCCATCGGCGCGTGGATGCCGAGGGCGGCACGGGTCGTGGACGCCGCACCACCGCCGAAGCCGACGAGCACGCCGGCGGCACCGGTGCGCATGAGGTGCAGGGCTGCGGTGTAGGTCGAGGCGCCACCGACGATCACGGGGACGTCGAGCTCGTAGATGAACTTCTTGAGGTTGAGGGGCTCGGTCTCCTGCGACACGTGCTCCGCCGACACCGTGGTGCCGCGGATGACGAACAGGTCGACACCGGCGTCGACGACGGTCTGCGAGAACTCCTGCGTGCGCTGGGGGCTGAGCGACCCGGCGACCGGGACCCCGGCGGCGCGGATCTCGGCCAGGCGCGCGGTGATCAGCTCGGCCTTGACCGGCTCGGCGTAGATCTCCTGCATGCGCTTCGTGACGTTGCCGTCGGTCAGCGTCCTGATCTCGTCGTAGAAGGGCGTCGGGTCCTCGTACCGGGTCCACAGGCCCTCGAGGTCGAGCACGCCGAGGATGCCGAGCCGGCCCATCTGGATGACCGTGGCGGGCGAGGAAACCGAGTCCATCGGTGCCGCGAGGATCGGGGCCTCGAACGTGAAGGCGTCGATCGACCACTGGACGCTGACGTCCTGCGGGTCGCGGGTGCGCCGCGAAGGGACCACCGCGATGTCGTCGAACGCGTACGCCCGACGTCCGCGCTTGCCTGCACCGATCTCGACTTCAGTCACCGGGCAAGCCTAGCGGGCGGCCCCCAGGAGTGGGACGGGTGGACGGTGCAGCAGCGCCGGTCACCGAGGGGGTCGGACGCGCCGCTTCCGGATCGCCCGCAGGACCAGGCCGAGCAGGAGCGCGAGCACGACGAGCGCGGCGAGCAGGGCGGCCGCGACCTTCACCAGGAGTGCGGCGCCGACGAAGAGCACGGCGAAGACGACCCAGACGAGGGCGTCGAGCACGAGGGGGCCGGGGGTGCGCACGGCGTCACGCTAGCCGACGGGCGGAGGCGGGCCGTGCCTCCAGGCCGGGGCGCACGCGGGTGGCGGAGGTGGAACGCACCGCTCGCCGTCACGTGAGGACGGAGCCGCGCGGCGCATCAGCAGCCAGCGCGGCTCCGTCGGGTGCGGGTACCACCCCCACAGCAGTACCCGCGGGCCGACCCCGCTCAGCGAGCGGAGTCGACGTCCTTGGCGAGCGTCCCCAGGTAGAGCTCGATGACCTTCGGGTCGTCGGCGAGCTCACGCCCGGTGCCCGAGTACGCGTTCCTCCCCTGGTCGAGCACGTACCCACGATCGCAGATCTGCAGACAGCGTCGCGCGTTCTGCTCGACCATGATGATCGACACCCCGGCCTTGTTGATCCGACGCGTCCGGATGAAGGTCTCGTCCTGCCGCACCGGCGACAGGCCCGCGGAGGGCTCGTCGAGCAGCAGCACCTTCGGGTCCATCATGAGCGCACGCGCCATCGCGACCGACTGCCGCTCACCACCGGACAGGGAGCCCGCCCGCTGGGTGCGCCGCTGCCCGAGCACCGGGAACAGGTCGTAGATGACCTCGAGCCGCTCGGCGAACTTCTTCGGGCGGAGGTACAGGCCCATCTGCAGGTTCTCCTCGATCGAGAGCGAGGGGAACACGTTGTTCGTCTGCGGCACGAAGCCGACACCGGCCTGCACGAGCTTGTTCGCCTTGAGGTTCGTGATGTCCTCGCCCTGCAGGCTCACGGAGCCCTCGCGGATGGAGACCAGGCCGAACAGGGCCTTGAGCAGCGTCGACTTGCCGGCGCCGTTCGGGCCGATGATGCCGATGAGCTCGCCCGGGTAGCAGTCGAGGTCGCAGCCGTTCAGGATGTTGACGCCGGGCAGGTAGCCGGCGACGAGGTTCTTCGCGGTGAGGACGGGTTCGACGGTGGCGGTCGCGGTCGCGGTCGCGCCCGTCGCGCCCGTCGCGCCCGTCGCGTTCGTCGCGTCCGTCGTCGGACTGGAGGCGCGGCTCGCGTCCGCTGCGTTCGTTGCGTCGGTCATCGGGTCGCCTCCTGCTCGTCTTCTTCCTTGACCTCTTCGGCCAGCTCCTCGTAGGTCTCCTCGTTGAGGAGCGAGTCGTCGCCCAGGTCGGTGTCGTGGTGCGCGCCGAGGTACGCGTCGATGACGGCACGGTCGTCCATCACCGTGTCGGCCGGCCCCTCGGCGACGACCTTGCCCTCGGCCATCACGACGACCCAGTCCGAGATGTGCCGGACCATGTGCATGTCGTGCTCGACGAACAGCACGGTCATGCCGTCGTCGCGCAGGGACTGGATGTGCCCGAGGAGCGACTGGGTGAGCGCAGGGTTCACGCCCGCCATCGGCTCGTCGAGCATGATCATCGTCGGGTCGGACATGAGCGCCCGCGCCATCTCGAGGAGCTTCCGCTGGCCGCCCGAGAGCGATCCGGCGTAGTCGTCCTGCTTCTCGAGGAGCTTGAAGCGGGCGAGCAGGTCCTCGGCCTTCGCGGTGATCTCCCGCTCGCGCTTCCGCCACAGTGCCGGGACCAGGCCGACGAAGAAGTTCTCCCCCGGCTGGTCGCGGGCGCCGAGCAGCATGTTCTGCATCACCGTCAGGCGGCTCAGCGCCTTCGTGAGCTGGAACGTGCGGACCATGCCCTTGTTCGCGATGTGCGTCGCGCTCGTCTTCTGGAGCGTGTCGCCGTTGAAGCGGGTCGTCGCACCGGGGCTCGGCTTGTCGAAGCCGGTCAGCAGGTTGAAGAACGTCGTCTTGCCGGCGCCGTTCGGACCGATGAGGGCGGTGATGGTGCCGCGCTGCACCTCGAGGTGGTCGACGTCGACGGCGGTCATGCCGCCGAAGTGCCGGGTGACGCCGTCGACCGTGAGGATCGGGTCGGACTTCGTGTGGGTGTACGTCTCAGACACTGAACGACAGCTCCTTCTTGTTGCCCAGGAGTCCCTGTGGCCGGAACACGATGAGGAGCATGAGCGCGATGCCGACGAGCACGTAGGAGAACTGCTCTGCCTGCTGCGCGTTCATGATCGAGTCGGGGATGAAGTCCCCGGCCAGGGTGCGGACGAAGAGCCGCACGACGAAGAACAGGATCGCCCCGAGCACCGGACCGAAGACGGTCGCGGCGCCACCGAGGATGAGTGCCGTCCAGATGAAGAAGGTCATCGAGCGACCCATGGCATCCGGTTGCACGGAGCTCGGCAGGACGTAGATGACCCCGGCGAGCGCACCGAGCGCGCCACCGAACACGAGCGCCTGCATCTTGTACGAGTAGACGTTCTTGCCGAGGGACCGCACGGCGTCCTCGTCCTCGCGGATGGCCTTCACGACACGACCCCACGGGCTGCGCATGAGCAGGAAGAGCACGAGGGTGAAGAGCGCGACGAGGCCCCAGGCGGCGATGCGGATCCACCAGCCGTTGACGCCGTTGTTCGAGTAGGTGAACCAGAGGATGCTCGTGGTGCCGTCCGGCAGCGGGCTGAGGGCGTTGAACGGGTCGCGGTAGGCCGAGCCGGCGATGCCGTTCGAACCGCCGGTGGTGTCCGTCAACAGGCTGGAGCGACCGACCATGCGGATGATCTCGGCGCCGGAGATCGTCACGATCGCCAGGTAGTCGCCGCGCAGCCGCAGGGTCGGGATGCCGAGGATGACCGCGAAGACGATCGCCACCGCCAGCGCGACGAGCACCGCCATGACGAAGGGCAGGCCGTTCGTGATCGAGATCGCGAAGCCGTAGGCGCCGAGCAGCAGGAACGCCGCCTGGCCCATGTTGATCAGGCCGGTGAGGCCGAAGTGCACGTTGAGGCCGATGGCGGCCAGGGCGAACGCCGCCGTGGTGGGGGCGAGGGCCTCCTGCGTCAGTGACGACAGCAGGCTGAGGATGTAGTCCATGTCGGTGCTCCCTTAGCCGATGCGCTCGGCGCGACCGAAGATGCCCTGCGGCCGGAACAGCAGGATGAGGATGAGGATCACGAGGGCCGTGGCGTACTTGAAGTCACCCGGCAGCACGAGGTTCGTGAGCTCGACGACGATGCCGATGATCATCGAACCGACGAGGGCGCCGTAGGCCGTGCCGAGACCGCCGAGGGTGACGGACGCGAACATGAGCAGCAGCAGCTGGAGGCCCGTCTGCCAGTTCACGCCGTTGAGGACCAGGCCGAGCATCACGCCCGAGAGCCCCGCGAGGCCGGCCGCGAGCGTCCACACGAACCGGATGACCCTGTCGACATCGATGCCGGACGCCGCGGCGAGCGCCGGGTTGTCCGAGACGGCGCGGGTGGCCCGGCCGAAGCGGGTCTTCGCGAGGAAGAGCCCGGTGCCGACGAGCACGACGAGCGCGATCGCCATGGCGACGTAGGACTGCACGGTCAGCGTCAGCCCCGCGAAGGTCACCGTCTCCGGGTTGCCCTGCTGGATGCGGACGGTCGAGGCGCCGAAGAAGTACTGGAACGCGTACTGCGCGGCGATCGAGAGCCCGATCGTCACGATCATGAGCTGCGTCAGGCTGATCCGCCGACGCCGCAGCGGTCGCCAGATCGCGGCGTCCTGCAGGTACCCGGTGGCCGCGCAGAGCAGCGTGACCACGATCCCGGTCACCCAGATGTTCCACCCGAGCTGGTTCGCGAACACGTAGGCGAGGAGGCCGCCGAGTGTCACCTGCTCGCCGTGGGAGAAGCTCGACAGGCCGGTCGTGCCGTAGATGAGCGAGAGACCGACCGACGCCAGGGCGATGAGGAGCCCGAGTCGGATGCCCGACGCGAGCTGCTGCCAGGCGCGGGCGGCGCTGACGCTGCTCGTGTCCGCGGTGGTGGTCGCGCCCTGCTGGTCGGAGAGCTGGAAGATCTGCCCGACGTTGGCGTTGAGCGTCGCGTTCACCTTGCGCTCGGCGTCGGCTGCGTTCGTCAGGTACTGCCCCCGCGGCAGCGACGACTGGTCGACGCTGACCGTGTACTGCCCGGCGGTCGTGACCGAGACGGACCAGCGGCCGGAGTCGTCGGTGGTCGCGGTCTGGGCGAAGCCGCCCGCACCCGCCACGTCGACGTCGATGCCGGCGGCCGGCTTCCGGTCGGAGTCGAGGATGGTGCCCCGGATGCAGCCGTTCGTCGGACTGACCGTGCAGGGCCCGGTCGCGGCACCGCTGCCCGCGGGGCTGCTGCTCGCGGGGGTGCTGCTGGCGGACGGGGCGCTCGTCGCCGCCTCGGCCGAGGGCGACACTGCCCAGTCGACCGCGAAGGTTGCGAGGAAGGCGAGGAAGAGTACTGCGGCGAGGACCAGGCGGTTGCGACCTGGTGCCCCACGGCGGAGTCGGCGCATGAGCGCTGACCCCGGCGGAGTGATGGAACCCACGGATGAGCCTCTCGTTCGGATAGTCGAGGACCCTAGGGATTTTTTGTGTCCCCCGTGTTTCCAGCACGTCTCCTGCACAAATCGTGCTGCTTTCGTGACCGACCCCGCGCAGATCCGCACGAAACCGCCCGTCCAGCCGGTACACGGACTCTCAGGGACCGGATCTCGCCCCGACCGCGGCTCCGCGTGCCGCGACGGCTCGGGGGACAGCGGAATGGCCGGCGGGTCGCGCGCGTTACCATGGCCCATCGGGAACCCGACGTTGCGCCCCGGTGCCGACCACTTCACCTCGCCCACGAAGGGGACCCATGGACCAGCCGGATCCGTTCGGATTCATCGGACTCACGTACGACGACGTCATGCTCCTGCCGGGGCACACCGACGTCATCCCGAGCGAGGCGTCCACGACGTCCCGGCTCACCAAGCGCATCGACGTGCACGTCCCGCTGCTCTCCGCGGCGATGGACACCGTCACCGAGGCCCGGATGGCGATCGCCATGGCGCGCCAGGGCGGCATCGGCATCCTGCACCGCAACATGTCCATCGAGGACCAGGCCGCCTACGTCGACAAGGTCAAGCGCTCCGAGTCCGGCATGATCACGAACCCGGTCACGACCACCCCCGACGCCACCGTCGCCGACGTCGACGCCGTGTGCGGTCAGTTCCGCGTCTCCGGCCTGCCGGTCGTCGAGTCGGACGGCACGCTCGTCGGCATCATCACGAACCGGGACATGCGCTTCGTCGCCCCGTTCGAGATGGCGACCACGCTCGTGCGCGACGTCATGACCAAGGCGCCGCTCATCACCGCGGCCGAGGGCATCGACCCCGAGGAAGCGGTCGCGATCTTCGCGCAGCACAAGATCGAGAAGCTGCCGCTCGTCGACGCCGACGGCAAGCTCCGCGGGCTCATCACCGTGAAGGACTTCGACAAGAGCGAGAAGTACCCGGACGCCACGAAGGACGACGAGGGCCGGCTGCGCGTCGGCGCCGCGATCGGGTTCTTCGGCGACGCCTGGCAGCGTGCCGAGGCCCTGCGTGACGCGGGCGTCGACGTGCTCGTCGTCGACACCGCCAACGGCGAGAGCGAGGGCGTGCTCGACATGGTCCGTCGCCTGAAGGCCGACCCGTCGTTCGCCGGCATCGACGTCATCGGCGGCAACGTCGCGACCCGTCAGGGCGCCCAGGCGCTCATCGACGCGGGCGTCGACGCGGTCAAGGTCGGCGTCGGCCCGGGCTCCATCTGCACCACCCGCGTCGTCGCCGGCGTCGGCGTGCCGCAGGTCACCGCCGTGTACGAGGCGTCGCTCGCCGCTCGCGAGGCCGGCGTGCCGGTCATCGCCGACGGCGGCCTGCAGTACTCCGGCGACATCGCGAAGGCCCTGGTCGCGGGTGCGGACACCGTCATGCTCGGGTCGCTCCTCGCAGGCACCGACGAGTCCCCGGGCGAGCTCGTGTTCGTCGGCGGCAAGCAGTACAAGGCCTACCGCGGGATGGGCTCCCTCGGCGCCCTGCAGACCCGCGGCGAGAAGACCTCGTACTCGAAGGACCGCTACTTCCAGGCCGACGTCCCCTCGGACGAGAAGCTCATCCCCGAGGGCATCGAGGGGCAGGTGCCCTACCGCGGCTCGGTGGCGAACGCCGTCTACCAGCTCGTCGGCGGGCTGCGGCAGTCGATGTTCTACGTCGGCGGCCGGACCGTCCCGGAGCTCAAGGCCCGCGGCAAGTTCGTCCGCATCACCGCGGCCGGACTGAAGGAGTCGCACCCGCACGACATCAAGATGGTCGTCGAGGCCCCGAACTACCGAGGCTGACCCGCTCGCTGAGACGCCCCCGACGCGTCGAGACGCCACCGAATCCGGCGCCGTCTCGACGCGGCGGGGGCGTCTGGCGTTCACAGGTGCGTCTCGCGGCGTCCTGCACACGAAGCGCTGGCCGGGAGGCACTCCACAGCTGCGAACATCGGCCTCCGTCCGGCGCAGCGGTGTCGCCAAGCTGCTCACCATGACCTCCTCGCTCCCGCCGGTGATCGCTCGGCGGCCCGCCGACCTCGATGATCCGGTCCGTCTCTTCCCCGGGAGCGCCGTCGAGCGCAGCGAGTGGGTCGCCCTCGACGCGCCCGACCGACGTCGCCTGGTCGTGCGGGCGCGCGCCACCGCGCTCCGGCGCCCGGCCGTCGTCTCGCACCGGTCCGCCGGCGCCCTCTGGGGCCTCCCCGAACTCGGCACCTGGGACTGGCGGTTGCACGTCGTCGACCCCGGACTGACGAAGACCCACGTCGGTGGCGGAGTCGTGCGGCACGCCGGGATGCTCGCGACGACGGACGTGGCGGACACGGGCGGGATCGCGGCGACGTCCCTCCTGCGGACGGTCGCCGACGTCGTCCACGGGGTGTCCCTGACCCACGCTGTCCTCGTGCTCGACCACGTGCTCCGCCGGGGCGAGGTCGGAGCCGACGAACTCGAGCGCGCGTTCACTGTCCGTGCCGGCAGCCGGGGGTCCCGCGTCGCCAGGACGGCACTCGACCTCGCCGATGCGGCGTCCGAATCCGCAGGCGAATCGATCAGCCGCGTGACGATGCGCGACCTCGGCGTCGCCGCCCCGGTGCTGCAACACGGGTTCGTCACCGATGCGGGCCGCTTCCGCGTCGACTTCTGGTGGCCCGGTGCCGGGGTGGTCGGCGAGTTCGACGGTCGAGTGAAGTACGACGATCCCGGAGCCCTCTGGGCGGAGAAGCGCCGCGAGGACGCGATCCGACGCCTCCCGCAGGTCGTCGGCTTCGCCCGGTGGGGGATGCGGGAGGCCGTCTCACCGCGGCTCCTCGCACCGGTCCTGCTCGCGGCCGGGCTGCCGCTCGGGCGCGGCTGGGCCGACCGCGTCCGTTGAGCACGTGCACGTGCGGTCCGTGTACCGAGACGCCGGCGTCACCGCCGGACGCCGCCCGAGAGGCGAGACGCCGCCGGAACCGACGGCGTCTCGCCGAACAGACGGCGTCTCGCTGAACGGACGGCGTCCCGGCCGGCCCCCGCCCGCCGGCCCCTACGCGCTCCGCCAGTCGTCGCTCGTGATGTGGCTGCCGCCGTGCGGGCCCATCTGCAGCATGCCGCCGTCGACCGGCAGGGACACCCCGGTGATGTACGACGACGCCGGCGAGGCCAGGAACGCCACCGCGGCCGCGATCTCCCACGCGTTGCCCGGACGACCGAGCGGCACCCCCGGGCGGTCGATGGTGTGCGGGTCCTCGTCCTCGGCGCCGGTCATCCGGGTCGCGATCTCCCCCGGTGCGACCGCGTTGGCGGTGATCCCGTGCTGCGCGAGCTCGATCGCGATCGTCTTGAGCAGCCCGCCCAGCCCGTGCTTCGCGGCGTCGTACGCGCTCGACCCGTACCGCGGCTGGTGCTCGTGCACGCTCGTGATGCCGATGATCCGCCCGCCGGTGCCCTGGTCGACCATGCGTCGTGCAGCCGCCTGGATCGTGACGAACGCGCCGTCGAGGTCCGTCGCGACCGTGTGCCGCCACTGCTCGAGGGTGATGTCGAGGAAGGGGGCGTTGTCGCCGGTCCCGGCGTCCGCCACGATGACGTCGACGCCGCCGAGCTGCGCCGCGAGGTCGTCGATGACCGCACCGGCCCGGTCCAGCTGGGTCACGTCGATCTGCGCGACGAACGCCCTTCGTCCGGCCTGCCGGATCTCCGCGGCGGTCTCCTCGGCGCGCTCGGGTTCGGACAGGTAGGTGATGCCGACGTCCATGCCGGCGGCGGCGAGGGCCACGGCGGTGGCCTTGCCGATGCCGGACTCGGCGCCGGTGACGATGGCTCGGGTCGGACGGAACGTGGTCTCGGAAGCTGCGTCGCTCATGCCCGGGACCGTACGCGCGGCCGGTGGGGTGCCCGCACGGGTCCGTCGGACGTCGGATCCGGCGCCGTCCAGGGAGCGCTCCAGACCTCGGAGACCGTCCGGACGGACTCCTCATCAGGCCTTCCCGTGCGCCTGCTCAGTTTCGTCACGGGTGTGTAACGAAACGTCCAGGTGTCGATCCTGGACACACACGCGAAACACTTCGGCCCTAGTTTTCTCGGCAACCCACGCGGAGGTGACCGCGCTCGACCCGATGCGGTTGGGCCTCCGCGCAGAGAAAGGGCTCCACGGATGACCAGAACCACCCGTGCCACCACGGCACTGGCAGTGGCGGGAGCGGCAGCGCTCCTCCTCGCCGCGTGTTCCACCGGCGGCAGCGCCGAGTCGACCTCCTCCGCGTCGGCAGGCGGTGCGAAGAAGGACCCGGCCGCCAGCTGCAAGGCACCCGACACCCCCGGTACCGACGCGCTGAAGATCGGCACGATCCTGCCGCTCACCGGCACGCTGTCGTACCTCAACCCGCCGGCCGAGTCCGGTGTCGGCCTCGCGGTCGAGGACATCAACGCCGCGGGCGGCGTGCTGGACAAGGACGTCAGCATCGACCCCGCCACCGACTCCGGTGACAGCAACGACATGACCGTGTCGAGCTCCGCGGCGACGAAGCTCGTCAACGCCAAGGTCCCCGTCGTCATCGGCGCCGAGTCGTCCAGCGTCACGCTGAACGTCATCGACCAGCTGACGAGCAACTGCATGGTGCAGATCTCGCCGGCGAACACCGCGACCGACCTGTCGGGCTACTCGTCGCACTACTACCGCACCGCTCCGCCGGACTCGGTCCAGGGCTCGGCGCTCGGTCAGCTCATCACCGGTGACGGCAACGCCACGGTCGCGTTCCTGGTCTTCAACGACACCTACGGCACGGGTCTCCGCGACACCGTCCAGAAGGCGGTCGAGGACTCGGGCGGCCAGGTCGTCTACGGCGGCAAGGGCAAGGGTCAGGAGTTCCCGCCCGGACAGACGACGTTCTCGTCCGAGGTGACGGCGGCCCTCGCGGCCAAGCCGGACGCCATCGTGGTGCTCGCCTTCGACGAGACGAAGTCGATCATCCCCGAGCTGAAGTCGCAGAACGCCGACATGGCGAAGATCTACATGTCCGACGGCAACACGGCGGACTACTCGAAGGACTTCGACCCGGGCACCCTCGAGGGCGCCCAGGGCACCATCCCCGGTGCGAGCCCGAAGGACGAGCTGAAGCAGCGCCTGGCGGACTTCTACAAGAAGTCGTCCGGCAAGGAGCTCGCCGACTACTCGTACGCGGCCGAGTCCTACGACGCCACCACCCTCGCCGCGCTGGCCGCGGTCAAGGGCAAGGGCACCGACTCCGGGACGATCCAGGCCAACATGGCCGCGGTCTCCGGTGCGGACGGCGGCACCGAGTGCTCGACCTTCGCCGACTGCAAGAAGCTGCTCGACTCCGGTGAGGACATCCACTACACCGGCCCGTCCGGCATCGGTCCGTTCGACAGCAAGAACGACCCGTCGAGCGCCTACATCGGCATCTACAAGTTCGACGGCGACAACAAGCCCGTCTACCAGACCGCGATCCAGGGTTCGGTCTCGAAGTAACACCGCTCGACGTAGGCCCCGGACCTCTCGCAGGTCCGGGGCCGACGTCGTTCCCGCGAGACTCGCGTCCGCGGACAGTTTCGCGGGCGCGGTACCGCGAAACTGTCCGCATGGCCGAGTCTCGGCACAGCGCTCCGGACCGCGCGCTGGCACCGAGGCGGACGGGAGGCGCTCCCCGCCTCCATCAGGCCGGCTCGACCGCCGCAGGTGCTGACGTCCGGCGCCGCGCTGCCCGGGCGGCCGCGAAGCTGTCGACCGTGAGCACCACGAGCGCCACCCAGACGATGCCGAAGCCGACCCACCGCGCGGGCGGCATCGCCTCGTGCTGCACGACGACGCCGACGAGCAGCTGCAGGACCGGCGCGAGGTACTGCGTCAACCCGAGCGTCGACAGGCTGACCCGCCGTGCGGACGACGCGAACAACAGCAGCGGCACCGCCGTCGCCGGGCCGGTCAGCACCGTGACGACGGCGTGCGGCCACCCCTCGCTCGTGAACGTCAGGCCGCCCCCGAGTCCCGTGACCCCGAGCACGACGAGCGCACCCACCGCGATCGGCAGCAGCCACGCGGTCTCGAGCGTCAGCCCGCTCAACGCGTCGACCGTCCCGCCGACGCGCTTCTTGACGAGGCCGTACAGCCCGAACGAGAACGCCAGCACGAGCGAGATCCACGGCACCTGCCCGTAGCCGATCGCGATCACGACGACGGCCGCGACGCTGATGCCGACCGCCGCCCACTGTGCCGGCCGCAGGCGCTCGCGGAGGACCACCACACCGAGCGCGATCGTCACGAGCGGGTTGATGAAGTAGCCGAGCGCCGCCTCGACCGTGTGGCCCGTCGTCGTCGCGGCGACGTACACGGTCCAGTTCACCAGGATGAGCACCGCGGCGAGGCCCATGACGAGCACCACCCGACGCTGGGCGAGCAGGGAGCGCGTGCGGAGCCAGGAGCGGGTGACGGCGATCGCGACCGCGCAGAACACCAGGCCGAAGACGATGCGCCAGGCGACGATCTCGAACGCACCGGCGGGGCTCATCGCCGCGAAGAGCAGGGGCATGAGGCCCCAGAGGCCGTACGCCACGATCGCCTGGACCACGCCGACGGACGCCTCGCTGCGGACCGGCCGGGCCGGCACCTGTTCACTCACGGAACCATCCTAGGAAGCCGGTCGGACGCTGCGGAGCGGCTCCGCGCCTCCCGGCCGTCACCGGACGCAGGAACGCCCCGCCGGCTGGGAGCCGGACGGGGCGTTCGTGGGGCGTGAGCTCAGTGCTCGATGACCGCGAGGACGTCGCGCGCCGAGAGGACGAGCAGGTCCTCGCCGGAGTACTTGACCTCGGTGCCGCCGTACTTCGAGTAGATGACCTTGTCGCCGACGGCGACGTCGAGCGGGACGCGGTTGCCGTTGTCGTCGATGCGACCCGGACCCACGGCGACGACCTCGCCCTCCTGGGGCTTCTCCTTCGCGGTGTCCGGGATGACGAGACCGGAAGCGGTGGTCTGCTCCGCCTCGACCTGGCGGATGACGATGCGATCCTCGAGCGGCTTGATGGTGACGGCCACGGTGACCTCTTCTTTCTCGGTACTGACTCGGTACAGATGGGAACCGGTTGGCACTACGCACAGGAGAGTGCCAACGCGAGTCTAGGGACAGTCTGGCACTCGGTCAATCCGAGTGCCAGCACACGGCCGGGCTCCCGGCGACCTGCGAGGATCGTCGGGTGGAAGCCGCCGATCTCGCCCAGTTGCTGACCCCCGAGGGGATGGCCCTGCTCGACCGTACCCCCGGTGTCTCGGACGGGGGCGAGATCGTCCGGGTGGTCTCGCGGCTGCGCGCCGAGGGGCACGACCCCGGGCTCGTGGCCGCCGTCCTCACGCAGGCGAAGCTGCGCCAGAAGGCCCGCGGGAAGTTCGGCGACTTCGCCGCGCGCATGCTCTTCACCGAGGCCGGACTCGAGCAGGCCACGCGGCTGCAGGTCGCCGCACAGCACGCCGGACGCTTCGCCGCCGCCGGCCTGACGCGTGTCGCCGACCTCGGCTGCGGCATCGGCGGGGACGCGATGGCGATGGCCGCGCTCGACCTCGACATCACGGCGGTCGACCGCGACGAGGTGACCGCGGCCGTCGCGACGCACAACCTGGCGCTCTGGCCGAACGCGCGCGTCGAGCTCGGCGACGCCGCCGAGTTCGACCTGTCCCGCGTCGACGGCGTGTGGATGGACCCCGCGCGTCGGACGGCCGGGCACGCGAACACGAAGCGCCTCGCCGACCCGGACGACTGGTCGCCCACGCTCGACACCGTCTTCGCCGCGGCCACGACGACCCCGACGGGCGTGAAGCTCGGCCCGGGCATCGACCGCGACCTGATCCCCGACACCCTCGAGGCGCAGTGGGTCTCCGTCGACCGCGAGGTCGTCGAGCTCGTCCTCTGGTCGGGCCCGCTCGCCCGCGCCGGCGTCCGACGAGCGGCGACCGTCATCGGTGCCCACGGGATCGCCGAGCTCACCGGTCCCGCCGACGCGGAGGACGTCGAGGTCGGCCCGGTCGGCACCTACCTGTACGAGCCGGACGGCGCCGTCATCCGCGCCCGGCTCATCGGCGACCTCGCCCGGTCCCTGGACGGCCGGATGCTCTCGGACGGGATCGCCTACGTCACCTCGGACCGGGCCGCCACGACACCCTTCGCACAGGGGTTCCGGGTGCTCGACACGATGCCGCTCGACGTGAAGCAGCTCGCCGCCCGCCTGGCCGCCGAGGACGTCGGCACCGTGGAGATCAAGAAGCGCGGGGTCGACGTCGATCCCGCGCAGTTCCGGAAGCGGTTGCGGCTGCGGGGGCGCCGGTCGGTCACGCTGGTGCTCACCCGCCTGGAGGGACGGCACACCGCGGTCCTGTGCGAGCGGCTCGCCGGGGTGGCCGGGTAGGGCGCGGGAGCGCGTCGGCGCGGGTACGGCGTCGGCGCGGGTCCGGCATCGGCGCGGGTCCGGCGTCGGTGTTGCGTCGGTTGCCGCGTCTCCTCGGCAGGAGGACAGGACCCCGCGAACCGTTCGCGGGGTCCTGTCGTTCTCGCGGAGTGGTCAGCCGATGAAGGCGCCCGAGTCGTAGTCGTACGAGTCGGAGTAGCCGTGCGACGAGGCGATCGCGATGATGAAGACGACCGCGAACAGCACGTACAGCCCGGTCAGGACCCACCCGCCGATGATCCCGGCGAGCGCCAGGCCGCGGCCGGCCTCACCGGACTGCTTGATCTTGCCGAGGGCGATGTGGCCCATGATCGCGCCGGCCGGGCTCGACAGGATGACGAGCGGCCAGATGATGATGCCCGCGTAGGCGAAGACGATGGACAGGATCGCCAGCGTGTTCGTCCGCGGACGCTGCGCGTAGGGCTGGTACCCGCCGGTGGCGTACGGCGCCGCGTAGGGGTTGCCGCCCTGCGGCTGCGCGTACGGGTTGCCCTGGGGCTGCGCGTACGGGTTGCCCTGGGACTGCTGCGCGTACGGGTTCGCGCCCGCCTGACCGTAGGGCGCGCCCGTCGGCTGCTGCCCGTACGGCGTCTGCTGGCCCTGCGGCGCCTGCCCGTACGGGGCCTGCTGCCCCGGCTGGGGCTGCTGCCCGTACGACGACGGGCCCTGCTGCCCCTGGGGCGCGGTGGAGCCGCCGGTGACGCCCTGGGCCGCGGTGCCCTGACCGGACCGCGACCACGGGTCCTGCGCGCTGCTCGACGGCGCCGACATCGGGGGCTGGTACGCACCCGACTGCTGCCCGTCCTGGTGCCGGGCGTCGGGCTGCTGGCCGTCGCGCTGTTGGCCGTCGGGCGACCCGTTCGACTCGCCCGGCTTCGGCCACTGGTTCTGATCGGACACCGTCCACCCCTCCTCGGCGCCCGGTCGGCGCCCGAGAGGATCCTCCCACAAGCGCCTCCGCCCGGTCTCGGCAGCCCGGCCGGGCCCGCCGATCAGACCTGGACGGTCGTCACCGGCAAGGTCGAGTCGGCGGCGATCCCGAGGTCGCTCGGCGCGTGCCCCTCGGCCACCAGACGCGCACCGATCGCGGCGATCATCGCGCCGTTGTCCGTGCAGAGGTCGAACGGCGGGATCCGCAGCGCGACGCCGGCTGCAGCGCACCGCTCCTCGGCGACGGCGCGGAGCCGGGCGTTCGCGACGACCCCGCCGCCGAGCAGCAGCCGGTCGACGCCGGTGTCCCGGCACGCGGCGAGCGCCTTCGTGAGGAGGACGTCCACGACGGCCTCGCGGAACGACGCCGCGACGTCCGCGACCGGCACCTCGCGGCCCTCGTCGCGTGACTTCTCGACCCAGCGCGCGACGGCCGTCTTGAGTCCCGAGAAGGAGAAGTCGTACCGGTGCGCCGCCATGTCCTTCGGCAGCGTGAGGCCGCGGGGGAAGCGGATCGCGGTCGGGTCGCCGTCGGCAGCCGCCCGGTCGATCTGCGGGCCGCCGGGGTAGGGCAGGCCGAGCAGCCGCGCGACCTTGTCGAATGCCTCGCCCGCGGCGTCGTCGATGGTCTCGCCGAGCAGTTCGACGTCGCCGACCAGGTCCCGCACGAGCAGCAGCGAGGTGTGCCCGCCGGAGACCAGCAGCGCCACGGTCGGCAGCTCGATCGCGGTGTCGTCCGCGCGCAGCACGTCCGCGCCGACGTGCCCGACGAGGTGGTTCACCCCGTACAGCGGCTTGCCGGTTGCGACCGCGAGCGCCTTGGCCGCGCCGACCCCGACCATGAGCGCGCCCGCGAGCCCCGGTCCCGCGGTCACCGCCACCGCGTCGAGCTCGTCGAGCGTCACGCCCGCGCGCTCGAGGGCCTCGTGCAGGGTCGGGGTCATCGCTTCCAGGTGTGCCCGCGCCGCGACCTCGGGCACGACCCCGCCGTAGCGCGCGTGCTCCTCCATGCTCGAGGCGATCACGTTGGCCAGCAGGGTGGTGCCGCGGACGATGCCGACCCCGGTCTCGTCGCAGCTCGTCTCGATGCCGAGCACCAGGGGTTCAGTCGCGCTCACCGAGGGTCTCCTGTCCGATGGGTCCGGGGCCGGTCGGCGCGGGTGCGAGCGTCGCCCGCATCACCCACGCGTCGACACCGTCCGGCTGGTAGTAGCGGGGGCGGACGGCGATCTGCTCGAAGCCGGCCGCCGTGTACATCGCCTGCGCGACGGGGTTGTCGGCACGCACCTCGAGGAACACCTCGTGCACCCCGCGCCGACGGGCCTCGTCGAGCAGTTCCGTGAAGAGCGCCCTGCCGATCCCCCGCCCCCGCTGCTCGGCAGCGACGGCGATGGTCTGCACGTCGGCGACGGGGTTGCCGGCGAGCGAGGACAGCCCGGCGTAGCCGACGACCGTCGGGGCGCCGTCCTCCGTGGTCTCGACCACGACGTAGTACCCGTGCGGCGACCACAACTCGCCCGCCATCTGCGACGCCGACCAGGCGTCCGTCGGGAACGAGGCGTGCTCGAGCCACATGATGTCGTCGAGGTCCTGCGGGACCGCCCGGCGCATCCGCAGTCCGTCCGCCGACGGTCCGGTCACCGGACGACCCGCTTCGGGGCTCCCGGCACCGTCACGTCGGGGTCGCGCAGGTACAGCGGGGTGTCGTCCGCGAAGGGCGCGCCGGAGGCGAGCCGGTCTGCGGCGATCGCCCCGAGCCTCCCGGCCGGCACCGTCGCGACCGTCACCCGGTCCCAGCCCACCGCGTCCGGACGGGAGGCACGGATCGCCTCGTCCAGGTCCGCCGGCCTGGCGAGTCCCGGACCCGCCACCCGTGTGCCGGTCCGGTCGTACGCGCTCCAGTAGACCTCGCGCCGACGCGCGTCCGTCAGGACGACGAACGGGCCGTCCTGGGCCTGGTCGGCCGCGATCGCGTCGTGGCTGACGAGGGGCAGGACGGGGACGCCGAGGGCGGCGGCGAAGGTCCGCGCGGCGGCGATGCCGACGCGCAGCCCGGTGAAGGGACCGGGGCCCGTGCCGGCGACGACGCCGGTGACGTCGGCACCGGTGATCCCGGCCTCGACGAGGACCTCGGCGAGGAACGGCCCGACGACCTCGGCGTGACGGCGGGAGTCGTCGGTGCTGCGCTCGGCGACGGTCCGGCCGGTCGTCGGGTCGACGACCGCGACGGAGGTACCGGCGGACGTGTCGATGGCGAGGAGCACGCGTCCATCGTAGGTCCGACCGCCCC
Source organism: Curtobacterium citri (assembly GCF_030362955.1). Classification (NCBI taxonomy): domain Bacteria; kingdom Bacillati; phylum Actinomycetota; class Actinomycetes; order Micrococcales; family Microbacteriaceae; genus Curtobacterium; species Curtobacterium citri. The sequence goes on from NZ_JAUCML010000003.1 coordinate 92,149, forward strand.
GTCTGCATCCCGACAGCCCTTGCGTGCGGCCACTGATACTCGATACGTTGCGTTTCACACGTCTCTGAAGGAGGACCATGATCAACATGAAGGTACTTTCCGCGGCGGCTACCGCCGCTCTGGTGACGGGTGCGGTGCTCGTCCCTGCAGTCAGCGCTGCTGCTCAGCCCGCTCCGACGACGCCGGCGATGGAGCGGGCCTCTACGACTACGACCGACTCAGCCCCGCACGACGAGCCTCGGGCGGCTGCGGGCGTCGCCAAGGCCCTGTACGCCGGCTTCAAGGCGGCGACTTCCCCTCGGGACGCCGCCAAGGTCCTCTCCTGGGCCAGCGTGCTCGGGCGGTCATCGGTACCGGGCGGCTCGACCGCCGACCTCGAAGCCAGCTACTTCGATCGCTGATCAAGAGGTGGCGCTCTGCGCAGAGCGCCACCTCTCAGGAGGATCATGAAGGAACGACTCTGCTCCGCCGCGTCTGTTCTGGTGGTGTGCACCTATGCGGTGTTGGCCCTCGTCCTCGCCGGTCCCGTCACCCCGATCAGCTTCGCGCTCGCGCCCGTCGCACATCGGATCGAGCCCTGGTTCTCGCAGAGTTGGCAGCTCTTCGCGCCCGACCCGATCAGTGAGGAACGCGGCGTGCTCGCCAGGGTGATGTGCGGCCGCCGAGCGACAGGCTTCGTCGACATCACGACCCCGGGGATCAGCAGATCGAACTCCCGCCGGGTGTTCCCGTCGCGCGAGAGCCGCGTCATCAGCAATCTCCTCGTGCAGCGCTTCATGGAGGATCCGGTCAGCGAGCGCCTTGCGGAGAAGAACATCGAGAGACCGCGCCAGTTGGACGACGAAGCGCAGCGAGCGCAGGACGAAGCCGAACAACTCCTCGCCCGGTACGCAGCGCAACGCATCGACTGCGCGAAGGGGTCTCACCCGACCGCTGTCCAGCTGCGCTACGTGTTCCACCGCTTCCCTGGATGGTCACGCCGAACCGCACCCGACAGCCCGGAGCACACGCGCGTGGAGGAGTCGCAATGGATCACGCTCTGACGTCGAACCTCGATCGCGTCGTCGGGTGGCTGAGCGAAGGACGACATGCTCCGACCGCGGTGAGTCTGCTCCGGGCGACGGTCGGACTCGTATCCGTCGCCTACTACGCCACCTCGTGGGCTGACCGCCGCTTCCTGTTCGGACCTGACGGCCTGTACGGCACGGACATGATGCACGATCTCGTAGCTGCTCGAGGAGCCTTCAGCCTCTACCTCGTGAGCGGGTCGATGGTCTGGTTCGAGGTCGTGTTCCACGTCGGATGCCTGCTCGCCGTGCTGGTCATGCTCGGCATCGGTGGTCGTCTCGCGCTCAGTCTGCACGGAGCCTTCATCTGGTCGTTGTACATGACGAACCCCACCCTCATGGACGGTGGAGACAACCTCGTCATCCTCGTGATCCCGTTCCTCCTGCTCACCAGGTGCTTCGATCGAGTCACGGTGATGCCGTCCCGACGTCACAGAACCGACCGGACGAGCTCGACCATCGCGCACAACACCGGTGTGCTCCTGATCAGCGTGCAGCTCTGCATCGTCTACCTCCTTGCCGGGCTCTACAAGGTGCAGGGCCAGTTGTGGCAGGACGGAACGGCTCTGTACTACATCCTTCGAGTACCGGAGTTCTTTTGGCCAGGAGTCACGCCGCTCCTCTTCCATGCGGGATGGCTGCTCGTCATCGCCGCCTACGCGACGGTCCTCACGTCCGTGTTCTTCCCCGCCCTCGTACTCTTCCGTGCCGGGCGACCGATCGCAGTCTCCCTGATGATCGTGTTCCATTGCGGAATAGCCCTGCTGATGAACCTGACGTCGTTCGCCCTCGTGATGATCGCCCTCGACCTGATCTTCGACGAGGCCCGCGCAGAGCGGATCGTCCTGCGCGCCTCATCCTCGCTCCGCACCGCGAAGCGCCTCGTCTGTCGCGAGGGAGGTCGGGGCCGTGTTCCGTCGCCCGAACTCTGACAGGGGTACCTGGATCGCGGCGTGGGTCGACCGGGACGGCGTCCCCGAGATGGTGCGCGATCACATCCCGCCGTACTCACCGGACCACCTGGTCGAGTGGGGCAGCATCACCAAAGCGGTGACGGCGACAGCAGTCCGGATCGCCATCACCGAGGGACTGTTCAGCGGGGGCGACGAGGTTGCCCGACTGCTCCCTCGGCTCCCCGAAGCACACTTCTCGGTGCTCGAACTGCTCGAGCACCGTTCAGGCCTGCCGCGGATGGCGCATCCGATCCGAGCCCTCTTCCGACGCGATCCCTACGCTGACGTGGTCGGGCGTCGCCTCGACCCTGCCACCGTCGTGCCGCTGCTGCCGCGCGGTGACCACCTGTACTCGAACCTCGGGTACGCAGTGCTGGGAGAAGTCCTCGACGCTACCGTGGCGAGCTGGTGGGACTGGGCCGTGGATCGCGTGCTGGCCCCTGCCGGAGTCACGACCGCAACGCTCCATCCGTCACCGCCCGCGCGCGTGCTCCCTCGGGACCGCGCAGGCCGACCACTCGAGCCCTGGTCAGTGGGCGCCGGTCCCTACGCGGCGGCGGGCGGTGTCTGGTCGACGTTCGACGACCTCTGCAGGTTCCTCGGCGCCGCAGCGCACGAGACGACGACACCGCCGGGGTGGCAGTCGGCACCCGGCGCCGACGTCATCAACGGCGCCACCCGCCACAGCCGCGCGTGTGCGATCCGTCCCTCCGGCGGCTCACGAGTCCTCGTGGCTCACGGACTGCGCCTCGGTGCTCGGTTGGAACGGAAGTCCGTCGAACTCGCGCGAGCATCCCGCATCGGCGTCGGCCGTGAGGAGTGACCCCGATCGGGAGCCGAGCGTGGAGTGCAAGCGCGGGTCAACAGTGTCGGGTTTGTGAGCAAGCGTTTGCAGAATCACCGTCGGTCGAGTAGGAATACTCTTCGGTGATGTTCTGCCGAACACATGCAGAGCACACGCGACACGATCAGGAAGGACGCCCGATGCCCTGGACCCCTCGTACCGCCGTGCACCGCGACCCCGACCAGTGGCGCCGTCGCGGGCTGACCCCGCCCGCCGAACTCGAGGCGCTCGTGCACGCCCGGGTGGGGTGGCTCCCCGTCGCCGAGCCGAGCTACGCCGACTTCTTCATCGACCCGACCGCTCGCCTTCCCGGCGAGTGACCACCGCGGGACCCGTCAGAGTGCGGTGTCGGCCCACCGCGCGCCGGTCGCGGTGACGACGACCCGTCGGGGCTCGTCCGGCACGTCGTCCGGGTCGAGGTCGTCCGTCGACGCGTCCGCCCCGGTCGCGCGGACGATCTCCACGTCGAGCACGGCGTCGGAGATGCCGTCGACGAACCCGCGGCCCCACTCGACGACCACGATCGCGGCGTCCCAGTCGAGGTCGAGGTCGTCGAGCTCGACCGGGTCGCTCAGGCGGTAGGCGTCGACGTGCACCAGGTCCGGCCCCGCGGAGGTGGGGTGGGTCCGGGCGAGCACGAAGGTCGGGCTGGACACCTGTCCGCGTGCACCGAGGGCCGCGCCGAGGCCGCGGGTCAGCGTCGTCTTGCCGGCACCGAGCGGCCCGGTGAGGACGACGAGGTCCCCCGCATGCAACACCGCGGCGAGCCGGGCGCCGAGTCCGCCCATCTCGTCGGTCGTCGACACCGTGGTGTCGAGCAGCACACGCGGGGCGTCCGTCACGGCTGCTCCCGCAGGTAGTCGCCGACGCGCCCGCCGACCTCGTGTCCGACGACCTCGCGCGGGACGCGGGCGCCGATGCGGCACGTCACCTCCTCGCCGATCGTGCCGAGCGCCTCGCCCCACTCGAGGACGGTCATCTCGCCGTGCTCCCCCGTGCCGAAGAGCACGACGGGGTCGCCGACCCGGACCTCGTCGTCGCCGACGTCGACCAGGAACTGGTCCATCGCGACCCGACCGGCGATCGGGTACCGCTTGCCGGCGATCGTGACCTCGATCCGCCCCTGCGCCAGGCGCGGGACACCGTCCGCGTAGCCGACCGGCACGAGGGCGAGCGTCGTCTCCGCGCTGGTGCGGTACGTGTAGTCGTACGAGACGCCCGTGTCGACGGGCACGCGCTTCGTCTTCGCGACCGAGGCCGTCAGCGTCATCACCGGCTCGAGCCCGAGGTCCGCGGCGGAGACACCGTCGGCACCGGGGATACCGAACAGGTTGGCGCCCATCCGGACCATGTCCTTCCGGAACTCCTTGCGCTCGAGCCCGGCGAGCGACGCCGCGACGTGCTCCATCGGCAGGTCGAGCCCGAGGTCCTCCGCCGCCTCGACGGCCCGGTCGAACACCGCCACCGCGGCGCTGTCGTCGTCGTCGGAGGACTCGGCGAGGTGCGTGTACGCGGCGACGACCTCGATCCGACCGGCACGCTGCGCCTGCACGGCCAGGGACACCAGGTCGGGCCAGACGTCGGCCGTCGCGCCGTCGCGGTGCAGACCGGAGTCGACGCCGAGGTGCACGCGGGCGGGACGCTGGTCGACGGCGTCGACGACCCGCTGCAGCTCGGTGACGTTCGAGACGCCGAGGTCGATCGCCGAGTCGATCGCGTCCCGGAAGTCGAGCCCGGGGTCGTGCTGCCAGGTGAAGAGGTGGACGTCCTCGCCGATGCCGATCGACCGCAGTCGCAGCGCCGCGGGCACCGTCAGCACCCCGATCCACCGGACTCCGGCATCGACGGCGGCGAGGGCGATCGGCTCGAGGCCGTGCCCGTAGGCGTCGGCCTTCATGATCGCCATGACCTCGACCGGTGCCATCCACCCGCGGACCAGGTCGAGGTTCGACCGGTACGCGTCGAGGTCGATCCGGGCCCGGCGCAGCGGCGCGTTCACGTCGTCCTCCGTTCCACGCTGCGGCCGACCCTCGCGACCACCTCGTAGTTGATCGTGCCGATCGCGGCCGCCCACTCCTCGACGGCCGGGTCGCCGTCGGCGGGGTCGCCCCAGAGCACGGCCTCGTCGCCGACCCGGACGTCCGCGTCACCGATGTCGATGTGCATGGCGTTCATCGCGACGCGTCCGACGACGGGGAAGCGACGGTCGCCGATGCGGACGGACACCCGGTTGCCGAGGTCGCGGTCGAAGCCGTCGGCGTAGCCGAGCCCGATCACCGCCAGGCGCGTGTCCGTCTCCGCCCGCCAGGTGTAGCCGTAGCTCACGCCCTCGCCCGCGGCGACCGGGACGGTCCGGAGCACGGCGGCGGTCACGCGCATCGCCGGGCGCAGCCCGAGGTCGGCGGACGAGCGGTCGGCGAACGGGCTCAGGCCGTACAGCGCGAGCCCGACCCGGGCGGCGTCGTGCCGCGTCTCGGGCACCGCGATGCTCGCCGCGCTCGCGGCGAGGTGCACCACGTCCGGCACGATGCCGTTCGCCGCGAGCCCGTCGAGGGCCCGCTGCAGCGCGGCGTCCTGGTCGAGGTCGTCCGCGCGCGAGGCGTTCGACAGGTGCGACATGAGCCCCTCGACGCGCGTGCGCCCACCGGACCGGGCGATGCGTCCGGCGGTCGCGAAGAGCTCGGCCCACTCGGACTCCACGGCGCCGTTGCGGCTCAGGCCGGTGTCGACGCAGACGTGCACGGCCGGCACCTCCGAGTCGGCTGCTGCAGCGAGCTGGGACACGCTCGAGACCGCCGGGGTGACGTCGTACTGCGCAGCCCGGCGGAAGTCCTCGTCCGGGGCGTGCAGCCACGAGAGGATCCGCACGCCCTCGTCGATCCCGGCGCGGCGGAGCGCGATGCCCTCGTCGACGTCCGCGACCCCGAGCCACTCGGCGCCCGCGTCGACGAAGGCCCGTGCGGCGTGGAGCGCCCCGTGGCCGTACGCGTTCGCCTTCACGACCGCGATGACCCCGGCGGGCGCAACGCGCTCGGACACGGTCACGTAGTTGGCGATCAACGCTTCGCGGTCGACCGTGATGCCGGTGAACGCGGTCATGCGCTCCCCCCTTCGATGACGACGAACGCCGTCGCGATGCCGCCGTCGTGCGACAGCGACAGGTGGACGTCCGTGACGCCGCGGTCCGCCGCCACCCGACGGGCCCCCTCGTGCAGGGTGAGCGACGGGTTCCGCTGGTCGTCGGCGACGACCTCGAGCTCCTGCCAGCTCAGTCCCGCGCTCGACCCGAAGGCCTTGATGAGCGCCTCCTTCGCCGCGAACCGCGCGGCGAGCGAGGACACCGGACGCGGTTCGCCGTCACGCAGCAGCTCGGCGGGGGTGAACAGCCGGGTGCGCAGTGCCGGAGTGCGTTCGAGCACACCCCGGAACCGCTCCGTGTCGACGACGTCGACCCCGATGCCGATGATCACGTCCGACCTACTCGACGGTGACCGACTTCGCCAGGTTGCGCGGCTGGTCGACGTCGAGGCCCTTGGCGGCGGCGAGCTCCATGCCGAACATGTGCAGCGGCGCGACGGCGAGCAGCGGCTCGAACAGCGGCGTGGCGAGCGGGATGCGCAGGACCTCGTCGGCGAAGGGCAGCACGGCGGCGTCCCCTTCTTCGGCGATGGCGATCACCCGGGCACCGCGGGCGCGGATCTCCTGGATGTTCGAGACGACCTTCGGGTGCAGCGAGCGCGGGTCGCGCGGCGACGGCACGATGACGAAGACGATCTGCCCGGGCTCGATCAGGGCGATCGGTCCGTGCTTGAGCTCACCGGCGGCGAAGCCCTCGGCGTGGATGTAGGCGAGCTCCTTGAGCTTGAGCGCACCCTCGAGCGCGATCGGGTAGCCCACGTGGCGACCGAGGAACAGCACGCTCCGGGTGTCCGCCATCCACTTCGCCAGCTCGGCGATGCCGGACGCGTCGTCGATGGTCTGCTGCAGCTTCGGCGCGAGTCCCTCGAGCTCGGCGACCTGCTCGGCGACCTGCTCGGCCGTCAGCGTGCCGCGCAGCGTGGCGAGGTGCAGCCCGAGCAGGTACAGCGCCACGCCCTGGGCGATGAACGCCTTCGTGGACGCGACGGCGACCTCCGGCCCGGCGTGCGTGTAGATCACAGCGTCGGACTCGCGCGGGATCGTCGCGCCCTGCGTGTTGCAGATCGAGAGCACCTGCGCGCCCTGCTCGCGGGCGTACTTCACGGCCATGAGCGTGTCCATGGTCTCGCCCGACTGGCTGATCGAGACCACGAGGGTGCGCTCGTCGAGCACCGGGTCGCGGTAGCGGAACTCGTGCGCGAGCTCGACCTCGACCGGCACGCGGGCCCACTGCTCGATGGCGTACTTGCCCAGGGTCCCGGCGTAGGCCGCGGTGCCGCAGGCGATCACGATCACGCGGTCCACCTGCTGCAGGCGCTCGGCGATCGGGTCGAGGTCGGTCAGCGTGACGGCACCGTCGTGCACGCGGCCGAGGATCGTCTTCGCGACGGCCTCGGGCTCCTCGCTGATCTCCTTCGCCATGAAGGAGCTCCAGCCGCCCTTGTCGGCGGCCGACGCGTCCCAGCTGACCTCGAACTCGTCCGGGGTCGCGGGGCTGCCGTCGAAGTGCACGACCTCGACCCCCTCGGGACGGATCGTGGCGATCTCGTCCTGCCCGATCGCGAGCGCGCGCTGCGTGTAGGCGACGAACGCGGCGACGTCCGAGCCCATGAAGTTCTCGCCGTCGCCGAGGCCGACCACGAGCGGGGAGTTCCGACGGGCACCGACGACGACGCCCGGCTGGTCGGCGTGCACGACGAGGAGCGTGAAGGCGCCCTCGAGCCGCTGCACGGCCTGCTGCATCGCGGCCGTCAGGTCGCCGGTCTCGCGGAAGGACCGCGCGACGAGGTGCGCCGCGACCTCGGAGTCGGTCTCGCTGGCGAACGTCACGCCCTCGGCGAGGAGCTCCTCCTTCAGCGGGGCGAAGTTCTCGATGATGCCGTTGTGGATGAGGGCGAGCGTGCCGCCGTCCGCCAGGTGCGGGTGCGCGTTGCCGTCGGTCGGACCGCCGTGCGTCGCCCAGCGGGTGTGCCCGATGCCCGTGGCACCGTCGGCGATCGGGTGCGCCTCGAGCTCGTCGACGAGGGCCTGGAGCTTGCCCGCCTTCTTCGCCGAGACCAGGTCGCCGGGTCGGTCGACGACGGCGATGCCGGCAGAGTCGTAACCGCGGTACTCGAGCCGACGGAGGCCCCCGAGGAGGACCTCCTGGCTGCTCCCGGTGCCGACGTAGCCCACGATTCCACACATGCGGTCGATCCTACGGTCTGGCTGACCGCCGACCCTGCGAAGCCGCGGGTGGCGGGGATAACGTTCCGATCATGGGACGCTTCGACGACATCGCGATCACGACGCTGCACGGCGAGCAGACGACGTTCGGGCAGTACGCCGACAAGGCGGTGCTCGTCGTGAACGTCGCCTCGCGGTGCGGGCTCGCACCCCAGTACGAGCAGCTCGAGGCGCTGCAGAAGACCTACGCCGAGCGCGGCTTCACGGTCCTCGGCTTCCCGAGCAACCAGTTCCTGCAGGAGCTCGGTTCCTCCGAGGCGATCGACGAGTACTGCTCGACCACGTGGGGCGTGACGTTCCCGATGTCCGAGAAGGTCAAGGTGAACGGCAAGGGGGCCCATCCCCTCTACCAGGCCCTCAAGGAGACCCCCGACGCCTCCGGCAAGGCCGGCCGGGTGAGCTGGAACTTCGAGAAGTTCCTCGTCGCCCCCGACGGCTCCGTCACGCGCTTCCGCCCCACCACGAAGCCGGACGCCCCCGAGGTCGTCGCCGCCATCGAGGCGGCCCTGCCCGCCTGACCTCCGGTCACGTGCCGGGTCGCGTCCTGCGGACACGCACCGCGCCGCGGACGGGAGGCGCGCACCACCGCAGCCCGTCCGCTCACCTGCTCCGCGCCTCCCGTCGGTACGCTCGTGCCCATGCCGATCACGGAGACCGCCGTCGCGCACCCGACCCCGTTCGTGGAGATCCCGCGCGACGAGTGGTCCCAGCTGGCGCCGAAGGAGCACCTGTCGCTCACCGAGACCGAGGTCGTGCAGCTGCGCGGTCTGGGCGACCGGCTCGACATGCAGGAGGTCCAGGAGGTCTACCTGCCCCTCTCGCGGCTGCTGACGCTGTACGCGGCGGGGGCGCGGGACCTGCACGCGGAGACGAGCCGCTTCCTCGGCGAGCGGGCCGGTCGGACACCGTTCGTCATCGGCGTCGCCGGTTCGGTGGCCGTCGGCAAGTCCACCGTCGCCCGACTGCTCCGCGAGCTGACGAAGCGCTGGCCCGACACCCCGCGCGTGGAGCTCGTCACGACCGACGGCTTCCTGTACCCGAACGCCGAGCTCGAGCGCCGCGGGATCATGGACCGCAAGGGCTTCCCGGAGTCGTACGACCGCCGGGCCCTGCTGCGGTTCGTCAGCCAGGTGAAGAGCGGCGCGACCGAGGTCCGTGCGCCGTTCTACTCGCACCTGGTCTACGACATCGTGCCCGACGCGGAGATCGTCGTGCGGCAGCCGGACGTCCTCATCGTCGAGGGGCTCAACGTGCTCGCGCCGCCGGTGCACGGGCGGCTCGCGCTCTCCGACCTCTTCGACTTCACCATCTACGTCGACGCGAAGACGAAGGACATCGAGTCCTGGTACGTCGACCGGTTCCTGGCCCTGCAGGAGGAGGCGTTCTCGAGCCCCGACTCGTTCTTCCACCGGTTCGCCTCGTTGTCGCGCGAGGACGCGGTGCGGACGGCGACCGAGGTGTGGCGGGCGATCAACGAGCCGAACCTGCTCGAGAACGTGCTGCCGACGCGCTCCCGGGCGACCCTCGTGCTCAAGAAGGGCGCGAACCACAAGGTGTCGTCGGTGCTGCTCCGCAAGATCTGACGCGGGGACCCGGCGCGGCCGCTGGCTGCACGGCACGGCACGGTAGGCGCGTCGAACCAGGAAGACGACATCGAACCAGGACGAGCGCCTGGTTCGATGTCGTCCTCGTGGTTCGACAGCGGGCAGCGCCCGCGTGGCGAACGGCCTACGCGGCCTCGTCGATCGCCAGCCGGTCACGCACGACGTCCGCGAGCTCCTCGGCGACGCGCTCGGCGTCCTCCTGCGAGGCGGCTTCGACCATCACGCGGACGACCGGCTCGGTGCCGGACGGACGCAGCAGCACCCGCCCGGAGTCCCCGAGCGCCGCCGTGGCCGCGGCGACCGCGTCCTGCACGCCCTGGTCCTCGAGCCCGTGGCGGTCGACGCCCCGGACGTTCAGGAGCACCTGCGGGAAGACGGTCATGCACGACGCGAGCTCCTGCAGGCTCTTCCCGGTGCGCGCCATCTCGGCCACCAGGTGCAGCCCGGTCAGGACCCCGTCGCCGGTGGTCGCGTAGTCGTTGAAGATGATGTGGCCGGACTGCTCGCCGCCGAGCGAGAACCCGCCCTCGTTCATCTTCTCGAGCACGTAGCGGTCACCGACGCCGGTCTCGAGCACCGTGATGCCCGCGTCCGCCATGGCGCGCTTGAGGCCCAGGTTCGACATGACCGTCGCGACCAGCGTGTCGTCCTTCAGGTGGCCGCGCTCCTGCAGCGACAGCGCGAGGATCGCCATGATCTGGTCGCCGTCGACCGCGTTGCCCGCGGCGTCCACCGCGAGGCACCGGTCGGCGTCGCCGTCGTGCGCGATGCCCACGTCGGCACCGTGCTCGAGCACCGCCCGGGCGAGGTTGTCGATGTGCGTCGACCCCACGCCGTCGTTGATGTTCATGCCGTCCGGCTCGGCGCCGATCAGGGTCACGCGGGCACCCGCGTTCACGAACACCTCGGGCGAGACGCCGGCGGCCGCACCGTTCGCGCAGTCGAGCACGACGTGGAGACCGTCGAGCCGGTGCGGCAGCGTGCCGAGCAGGTGCACGACGTAGCGGTCCTCGGCGTCGGCGAACCGGGTGATCCGGCCGACCTCGCCGCCCGTGGGGGTGGGCGCGGACTGGTCGTGCATGGCCGCCTCGATGCGGTCCTCGACCTCGTCGGGCAGCTTGCGGCCGCCCGTCGCGAAGAACTTGATGCCGTTGTCGGGCGCCGGGTTGTGCGACGCGGAGATCATGACGCCGAAGTCGGCGTCGATGTCCGCCACCAGGTACGCGGCGGCGGGCGTGGGGATGACCCCGGCGTCGAGCACGTCGACGCCGGCGGAGGCGAGCCCGGCCGCGACCGCGGCACCGAGGAACTCGCCGGAGACGCGCGGGTCGCGCGCCAGGACCGCACGGGGGCGCGGTCGACCGGACGCCCGGCGGGCGTCCGCATGGTGTCCGTGCGTGAGCACGGCCGCGCTGGCCTGGGCGAGACCCAGAGCCAGCGCGGCCGTCAGCTCGCCGTTGGCGAGTCCACGAACACCGTCGGTACCGAACAGACGCGGCATTGCGATCGGGTTCGTCGCGCGACTAGCGCTTCGAGAACTGCGACGCCTTGCGGGCCTTCTTGAGACCGGCCTTCTTGCGCTCGATGACGCGGGCGTCACGGGTGAGGAAGCCGGCCTTCTTGAGGGTGGCGCGGTTGTTCTCGCGGTCGATCTCGTTCAGCGCACGCGCGATCGCGAGGCGGAGCGCACCGGCCTGACCCGAGGGGCCACCACCGGTGATGCGGGCGACGACGTCGTAGGCGCCGAGGAGCTCGAGCACCTTGAACGGGTCGTTGATGAGCTGCTGGTGCAGCTTGTTCGGGAAGTAGTCCTCGAGCGTGCGGCCGTTCACCGTGAAGGAGCCGCCACCGGGGACGAGGCGGACACGCGCGATGGCCTCCTTGCGGCGCCCGACGGCACCGCCCGAGACGTTGAGGATCTGGCGGGGAGCGGCCTCGGACGCGACGGGCGCGCTCTCGGTGGTGAAGCTCTCCGGGGTCTGGTCGAGGGAGTCAGCGATCTGAGCCATGAGTTTTATCAGTCCTTGAAGTCGTCGTGGCCGGAACTACTGTGCGACCTGGTCGAAGGTGTACGCCTTGGGCTGCTGCGCGGCGTGCGGGTGCTCCGGGCCGGCGTAGACCTTGAGCTTGCCGAGCTGCTCACGGCCGAGCGTGTTCTTCGGCAGCATGCCGCGGATCGCCTTCTCGACGGCGCGGGTCGGGTGCTTCTCGAGCATCTCCGGGTAGGAGGTCGCCGTGAGGCCGCCCGGGTATCCCGAGTGACGGTAGTAGACCTTCTTCGCGAGCTTGGAGCCGGTGAGGGCGACCTTGTCCGCGTTGATGATGATGACGTAGTCACCCATGTCCATGTGCTGGGCGAAGGTGGCCTTGTGCTTGCCGCGCAGGAGCGCCGCGGCGTGGGTGGCGAGACGGCCGAGGACGACGTCGGTCGCGTCGATGACGATCCAGTCGTGCTGGACGTCTGCCGGCTTCGGGGAGAACGTACGAGTCACAGGAGTGCTGCTTTCGTGTCGAGGTGAGGAGTCCGTGAATCCCGCTCCGGTGGGTGTTCCGCGGGCGATGCTCGTGGAACTGCCCGGTGGAGGGCTCATCTGACTGTCCGGCGCACGGGGCGCACAGACCAAGGTGAGAGCCTACCCGACGCGGCTCGCCTTGTCGAACGCACCTGACCGACGGACGGGAGGCACGGTGCGGGGCCGCCACGCGCCTCCCGTCCATCCGGTGGTCACCACCCCGGGGAACGCGACACCGCACCCGTCGATCGACGGGTGCGGTGTCGCGTTCGACGTGCGTTCAGCGCGTCAGGCGGCGCGGGCCGCCCGACGACGACGGGTCACGATCAGCCCGGTGCCGGCAGCGAGCAGGAGCAGCGCGGTGGCGAGGCCACCGGTGAGCTCCGCGCCGGTGAACGCCAGCTCGCCCGTCGCCGGGTCGATCCGGATGTCGGTCCAGCCGACGAGCGACCCGTCGGCGGCGGTGACGGCGAGGCGGTGCGACCCGGTCGTCGTGCCGACCGGGATCGTCACGCGGACGGTGCCGTCGGCGGCGACCACCTCGGTGCCGAGGAGCACCGCGTCGGAGTACAGCCACACCGAGATCCGCTGCCCGGCGAGCGCCGAGCCGACACCGACCGTGATGGTCTCGCCCGCACGGGCCGAGGCCGGCGCGGTGATGCTGCCACGGTTCGCCTCGGTCAGCGAGGACCCGGCGGGAGCTACGGGCGTCTGGCCGGCGCCCGCGCCGGGCGCCGGCGTGGTGCCGGTGCCGTTGCCGTTGCCGTTGCCGTTGCCGTTGCCCGGAGCGGGCGTCTCGCCGTCACCCGGGGTCGGGGTCTCGCCGTCACCCGGGGTCGGGGTCTCGTCAGCTGCCAGGTCGAAGCCGACCAGGATCGGGTCGTGGTCGCTCGCGCGGTACACGTCGTCGCGGTACAGGTCCGTGACGTTGTAGTCGTAGCGGCTGTACTCGAGGCCCACCGACTCGGTCGAGTTGATGTTCCAGATGTCCACGCCCGTGACGGCTGCGAGTGCGGCCGGGGACGCGAGCACGTGGTCGAGCGAACCGCTCAGGCCGCTGAAGACGTACGAGTACTCCGTCGAGTCCTTCGCCGGACCGAGGTCCGTGTAGCCGGCGTCACGCAGGACGACCATCGGGTCCTCCTCGCTGTACGCGTTGAAGTCACCGAGCATGAACACGCGGTCCGTGCCGTACTTCTCCTGCTCGGTGGTCGAGAAGGCGGCGAGCGCCTGGGCCTGCCGGACGCGGTCGGCGTTCGAGGCGCCCTGGCCGTCGCCCTGGTCGGCGTTCTCGCCCGTGCCCGAACCCTTCGACTTGAAGTGGTTCGCGATCACGAGGAAGTCGTCGGCGGCCGTCCCGCCGAGCGGGCGGAAGGCGTCGGCGACGGGCTGCCGGGCGTTCACGAACGCCGGGTCGTCGAGGATGGTCGACTCGCCGACCGGTGCGACCCGGTCCTTCTTGTAGATGAGCGCGAGACGGATGACGTCCTCGCTCGCCGGGACCTTCGCCGGGGAGGGGACGTACGCCCAGGTGTCCTGGCCGGTCGCGGCGTTCAGCGCGGCCACCAGGGTCGCCACAGCGGCGTCGCGGTCCTGACCGAAGCGCTTCGAGTTCTCGATCTCCTCGAGCGAGACGACGTCGGCGCCCAGGGCGTTGATCGCCTTCACGATCTTCACCTGCTGGCGCGCGAGGTCGTCGGCGTTCGCCGCACCGCGGGCGTCGCAGCCGCCGCGGACGGTCACGGGGTCGCCGTCACGGTCGGTGTAGTACGTGCAGCCGGTGAGCTGGTCGCCCGTGGTCGGGAAGTAGTTCAGCACGTTGAACCCGGCGAGCTTGAGGTCCCCGCCGACGTTCTCCGGCGCCGCGGTGCGGACGTTCGAGAACGATGCGGGCAGGTCCGCCGCCGGGGTCGCGCCGGTGATCGGCGTCGTCGGCTGGAACTTCCACGCGTCGTTGCGGTAGTCGAGGACGACCGGCTCCGAGAACGTGGCGGCGGCACCGACGGTGACCGGGGCCTGGGTGAGCCAGGACACCGGCACCGACTGGTTCGCGGCGCTGAGGAAGTTCGTGCTCGCGCCGTCGTCGAGGACGACCTTGCGCGCGGCGTTGTCGGCGACGACCGCGGCGTACTCGGCGCTGCCCGGGCGGGCGACCTCGGTCGGCTGGATCAGGCGCTTCGTCCCCGCGGCGAGCGCGATCTCGCCGTACTGGTTCGTCGTGTAGTTGTCGGCGACCGTGTAGTCACCCTGCGGTGCGACGAGCATGCTCTCGAGCGACTCGCGCTGGGCGTCCGTGCGCGGCAGGGTCAGCGTCGCCGGGACCGGCTGCACGACGCCTGCGGCGGGGAGCTCCTCGACGTCGGCGGTCGAGGCGACCTCGAGCTCGGTGAGGCCGTTGTACTCGGCGACCGTGCCCGTGAGGCGCACGGCGTCACCGATGGCCACGCTGCCCGCGGTCGCGGCGGAGAACACGAACACGGCGTCCGACGCGGTGTGCGTGGCGAGGTCGACCGCACCGCCGGTGCCGGCGGTCTGGATCGTGTAGCCGTTCAGGCCGCCCGTGGCGTAGACCGCGGTCACGACACCGTCGGTGACGACCCGCTTGCCGACGTACGGCGAGGCGGTGCCGGTGCCCTGCAGCTGCGCGATGGTGACGGCCTCGGCGGGACCGGCCGGCGTGCCGGGGTCGGTCGGCTCGGGGTCGGTCGGCGTGGTGCTGCCCGTCTCGCCCGCGGCGTTCGTCGGGGTCAACGACTCGGTGACCGTGAAGTCGGTGCCGTTGACGTCGGTGTCCGTCGCCCCGGCCCGGGTCAGGCCGTTCGGCACGTTGTTGGCACCGGTCACGGACCGGACTGCACCCTCGTACGTGTTCGACGCACCGTAGCCGAGCAGGTCCACGACACCGGGCGTACCCGTCGCGACGGGGCCGGCGGGGAGCGCGAGCGCAGCCGTGGTGTTCGACAGCGCGAGGGTCCCGGTGGTGCCCGAGGGGTTGATCGAGGCGGTGTCGTCCGCGGTCGGCAGGTCGGCGCCCACCGCGGTCGCGCCACCGTTGCCGGTCATCGACACCAGGAACGTGCCGTTCGCGGGCACGGTGCCCTCGAGCGCGCTCGTCGAGAAGTTCCCGGTGCTGGTCGCGGAGCGGTACTGGAGCGTCCAGCCGGCGAGCGACACCGGCGACGCGGTGGGGTTCGTGATCTCGACGAACTTCTCCTTGTAGAAGGCGTTCGCGCTGCCACCCTTGAGGTACGCCTCGCTGATGACGAGGCCGGTACCGGCGGGGTCCGCGAGGGCGGTGGAGACGGAGACGAGTGGGGCGGCTACGAGCGTCGCAGCGACCGTGGCGCACAGCACGGTGCGCCGCAGGAGGTTGGGCATGCTGACCTTCGGCAGGAGGAGGGGGACTGCACCACGCTAGACACCTGATCGGTCGCTCAGGTTTCCGGCAGGTGAACGATCCGGTCCACCCCCGTCGTGGGCACGGTCAGCCGGCGACCGGCACCCACTCGCGCCCGACCCGGTGCACCGCGGGCCCGTGCCCCGGCAGCACGACCTCCGGGTACGGCAACGCCCGCGCCGACGCGAGCGCCGCCCCCTGGTCCGCGGTGAAGAACGGCGTGATCATCCGCGGCCGGGGCTGCCAGGACCCCGGCAGCGTGTCGTGGTGCGTGACGACCGCGTCGCCCGTCACGATCGCCCCCGCGGCGGGGAGCAGGTACGCCGTGGAGCCGGCGGTGTGCCCGACGGCGGGGAACGGGGTCACGGCACGCTCGGCGAAGTCGGCGCCCGTGAACGCCCGCGCGGTCGGCACGGTGACCGGTCGCAGCGCGTCCGAGCCGATCGCCCGCGCGAGCCACCGGAGCGTCCGGGGTGCCGCCAGCCGCCCGCCGATCTCCGCGGGCGTGACCTGCTGCCGCCCGGGCCCGCGGACGTTGTCGAGCTCGTCCGCGTGGGCGAGGACCTCGACGTGCGGGAACCGCTCGAGGATCCCGGGGAGGCCGCCGACGTGGTCGACGTGCCCGTGCGTGACGTAGACGCGTCGCAGGTCCCCGAGGTCGTGTCCCGCCCACCGCACGGTGTCGAGCACGAGGTCGGTGTCCGCCGGGTAGCCGGCGTCGATCAGCGCGACGCCGTCCTCCTCGGCGAGGACGACCCAGTTCGACACCGGTCCCTCGACGAAGACGACCCCGGGGCCGACGGAGACGACGGAACGCGGCCTGCGGGAACTCATCCCCCGACGGTACCGGCGCCCGGCTCGTCGTCCGACCGGCGCGCACGGGTCTGCGTCGCACGTGCCGCGAGCTCGTCGTCCGCCGGGTAGCCGACCTCGGTGAGAGTGAGCCCGAGGGCCGGCGCGACCGCGAACGCGCTGGTGCGCTGTTCGGCGACCCGGAGTTCCTCGAGCCGGTCCGGGCCGAAGCGGCCCTCCCCCACGGCGATCGTCGCGCCGACCATCGCACGCACCATGGAGTGGCAGAAGGCGTCGGCCTGGAGGCGCGCCACCAGCACGCCGTCCGGCTCGCGGTCCCAGCGGAACTCCTGCAGCGTCCGGATGGTCGTGGCACCCTCGCGCGGCTTGCAGAAGGTCGCGAAGTCGTGCAGCCCGAGCAGCCGGAGCGCACCGCGCTCCATCGCCGCCGGGTCCAGACGCGTCGGGTGCCAGAGCGTGTGCCCACGACGACGGGGATCGCGCGGGGCGTCGGCGTCCGCGACCCGGTACTCGTAGCGCCGCCAGAGCGGGGAGAACCGCGCGTCGAACCCGTCCGGCGCGACCGAGGCCCGCCGCACGACGACGTCGCCCGTGAGCGCCGCGATGCCGTTGATCCTCCGGACCAGACCGTCGAGCGACGTGCGCGGCGGCCCGTCGGGCGAGGACCGCCGCGGGCGGGTCAGGGCGCCCCACTGCTCGGCGGTCAGGTCGAGGTGGGCGACCTGCCCGGTGGCGTGCACGCCCGCGTCCGTGCGTCCCGCGACCGTGAGCAGCGGCGGCGCACCCCAGCGGGTGAACACGGTCGCGAGGGCCGACTCGAGCGCACCCTGCACGGTCCGCAGCCCGGGCTGCCGGGCCCAGCCCGAGAACGCCGCACCGTCGTACGCGACGTCGAGGCGCAGCCGCACCCCGTCCGTGCCCGTGCCCGTGCCCGCAGCACCCGATCCGTCCGTCGCGTCCGTCCCGTCCACGGGAGCGAGCGTACCGGGGGCGACCAGGGCCTCCCGGCCGACCCGGCGCCCCGACCGGGGCCGACCGCCGGTGTCAGCGCGTGTCAGTGCCGCGTCAGTGGCGCGTGAGCGCCCGGCGGCACCATCGACACCGACATCGACGAAAGGACCTCCCGATGACCACCACACCCCTCGCGGTCGAGGCCACCGGCCTCGTGAAGACCTTCGGGTCGAACCGTGCCGTGGACGGCGTCGACCTCCGGGTCGAGGCCGGGACCGTCTACGGCGTGCTCGGCCCGAACGGCGCCGGCAAGACCACCACGATCTCGATGCTCGCCACGCTGCTCGTGCCGGACGGCGGCGAGGCCCGCGTCTTCGGCCACGACGTCCGGCGCGACCCGCAGACCGTCCGCTCCCTGATCGGCGTGACCGGCCAGTACGCCAGCGTCGACGAGACGCTGAGCGCCACCGAGAACCTCGTCATCTTCGCGCGACTGCTCGGGCTCTCCCGCACCGACGCGAAGCGCAAGGCGGTCGAGCTGCTCGAGCGCTTCGGGCTGTCCGAGGCGGCGTCGCGTCCGCTCAAGAAGTTCTCCGGGGGCATGCGCCGCCGGCTCGACCTGGCCGCGAGCCTCATCGCGCAGCCGCCGCTCATCTTCCTCGACGAGCCGACGACCGGCCTCGACCCGCGGACCCGTGCGCAGATGTGGGACACGATCCGCGAGCTCGTCGCGACGGGGTCCACCGTCGTGCTCACCACGCAGTACCTCGACGAGGCCGACCAGCTCGCCGACCGCATCGCGGTGATCGACCACGGCCGCGTGGTCGCCGAGGGCACCGCCGACGAACTGAAGTCGTCGGTCGGCACGGCTTCGTTGCAGCTGCGGCTCGCGGACGCCGACCCGATCGCGATGGCGACCGCCGCCGGGCTCGTCGAGCGGGTGCTCGGCACCCCCGCGGTCGTCAGCCCCGAGGGCGCGCGTCTCACGGCCCCGATGACCGCACCCGACCGCGTCACCGACCTGCTCGTGTCGTTCCGCGACGCGGGCGTCTCCCTCGCCGAGATCAGCGTCCAGAAGCCGACGCTCGACGAGGTCTTCCTCACCATCACCGGCTCGCCGGCGTCCGCGGACGCCGAGACCGAGTCCGAGCGCGCGCTCGAAGGGAGCCTCGCATGACCACCCTCGCCCCGACACCCACCACCACGTCGTCGCCCCGTGTGACCCCCCGTCCCGGGATCGGCGGCACCGGCCTCGCCGCGACCGTCCGGCAGTCCTTCACGATGGCCTACCGCGGGCTCGTGAAGATCCGGCGCACGCCCGAGCAGCTGTTCGACGTCACGCTCATGCCGATCGTCTTCACCGTGATGTTCACGTACATCTTCGGCGGCGCGATCTCCGGTGACGTCGGCAGCTACCTGCCCGTCATCATTCCCGGCATCCTCGTCCAGACGGCGATCACCTCGTCGGTCGTCACGGGCGTCCAGCTCCGCGAGGACATGGACAAGGGCGTCTTCGACCGCTTCCGGTCCCTGCCCATCGCCCGCATCGCACCGCTCGCCGGCGCCCTGCTCGCCGACACCGTGCGCTACGCCATCGCGACGACGATCACGTTCGTGGTCGGGATCGTCATGGGGCTGCGTCCCGCCGGCGGCCTCGGTGCGGTCCTGCTCGCGGCACTGCTCGTCATCGTGGTCGCCTGGGCGATCAGCTGGGTCTTCGCCTACTTCGGCGTCATCGCCCGAACCGCCTCGAGCGTCTCGGGCATCGCCAACCTCGTGCTCTTCCCGCTGACCTTCCTGTCGAACGCGTTCGTCCCGACGGACACGCTGCCGGCCTGGCTGCGCTGGTTCACCGAGGTCAACCCGGTCTCGCACCTCATCACCGCGGTGCGCGACCTCGTCAACCACGGCACGATCGGCGGGGACCTCTGGCTCAGCCTGCTGGGCGCCGCGGTCATCGTCGCGGTGTTCGCGCCGCTGACCGTCCGGGCCTACATGCGGAAGGCCTGACGGACCGCTCGGGTGGTCATGGGGCGCAGGCGGGCAACCGCGCGTCCTCGAGCAGCGTCCGTACCCGCGAGGCGGCCTCGGTCCGGTCCCAGCCGGCCGCGGCCGCCTCGGCGTCGGTCAGCGCGGCCTCACCGACGACCTCGACGAGCAGCCGCCGCAACCGGTCGTGGGAGAGGACCGCGAAGTCCTGCCGCGACCCGATCCTCCTGATCGCACCCCAGCACGCCGCCGCCGTCGCCGGGCGGCCCGTCCGCGCGGAGGCGACGGCCAGCCCGGCGAGCGCCGTCCCGATCACCGGCATGTCCCGACGGGCGTCCCGCAGGCGCAGCTGGACGAGGGCCCCGACCCGGATGCGTCGGGCGATCGCCGCCTCGGCAGCCGGGAGGCCCGTGGCGGCACCCCTGGACCGGGCCGCCGCCTCGTCCACCGCCGCGATCCGCGCGGCCCCCGCCATGAGCGCCCAGTGCGCGGCGCTCCCCCGGCCGGGCTGCACGACGTCCCACGCCTCGGTGTACCCGGCGGCGGCCGTCGCGAAGTCCCCCTCGTGGCGGGCGCACTCGGCGGTGATCGCGACCGCGAGGACCGCGATGAGGCCCCGGTCGTCGAAGCCACCCCGACCGCCGGTCGGTCGGTGCCGCAGGTCCGCGGCGATCGACCGGGCGCGCTCGACGTCGCCGACCGCGGCCGAGGCGAGCCCGACGCTCCAGCCGATCTCGTACAGGTCGTCCTCGGCCCCGAACAGCTCGAGGTGCTCACGTGCGGTGACGGCCGCGGCGAGCGACTCCCGGTACCGGCCGGACTGCGCGAGCAGCTGGGTCAGCGTCGTCGCCCCGGACCCCGTCGTCCACGCGTCGCCGTTCGCCACCGACAGCTCCTGAGCCCGGCGGGCGTAGCGGAGCGCCTCGGCCGGTTCCCCGTCGTTCTCGGCGAGCGGTGCACTGAGCACGTGCGCCAGGCACGACACGGCGGGGTCGGGATCGGCCCGCAGTCGGGCCAGCGCCGCGAGGCCGTCCTGCGGCCGACCGGCGGTGAGCAGGAGCTCCGCGAGCGCGTCGACCACGGGGTGGCCGGCACGACCGGTCCGGTGCAGACGCCGGAGTCCGGAGACGGCCCGGGCGGTCGTCCGCAGGTCGGAGAACGCCGAGGTGGCGCCGCACAGCACGAGTCCGGTGACGGCGGCCGTGCGGTCTGCCGGGTCCGGCTCGCGGGACCGCAGCGCCGCGACGACGTCGGGTGCGACGGCGACGACCTCGCGGTGCAGCCCGCGCAGGGTCCAGTAGCCGCCGAGTGCGGCGAACACCTGCGTGACCGTCGGGACGTCGTCCGCCCGGAGGGCCCAGCGCAGCAGCGTCACGAGGTTGTCGGCCTCGCGCCGGACCTCGGTGAAGGCGACGAGCTGCTGCGGACCACCCAGGGCGAACACGTTCCGCGTCGACGAGAGCGCACGGCCCCAGGCGGTCATCGCCGTCCGGACCGTCCCGGTCGTGCCGCGATCGGCCAGGCGCGCGGCCCCGAACTCGCGGACGGTCTCGAGCAGCCGGTAGCGCACGGGCTCCCCCTCGACCTCGACGAGCTGCACGAGCGACTGCTCCACGAGCTCGGCGAGGTCGTCGAGCGCGTCCGGCCGCCGGTCGGGAGCCGCCACGGCCTCGACCGCGTCGACCGCCACGCCGTCGGGGAAGAGCGCGAGCCGCGTGAGCAGGTCCTGCGCCCCCGGGTCGAGGAGCCGCCAGCTCCACTCGATCACCGCGAGCAGGGTGCGGTGCCGCTCCGGCGCGCTGCGGTCGCCACCGCGGAGCAGCGCGAAGCGGTCGTCGAGCCGGCGTTCGACCTCGTCGACGGACATGCCGCGGATCCGGGCCGCGGCGAGCTCGATCGCGAGCGGGCTGCCGTCGAGCCGGGTGCAGATCCGGCGCACCGCGTCGACGGGCAGCACGGCACCGGGGCGGGCGGCACGGGCGCGCTCGGTGAAGAGCCGGACGGCCGCACCGTCGGCCTCGACCGGCAGCGGTCCGAGCGGCGCGACGACCTCGCCCGCGATCGCGAGCGGTGCCCGCGAGGTCGTGAGGACCCGGAGGCCCGGCACGGCGGCGAGCAGGTCGGCGGTGCAGCGGGCCACGTCGTGCAGCAGGTGCTCGCAGTTGTCGAGGACGAGCACCGTCGGCCCGTCGTCGAGGGCCCGGACCACGCGGCCCCACAGGTCGGTGACGACGGCGTCCTGGAGCATCCGCGCCGACCGGACCTCCGCGATCCCGAGCAGCGCACCGAGCGCGGGCAGCAGGTCCTGCCCGTCGCCGATCGGCGCGAGCTCGCACACGACCACACCCGTGGTGGCCGGCAGCGCTCCGGCGACGGCCTGCGCCAGCCGGGTCTTCCCGAGTCCGCCCGGGCCGAGCACGGTGACCAGGCGGTGCTCGTCGAGGAGCCCCGAGACCGCGGCGAGGTCGTCCTGCCGGCCGACCAGCTCGTTCGGCGCGACGCGGAGGCCGACCCGTCGGACCGGGTCGTCGGCGGCCACGGACCGCCGGAGCAGTTCGGCGTTGAGCCGCACCAGTTCGCCGGACGGGTCTGCGCCGAGCCCGTCCGCCAGGCGTTCCCGGTGCGCGGCGAACACCGCGAGCGCCTCGGCCGTGCGGCCGTCCGCGTCGAGCGCCCGCATCGCCCCCGCCGCCGCGGTGTCGTCGTAGGGCGACGCCTCGGCCTCGGCGACCCAGATCGTGGCCGCCGCACCGGTGTCCCCGTCCGCGAGCAGCAGCGCGCCGAGCCGCCGACGCAGGGCGTGCTCGGTCGTCGCGGCCCGGTCGGTCAGCGCGGTGCCGAGGTCGCCGTCGACGTCGGCGCCCGGGCTGCCGCGCCAGCGGTCCAGGGCGTCGCGCACGGTCGTCGGGTCGGCGTCGTGCACGGCCTGTTCCGCGGCCACGAGGTCGATGCCGTCGGGGTCGCCGCCGAGTGCGTACCCCGTGCTCGTCGAGACGACCAGGCCGTCCGCGGTCGTGCGGCGCAGGCGCGAGACGAGGGTCTGCAGCGCGGCCCGGGCGCCCTTCGGCCGGTCCTCGCCCCAGAGCTCGTCGATGAGCGCATCGGTGCCGAGGGCGTGCCCGGGGGCGAGCACGAGCGCCGTCAGGAACGACCGGGCGAGCGCTCCCGGCACCGGGAGCGCGGTGCCGTCCGGACCCGCGACCGTGACCGGTCCGAGGACGGCGACACGGGAGGCGACGGGCACGGCCCGATCCTAGTGAGCGTGGCCGCCGGTCGAGCGGCCGAACGGCCCGGTCTTCGTGTCGACGTCCTCCGTCGCCCGCTTCTCCGACTCGAGGATCCCACGCAGCGCCACGATCGCACTCGCCGTCACGGTGACGTGCGACGGGTTCGAGCGGCTGGCGTCGAGCGCCTCCTCGAGCCGTGCGATCGCCTCGTCGCCCTCGTCCTCCGGGCAGTCCCCGCGTACCACGCAGGCGACCTGACGCAGCGCCCCGGCCATCGGCTCCGCGAACGTCGGGTCCGGCCGGCCGATGTTGTCGGCCACCGGACCGGACCGTGCCACGAGCTCGGTGAGGTCCGTCGTGTACCAGGCCGCCCGTTCGAGCGCGCGGAAGCGTGCCCCGTCCGTCGCCAGCCGGGCGCGGGAACCACGGAGGGCGCTGCGCGGGTTCATCCGACGACTCTCCTGCGCCACCGAGACCCGGTCCCGGACGTCGGCGATCGCCTTGTCGAGGCGCCCCTGCTGCCGGTCCCAGGCCGCGGTGTCCGGCTCCCCCTGGTCGAGCACGTCCGCGAGGTCGTCGAGGTGCTGCGCGAGCACCGCGTTCACCTGGTCGATGCGACGTTCGGCGTCCCAGAAGTGCAGCGGCGGCACGATCGCGAAGTTCACCGCGAGGCCGATGGCGATCCCGATGGCCATCTGCACGACGTACGCGAACGAGTAGCCCTCGGCGTTGCCGCCTCCGATGAGGAGCACGAACAGCGCCGCCATCGGCACCCAGGAGTACCCCTCGCCGAGGATCCGGAAGCCGCTGACGAGGACACCCAGGCCCACGACCAGCGCCACGGCGACGACCCCGGGGGCGTCCACGAGCATCGTGAAGCCGGCGATCAGGATGCCGAGCGTGATGCCGACCAGCGTCTGCACGCCCGCGCGGATGCCGGCGAACACCGTCGTCCGCATGGCGACGATGGCCCCGAGCGGTGCGTAGTACGGGTACTCGGCGGCGACGCCGGGCGCGTACTTCGCGAGGGTCCACGCGATCACGGCGGCGACCGCGGCCTTGGCCGCGAGGAGCAGGCGCGGTTGCGTCCCCGAGTCGCGGCTCCACTGCCACAGTCGGCGCCCCGCGCCGGTGATCCGTTCTGCTCGTGCCATGACGGGATCACCGTAGGCGCGGTCGGCTGTGAGGGCGGACGGGAGGCGCTGCGCACGACCGGCGCGCGCCTCCCGTCCGCCCGTGGTCACCTCCGGACGCGACGGAACCCCCGCGACGTGCGTCGCGGGGGTTCCGTCGTGTGGTGGTGCTGGACCTACTTGGCTGCGTCGTCCGACTTGGCAGCGGCGTCGGCCTCGACCTCGGCGGCAGCCGGGGTCTCGGTCTCGGCCTCGACGGGAGCGGACTCCTCGGTCGTCTCGGTCTCGTCGACCGGGGTCTCCTCGGCGGGCGTCTCGTCCGCGACCGGCGCAGCGGCAGCGGCCGGGGCGGCGTCGCGCTTGACCGGGGCAGGCCCGCCCGAGACCGGCTCGAGCACGAGCTCGATCGAGGCGAGCGGCGCGTTGTCACCCTTGCGGAAGCCGAGCTTCGTGATGCGGGTGTAACCGCCCTGGCGGTCCTCGACCTGCGGCGCGATCTCCGTGAACAGCGTGTGCACGACGGACTTGTCACGCAGCTGTGCGATGACGCGACGGCGCGCGTGCAGGTCGCCACGCTTCGCGAACGTGATGAGACGCTCGGCGACGGGACGGAGGCGCTTGGCCTTCGTCTCGGTGGTGGTGATGCGGCCGTGCGTGAACAGGGCGTTGGCGAGGTTGCTCAGGAGCAGGCGCTCGTGGGCGGGGCCGCCACCGAGGCGGGGGCCCTTGGTGGGCTTCGGCATGTCAGTTCTCCAGTGGTGATGGTGGTGCGCACCGACTCATCGGTGCGCGTGCGCGTGAGCGCGAGGTCAGTTGTTGGACTCGTCCTCGTCGTACCCGCTGTAGAAGTGGGCGCCGTCGAATCCGGGGACGGTGTCCTTGAGGGACAGGCCGAGCTCGGTGAGCTTGTCCTTGACCTCGTCCACCGACTTCTGACCGAAGTTGCGGATGTTCATGAGCTGCGTCTCCGACAGGGCGACGAGCTCGGACACCGTGTTGATGCCCTCCCGCTTGAGGCAGTTGTAGCTGCGGACCGACAGGTCGAGGTCCTCGATCGGGGTCTGCAGCTCGTTCGAGAGCACCGCGTCGACCGGCGCGGGGCCGATCTCGATGCCCTCGGCCGCCGTGTTCAGCTCGCGGGCGAGACCGAACAGCTCGACCAGCGTGCGGCCTGCCGACGCGATGGCGTCGCGCGGCGTGATCGCCGGCTTCGACTCGACGTCGACGACCAGGCGGTCGAAGTCCGTGCGCTCACCGGCACGCGTCGCCTCGACGCGGTAGGTGACCTTGAGGACCGGCGAGTAGATCGAGTCGATCGGGATCTGACCGGCTTCGCTGAACTCGGAACGGTTCTGCGTCGCCGACACGTAGCCGCGGCCACGCTCGATCGTCAGCTCGAGCTCGAACCGCGCGGTGTCGTTCAGGGTCGCGATGACGAGGTCCGGGTTGTGGATCTCGACGCCGGCCGGGGCGGAGATGTCCGCCGCGGTGACCTGACCGGCACCCTGCTTGCGCAGGTACGCGGTGATCGGCTCGTCGTGCTCGCTGGAGACGACGAGGCTCTTGATGTTGAGGATGATCTCGGTGACGTCTTCCTTGACACCGGGGACGGTGCTGAACTCGTGGAGGACGCCGTCGATGCGGATGCTGGTGACAGCCGCGCCGGGGATCGAGGAGAGGAGCGTGCGGCGCAGCGAGTTGCCGAGGGTGTAACCGAAGCCCGGCTCGAGCGGCTCGATGACGAAGCGCGAGCGGTACTCGGAGATCGACTCCTCGGTCAGGGTGGGGCGCTGTGCAATGAGCACTGTGGGATTCCTTTCGGCGGAGTGTCCGCTATATGACACTCGGCGGTACGACGGGGCCGACCGGGCCCCGACGGGTCTGTTGAGTTGTGATCACGCGGACGGGCGGACCGGAACGGCCCACCGCCCGCGATCGAACGACCAGGAATGGCCGGCCCCGCTCGCCCCGGTCAGGGGACGAGCGGGGAACGGCCGGTTGCTCCTCGCGTCAGACGCGGCGACGCTTCGGCGGGCGGCAGCCGTTGTGCGCCTGCGGGGTGACGTCGTTGATCGAACCGACCTCGAGGCCGGCGGCCTGCAGGGAACGGATCGCGGTCTCGCGACCCGAGCCCGGGCCCTTGACGAAGACGTCGACCTTCTTGACGCCGTGCTCCTGCGCCTGACGCGCAGCGGACTCGGCGGCGAGCTGCGCCGCGAACGGCGTCGACTTGCGCGAACCCTTGAAGCCCACGGCACCCGAGGACGCCCAGCTGAGGACGGCACCCGACGGGTCGGTGATGCTGACGATGGTGTTGTTGAACGTGCTCTTGATGTGGGCCTGGCCCACGGCGACGTTCTTCTTCTCCTTGCGACGCGGCTTGCGCGCGGCAGTCTTGGGGGTAGCCATGATGATCTCCTATCGGGCCTTCTTCTTGCCTGCCACGGTGCGCTTCGGTCCCTTGCGGGTACGCGCGTTGGTCTTGGTGCGCTGACCACGCACCGGGAGACCACGACGGTGGCGGAGACCCTCGTAGCTACCGATCTCGACCTTGCGGCGGATGTCGGCGGCGACCTCGCGGCGGAGGTCACCCTCCACCTTGAAGTTGCCCTCGATGAAGTCACGGAGGGCGACGAGCTGGTCGTCGGTCAGGTCCTTGACGCGGATGTCACCGGAGATACCGGTCTCGGCGAGTGCCTGGACCGCGCGGGTACGGCCGACGCCGTAGATGTACGTGAGTGCGATCTCCACGCGCTTCTCGCGCGGGATGTCGACGCCTGCTAGACGTGCCATGTGCTGGCTGCTCCTGTTGTCGATGGAGGTCTGGCGCAGTACCGGTGCCCGGGCCTCCGCCCCGAGGTGTCCCCCGCGGCCGGAGCCACGGGATCTGGTACTGCGTGTTCAGTGTTGAGTTGTGGGTCCTGCTGGGAGCTCAGCCCTGGCGCTGCTTGTGGCGCGGGTTGCTCTTGCAGATCACCATGACGCGGCCCTTCCGGCGGATCACTCGGCAGTGCTCGCAGATGGGCTTGACGCTGGGGTTGACCTTCATGGTTGTTTCCTCGTGCTCGCTGGCTTCGTGCCCGGCGGGTTCGCCGAGCCGTTCCTTTCCAGCTCGCGGATCACTTGTAGCGGTAGACGATCCGGCCGCGGGTCAGGTCGTACGGGCTCAGCTCCACGATCACGCGGTCCTCGGGGAGGATGCGGATGTAGTGCTGGCGCATCTTCCCGGAGATGTGCGCGAGGACCTTGTGTCCGTTGGTCAGCTCAACGCGGAACATCGCGTTGGGCAGAGCTTCGAGCACCGAGCCCTCGATCTCGATGACGCCGTCTTTCTTGGCCATAGCCTCACTGTCGCTTGGTTGGATTACCGGTGTGATCCCCGAGCCGGTCTGCGGGTCGGGCGCCACGCCGAAGGGCATGGCACACCAAAGGTCGATCCTATGTGATGGCGGCGGTATTGCCAAGTGCCGGCTCCCTCCGGCCGCGCGCCACGAGGCTGAGTGTTCCCCAGTGGACCGTCGGCGACTTCCCGGTTCCCCGCTCCGGGTCCGCCCGTAGCCTGGCGATCGACGTCCGTCCCCCGCGCCGGACCACCGATCGGAGTCCCCGTGCCCCACGCACCACGCCGTCCCCTCGCCCGTCACGGCCGCCTGCGCCGCCACCGCGGCTGGGGCACCGCACTGGGCCTCGTGGCATCGGCCCTGGCGGTCGTCCTGGTCAGCGGGACGAGCGTCGCGGCGATCGCCGGCGCGCAGCTCGCCGCGGCACCGCACACGGTCGAGCTGAGCTCGGACGACCAGGACACGGCGAAGACCGCCGACATCACCGCGATCAAGGGCGGCGCGAACATCCTGGTCGTCGGGAGCGACACCCGGATCGGGCAGTTCGACTCCGACGAGAAGGTCGAGGGTGCCCGGAACGACGTCACGATCCTCGTCCACATCTCCCAGGACCACCAGCAGCTCACGGCCGTGAGCTTCCCGCGCGACCTCGAGGTGCCGATCCCGGCCTGCACGAACCCCGAGACCGGGACGACCTACCCGGCCTCCGACGGCGAACTGCTCAACGAGTCCCTCGGCCACGGCGGGCTCTCCTGCGTCGTCGACACCGTCGAGAACCTGACCGGCCTCACGATCCCCTACGCCGGGCTGATCACCTTCGACGGCGTCGTCTCGATGTCGAACGCCGTCGGCGGCGTGGACGTCTGCGTGGCCAAGCCCATCGACGACACGTACACCGGCCTCCAGCTCTCGGCCGGGCAGCACACCCTCGCCGGGCAGGACGCCCTCGCCTTCCTGCGCAGCCGTCACGGTGTGGGCGACTCGAGCGACCTCGCCCGCATCAGCTCGCAGCAGGTGTTCCTCTCCGCCCTGCTGCGCAAGGTGACCTCGGACGGCACCCTGTCGAACCCGGTCACGCTCTACAAGCTCGCCGGCGCCGCCCTCGGCAACATGACGCTCTCCGACGGGCTCGCGCAGACCCGGACCCTCGTCGGCCTCGCCTCCACCCTCCGCGGGATGAGCACGGCGAACATGCTGTTCGTGCAGTACCCGGTGGTCGACGACCCGCAGGACAGCGCGCACGTGCTCGTCTCCACGGACCCCGCGCACGCGCTCAACGTGGCGCTGCAGGAGGACCGGAGGACGTCGTTGTCCGACTCGACGACCGGGCGGGCCTCGGAGGAGTCCCCGACGGCCGGCAGCACGCCGACGCCGAGCACCGGCACCGCTCCGTCCACCGGCACGGCACCGTCGAGCCAGTCGCCGGCGACCGGCACCGCGCCGTCGAGCAGCACGGGGTCGGGCGGCAGCGGGACGACGACGACCGCTCCGAGCGCGACGCCGCTGCCGTCGAGCATCTCCGGACAGGCCGCGTCCGAGCAGACCTGCACGGTCGGGAACTGACACCTTGCGGAGGGTCCCCGCCGTTCCACGGCGGGGCGCGCCTCCAGGCCGGTGCGACCGGGGGGACTCGCGCTACGTGATCGGGACGGGCGTGACGCCGAGCGGCACGAGGCCGGAGGCCCCGCCGTCGGTGGCGGTCAGGACCCAGATGCCGTCCGCGTGCACGGCGACCGAGTGCTCCCAGTGCGCCGCGTCCGAACCGTCGAGCGTGCGGATCGTCCAGTCGTCGTCGTCCGTCGAGCTGTCGATCGTGCCGGCGGTGATCATCGGTTCGATCGCCACCACCAGACCGGGCTTCACCGCCGGACCCGCACCGCGGACCCGGTAGTTGAAGACCGGCGGCTCCTCGTGCATCGAACGGCCGATGCCGTGCCCCGTGAAGTCCTCGACGATGCCCCACGCACCGGTCTCGTCGACGGCGTCCTCGACGACCGCGCCGACCTCGTTCAGGGAGCGCGCGTGGGCGAGGGCCGCGATGCCGTGCCACAGCGCTCGCTCGGTCGTGTCGGAGAGCGTCTGGCGCGCCGCGGTCAGCGGGGCGTCACCACCGGGCAGCACGGTCGTGAACGCGCTGTCGCCGTTCCACCCGTCGACCTCGGCACCGGCGTCGACCGACACGATGTCGCCCGGCTGGAGCACGCGGTCGCCGGGGATCCCGTGCACGATCTCGTCGTTCACCGAGACGCACAGCGTGTGCCGGTAGCCCGGCACGAGCTGGAAGTTCGGGATGCCGCCACCGTCACGGATCGTCCGCTCGGCGATCGCGTCGAGCTCACCCGTGGTCACCCCCGGCCGGAGCGCCTCACGGACCGCGGTGAGCGCGGCCTCGGTCAGCAGCCCCGGACGGACCATCGCCCGGAGTTCCTCGGGCGACTTGTAGATCGACGGCTTCCGACGGCGCACGACGCGGACTCAGACGCCCGCGGTGAGCCCGCGGGACGTCAGGGCCGCCTGGATGCGGTCGCCGACCTCGTCGATGCCGCCGAGGCCGTCGACGTCCACGACGAGCCCGCGCTCCGCGTAGGCCGCGACGATCGGCGCCGTCTGCTCCGTGTAGACCTGCTGGCGACGACGGATGGTGTCCTCGTTGTCGTCGGTGCGACCCTGGTCCTGGGCGCGCTTGAGCAGGCGCTCGACCAGGGCGTCCTGGTCGGCGACGAGCTGCACGACGGCGTCGATCCCGGTGCCCTGCTCGGCGAGGAGTGCGTCGAGGTACGCCACCTGACCGACGGTGCGGGGGTAGCCGTCGAGCAGGAAGCCCTGCTCGGCGTCCGCCTCCGCCAGGCGGGACTTGACGAGCTCGTTGGTCAGCTCGTCCGGCACGTAGTCGCCGGCGTCCATGATCGCCTTCGCCTGCACCCCGAGCGGCGTGCCCTCGGAGACGTTCTTGCGGAAGATGTCACCCGTGGAGATCGCGGGGACGCCGAAGCCCTCCGCGATGCGACCGGCCTGGGTGCCCTTCCCGGCTCCGGGAGGTCCGACGATGATGAGACGTGCGCTCAACGGAGAAGCCCTTCGTAGTGACGTTGCTGCAGCTGCGAGTCGATCTGCTTCACGGTCTCGAGACCGACACCCACGATGATGAGGATGCTCGCGCCGCCGAACGGGAAGTTCTGGTTCGCGCCGAACAGCGCCAGTGCTGCCAGCGGGATGAGCGCGATGAGACCGAGGTAGAGCGAACCGGGCAACGTCACCCGGGTCAGGACGTAGTCGAGGTACTCGGCCGTCGGACGACCGGCCCGGATGCCCGGGATGAAGCCGCCGTACTTCTTCATGTTGTCGGCGACCTCTTCGGGGTTGAAGGTGATCGCGACGTAGAAGTACGTGAACCCGACGATGAGCAGGAAGTACAGGACCATGTAGAACCAGTTGTCACCCGAGGTCAGGTTGTTCTGGATCCAGGTCACCCACGCGGCCGGCTCGGTGCCGTCGGAGGGCTGGTTGAACTGCGCGACCAGGGCCGGCAGGTAGAGCAGCGACGAGGCGAAGATGACGGGCACGACGCCGGCCATGTTCACCTTGATCGGGATGTAGGTGTTGTTGCCGCCGTAGGTGCGACGACCGACCATGCGCTTGGCGTACTGCACGGGGATGCGCCGCTGCGACTGCTCGACGAACACGACGGCCATCATGATCACCAGGCCGACGAGGATCACGAACAGGAAGAGCTCGAAGGACTGCGACTGCTCGATGGCCCAGAGCGCCGACGGGAACTGCGCCGCGATCGAGGTGAAGATGAGGAGCGACATGCCGTTGCCGATGCCGCGCTCGGTGACGAGCTCGCCCATCCACATGATGAGGCCGGTGCCGGCGGTCAGCGTGACGACCATGAGCATGATCGCGTACCAGCTGTCGTTCGAGATGATCGACGAGCAGGACGCCGAGGCGTTCGTGCCGAACAGGGCGCCGGAGCGGGCGACCGTGATGAGCGTGGTCGACTGCAGCACACCGAGCGCGATGGTGAGGTAGCGCGTGTACTGCGTCAGCTTCGCCTGGCCCGACTGCCCCTCCTTGTAGAGGGCGTCGAAGTGCGGGATCACGACGCGCAGGAGCTGCACGATGATCGACGACGTGATGTACGGCATGATGCCGAGCGCGAAGACCGAGAGCTTCAGCAGCGCGCCGCCGGAGAACAGGTTGATCAGGTCGTAGAGGCCGCCGGAGGACGACGCGCTGGCGAGGCAGCTCTGCACGGCGGCGTAGTCGACGAACGGTGCGGGGATGTACGACCCCAGGCGGAACAGCGCGATGATCGCGAGGGTGAAGCCGATCTTCTTCCGAAGATCTGGGGTGCGCATGATGCGCGCGACCGCTCTGAACACGAGGACTCCGAACTTCTGGGACCGCGCGACCCGACCGGGCGTCACGGTTCGGTCGGCAGCGCCGACCAGGCCGTCGGACGACGGCCACTGTCAAGGAAACCGTAACGGCGGCCCGTGCGCAAACGCACGGGCCGCCGACGGGGGTTACTGGGAGACGGTGCCGCCAGCAGCCGCGATCTTCTCGGCGGCGGACGCCGAGACCTTGTCGACCGAGACCGTGAGCTTCACGCTGATGTCACCCTGACCGAGAACCTTGACCTTCTCGTTCTTGCGGACGGCGCCCTTGGCGACCAGGTCCGCGACGGTGACGTCGCCACCGTTGGGGTAGAGCTCCGCGATCTTGTCCAGGTTCACGACCTGGTACTCGACACGGAACGGGTTCTTGAACCCGCGGAGCTTCGGGGTGCGCATGTGCAGCGGCATCTGCCCACCCTCGAAGCCGACCTTGACCTGGTAACGAGCCTTCTGGCCCTTGGTACCACGGCCGGCGGTCTTGCCCTTGGAGCCCTCACCACGGCCGACACGGGTGCGGTCCTTCTTGGAACCGGCAGCCGGGCGGAGGTGGTGCAGCTTCAGCACCTGGACCCGCTCGTTCTTCTCGTCGCTCATGCGTCGACCTCCTCGACCTTCACGAGGTGCGCGACCGTCGCGACGTACCCGCGGTTCTGGGCGTTGTCCTCACGCAGGACCGTACGGCCGATGCGCTTGAGGCCCAGGCTGCGCAGGGTGTCGCGCTGGTACTGCTTCTCGCTGATAACGGACTTCGTCTGCGTGATCTTCAGCATCGCCATCACGCACCTGCCTTCTCGGTCGCGGCACGCAGTGCTGCGGCCTCGGCCTGGAGCAGACGCGCCGGGACGACCCGGTCGACGTCGAGGCCACGACGGCTGGCGACGGCGCGGGGCTCCTCGAGCTGCTGCAGCGCCGTGACCGTCGCGTGCACGATGTTGATGGTGTTCGACGAGCCGAGCGACTTGCTCAGGACGTCGTGGATGCCGGCGCACTCGAGCACGGCGCGGACCGGACCACCGGCGATGACACCGGTACCGGCAGCGGCCGGACGCAGGAGCACGACACCGGCAGCGGCCTCACCCTGGGTGGGGTGCGGGATCGTGTTGCCGACGCGGGGGACGCGGAAGAAGTTCTTCTTCGCCTCCTCGACGCCCTTCGAGATCGCGGTGGGGACTTCCTTCGCCTTGCCGTAGCCGACACCGACGAGGCCGTTGCCGTCACCGACGACGACGAGCGCCGTGAAGCTGAAGCGACGACCACCCTTGACGACCTTCGAGACGCGGTTGATGGTCACCACGCGCTCGAGGAACTGGCTGTCGCCACCGCGGTTGTTGCGGTCGCGGCCCTGCTGACGGTCACGCCCGCCGCCACGACGGCCGCGCTGGTCGGCGTTGTCGCGGTTGTTCGACGCGGAACCCGCGGCGGTCTCGACCGGACGCTCGGCGACGGCGGCGGTGTCCGCCTCCTTGCCGGTCGTGGCCTTGGCCTCGGTCGTCGCCTCGGCCGCAGGAGCGGTCTCGGTCTCGGCCGCTTCGTTGTTGTTCGCGATGTCGCTCACAGGTTCAGCCCTCCTTCACGGGCACCATCGGCGATCGCGGCGACGCGACCGGCGTACTTGCTCCCACCGCGGTCGAAGACCACGGCCTCGACGCCGGCAGCCTTCGCACGCTCGGCGACGAGCTCGCCGATGCGACGGGCCTTGGCCGTCTTGTCGCCGTCGAACGAACGGAGGTCGGCCTCCATCGTCGACGCACTGGCCAGGGTGTGGCCCTTCGCGTCGTCGATGACCTGGACGAACACGTGACGCGACGACCGGGTGACGGCGAGACGCGGACGCGCCTCGGTGCCGGTGATCTTCTTGCGGAGACGGTTGTGACGGCGCGCCTTGGCGGCCGACTTGCTCTTTCCTCGGATACCGAGAGCCATGATCACTTACCTGACTTTCCGGCCTTGCGGCGCACGATCTCGCCCGCGTAGCGGACACCCTTGCCCTTGTAGGGCTCGGGCTTGCGCAGCTTGCGGATGTTGGCAGCCACCTCGCCGACGGCCTGCTTGTCGATGCCCGACACGGTGAGCTTGTTGTTGCCCTCGACGGCGAAGCTGATGCCCGCCGGCGGCTCGACCGTGATGGGGTGGGAGTAGCCGAGCGCGAACTCGACGTTCGAGCCCTTCGCCGCCACGCGGTAACCGGTGCCGACGACCTCGAGGCCCTTGGAGTAGCCCTGGGTGACGCCGACGATGTTGTTCGCGATGAGGGTGCGGGTCAGGCCGTGCAGGGCACGGGACTCGCGCTCGTCGTCCGGGCGCGTGACGAGGACCTGGTTCTCCTCGACCTTGGCCTGGATGGGCTCAGCGATGACGAGCGAGAGCTCGCCCTTCGGGCCCTTGACCGCAACGGTCGAACCGTCGACGGAGACGGTCACGCCGGCGGGGATGTCGATGGGAAGACGTCCGATACGAGACATTGTCGGTCACCACACGTAGGCGAGGACTTCCCCACCCACGCCCTTCTGCTCGGCTTCACGGTCGGTGAGCAGTCCCGACGAGGTCGAGAGGATCGCCACGCCGAGGCCACCGAGGACCTGGGGGATCTCCGTCGACTTCGCGTACACCCGGAGACCGGGCTTCGAGACGCGCTTGATGCCGGCGATCGAACGCTCGCGCTCGGGGCCGTACTTCAGGTCGATCGTGAGGGTCTGCCCGACGCGGGCGTCCTCGATCTTCCACTCGCTGATGTAACCCTCGCGCTTGAGGATGTCTGCGATGTTCTTCTTCAGCTTGGAGCTGGGCAGCGAGACGGCGTCGTGGTGCGCCGAGTTCGCGTTCCGCAATCTGGTCAGCATGTCTGCGACCGGATCGGTCATCGTCATGATGGTCGTCCATTCTTCGCCTGGTTTCGACACCCGTTCCACGAATGCCGACCTGAGCGATCGGGTGGTCTCCGAGCGGTTCCCGGAGACCTGGAGGCCGGCGGCTGACGCCGACGGCCGGTGTTCGTGCGTGCGGGCCGGAGGACGTGAATCCTCCGGCCCGCAACGCCCGGACTATCTTAGACCGTCTGGTCGGCCGAACGGAACGGGAAGCCGAGCTGGCGGAGCAGCGCGCGGCCCTCGTCGTCCGTCTTCGCGGTGGTCACGACGGTGATGTCGAAGCCACGCACGCGGTCGATGCGGTCCTGGTCGATCTCGTGGAACATCGACTGCTCCGTGAGACCGAAGGTGTAGTTGCCGTTGCCGTCGAACTGCTTGTCGCTCAGGCCGCGGAAGTCGCGGATGCGGGGCAGTGCGAGGGTGACGAGGCGGTCGATGAACTCCCACGCACGGTCACCACGGAGGGTGACGTGCGCGCCGATGGCCTGGCCCTCACGCAGCTTGAACTGCGCGATGGACTTGCGGGCCTTCGTCACGACCGGCTTCTGACCCGTGATCGCCGTGAGGTCCTTGACGGCCCCCTCGATGATCTTCGAGTCACGAGCCGCCTCGCCGACGCCGGTGTTCACGACGACCTTGACCAGGCCGGGGACCTGGTTGACGTTCGCGTACCCGAACTGCTCGGTGAGAGCGGTCTTGATCTCGTTCTTGTACTTCTGCTTGAGGCGCGGCTCGACCTTGGTCGCCGGCGCGGCAGTCGTGTCGGTCATCAGAGCTTCTCACCCGACTTCTTGGCGTAGCGGACGCGGACGGTCTTCTTGACGCCGTCCTTCTCCACCTCTTCGATGCGGAAACCGACGCGCGTCGGCTTCTTGGTCTTCGGGTCGACGATCGCGACGTTCGAGACGTGGATCGGAGCCTCGTGCTGCTCGATGCCGCCCGTCTTCGAACCACGCTGCGTCTGGCCGACGCGGACGTGCTTCGTGACGAAGTTCACGCCCTCGACGACGACCCGGTTCTTGTCCTTGAGGACCTCGATGACCTTGCCCTGCTTGCCACGGTCGCCGCCGCGCTCCTGCTTGGCGCCCGTGATCACCTGGACGAGGTCGCCCTTCTTGATGTTCGCCATGGCTTACAGCACCTCCGGCGCGAGCGAGATGATCTTCATGAACTTCTTGTCACGGAGCTCGCGACCGACCGGACCGAAGATGCGCGTACCGCGCGGGTCGCCGTCGGCCTTGAGGATCACTGCCGCGTTCTCGTCGAACTTGATGTAGGAGCCGTCCTGACGACGGGTCTCCTTCTTGGTGCGAACGATGACCGCCTTGACGACGTCACCCTTCTTCACGTTGCCGCCGGGGATGGCGTCCTTCACCGTGGCGACGATGACGTCACCGAGACCGGCGTAGCGACGACCCGAGCCACCGAGCACGCGGATGGTCAAGATCTCCTTGGCACCCGTGTTGTCGGCGACCTTCAGGCGGGATTCCTGCTGAATCACTGCTGTCTCCTATTCCGAAGCAGGCCGGGGCCTACTTGGCCTTCTCGAGGATCTCGACCAGGCGCCAGCGCTTGGAGGCGCTGAGGGGACGGGTCTCGCTGATGACGACGAGGTCGCCGACACCGGCGGTGCCGAGCTCGTCGTGCGCCTTCACCTTGGACGTGCGACGGATGATCTTGCCGTAGAGCGCGTGCTTCACGCGGTCCTCGACCTCGACCACGATGGTCTTGTCCATCTTGTCGCTGGTCACGTAGCCGCGACGCGTCTTGCGGTAGCCGCGGGTCGAGGCGGCGGAGTTGTTCTCTTCGTTCGCCATCAGTTCTCCTCGGCGGTAGCGGCCTCGGTCGACTCGGCGGGCTTGTCAGCCTTCTTCGTCGTCTTCTTGGCCTTGGTGGCGGTCTCGACGGGC
Organism: Curtobacterium citri; assembly: GCF_030362955.1. NCBI lineage: Bacteria > Bacillati > Actinomycetota > Actinomycetes > Micrococcales > Microbacteriaceae > Curtobacterium > Curtobacterium citri. The sequence goes on from NZ_JAUCML010000003.1 coordinate 128,522, forward strand.
GCGGGGGTGGCACGGATGCCGAGCTCGCGCTCGCGGAGGACGGTGTAGATGCGTGCGATGTCGCGCTTGACGGCACGGAGACGGCCGTGGCTCTCCAGCTGGCCGGTGGCCGACTGGAAGCGGAGGTTGAAGAGCTCCTCCTTGGCCTTCTTCAGCTCGTCAGCGAGACGCTCGTTCTCGAAGGTGTCGAGCTCCGTCGGACGGAGCTCCTTGGAACCGATCGCCATTATGCGTCGCCCTCCTCGCGCTTGATGATGCGTGCCTTGAGGGGCAGCTTGTGGATTGCACGGGTCAGCGCCTCGCGAGCGATGTCCTCGCTGACGCCGGAGAGCTCGAAGAGCACACGACCCGGCTTGACGTTGGCGACCCACCACTCGGGCGAGCCCTTACCGGAACCCATGCGGGTCTCAGCCGGCTTCTTGGTGAGCGGGCGGTCCGGGTAGATGTTGATCCAGACCTTGCCGCCACGCTTGATGTGACGCGTCATGGCGATACGAGCGGACTCGATCTGACGGTTGGTCACGTAAGCGGGGGTCAGCGCCTGGATGCCGTAGTCACCGAACGACACCTTGGTGCCACCGGTCGCCTGGCCCGAGCGCTTCGGGTGGTGCTGCTTGCGGTGCTTGACTCGACGGGGAATAAGCATGGTTACGCCTCAACTCCTGCGCCGGCCGGCGCGTCCTGCGGGGCCTGCTGCTGACGGCCGCCGCGGTCGCCGCCACGGCGGTCCCCACGGTCGCCGCGCTCGCCACGCGGGCCGCCACGACGCTCGGGGCGCGACGAACGCTGGTTCGCCTGCTCGCGAGCGAGCTCCTTGTTCGTGATGTCGCCCTTGTAGATCCAGACCTTCACGCCGATGCGGCCGAAGGTGGTCCGAGCCTCGTAGAAGCCGTAGTCGATGTTCGCGCGGAGCGTGTGCAGGGGCACGCGGCCCTCGCGGTAGAACTCCGAGCGCGACATCTCGGCGCCGCCGAGACGACCCGACACCTGGATGCGGACACCCTTGGCGCCGGCGCGCTGTGCACCCTGCAGGCCCTTGCGCATGGCGCGACGGAACGCGACACGAGCGGAGAGCTGCTCGGCGATGCCCTGCGCGACGAGCTGGGCCTCGGTCTCGGGGTTCTTGACCTCGAGGATGTTGAGCTGGATCTGCTTCTTGGTGAGCTTCTCCAGCTCGCTGCGGACGCGCTCCGCCTCGGCGCCGCGGCGACCGATGACGATGCCCGGACGCGCCGTGTGGATGTCCACGCGGACGCGGTCGCGGGTGCGCTCGAGCTCGATGCGGGCGACACCGGCGCGGTCGAGGGTCTTCTTCAGGTACTCGCGCACCTTGATGTCCTCGGCCACGTAGTCGGCGTAGCGCTGACCGGCCTTCGTGCTGTCGGTGAACCAGTGCGAGACGTGGTCCGTCGTGATCCCGAGACGGAAGCCGTACGGGTTGACCTTCTGGCCCATTACTTGCTCGCCTTCTTGCTCGTCGCGGCGACCTCGGCCTCTTCCGGCGTCGCGAGGACGACCGTGATGTGGCTGGTGCGCTTGTTGATGCGGAAGGCGCGGCCCTGTGCACGCGGCTGGAACCGCTTCAGGGTCGTGCCCTCGTCGACGAAGACGCGGCTCACGTAGAGGTCGCGCTCGTCGAGGAAGCTGTTCGTGCCGTCCGCCTTGACGCGTGCGTTCGCGATCGCCGAGGCGACCAGCTTGTACACGGGCTCCGAAGCGGCCTGGGGGGCGAACTTCAGGATGGCGAGGGCCTCGTGGGCCTGCTTGCCGCGGATCAGCTCGATGACGCGACGGGCCTTCTGAGGCGTGACGCGGATGTGTCGCACGCGTGCGATCGACTCCACCATTTCGTTCCTCCTCTTCGTCCCCGCGTTAGCGGCGACGGCCCTTCTTGTCGTCCTTCACGTGACCACGGAAGGTGCGGGTCGGCGCGAACTCGCCGAGCTTGTGACCGACCATCGACTCGGTGACGAACACCGGGATGTGCTTGCGGCCGTCGTGCACGGCGATCGTGTGTCCGAGCATGTTCGGGACGATCATCGAGCGACGCGACCAGGTGCGGATCACGTTCTTGGTGTTGGCCTCGTTCTGCGTGACGACCTTGCGGAGCAGGTGCTCGTCGACGAAGGGGCCCTTCTTCAGACTGCGTGGCATCTTCTGAACTCCTACTTGCGCTTCTTGCCGGCGTTACGGCGACGGACGATGAGCTTGTCGCTCGGCTTGTTCGACTTGCGCGTGCGACCCTCGGCCTGGCCCCAGGGGCTGACCGGGTGACGACCACCGGACGTCTTGCCCTCACCACCACCGTGCGGGTGGTCGACCGGGTTCATCGCGACACCACGCACGGTCGGGCGGACGCCCTTCCAGCGCATGCGGCCGGCCTTGCCCCAGTTGATGTTGGACTGCTCGGCGTTGCCGACCTCGCCGATGGTGGCGCGGCAGCGGGCGTCGACGTTGCGGACCTCGCCCGACGGCAGGCGGAGCTGCGCGTAGGGGCCGTCCTTCGCGACGAGACGCACCGAGGCGCCGGCCGAACGCGCCATCTTCGCGCCGCCACCGGGGCGGAGCTCGATGGCGTGGATGACCGTACCCACGGGGATGTTGCGCAGCGGCAGGTTGTTGCCGGGCTTGATGTCGGCGCCGGGGCCCTGCTCGATGACGTCGCCCTGCTTGAGCTTGTTCGGCGCGATGATGTAACGCTTCGTGCCGTCCACGTAGTGCAGGAGCGCGATGCGCGCGGTGCGGTTCGGGTCGTACTCGATGTGTGCGACCTTGGCGTCCACGCCGTCCTTGTCGTGACGACGGAAGTCGATCACGCGGTACTGGCGCTTGTGGCCACCACCGATGTGACGCGTGGTGATGCGGCCCGAGCTGTTGCGGCCACCGGTCTTCGGCAGCGGACGAAGCAGCGACTTCTCCGGCGTCGAACGGGTGATCTCAGCGAAGTCGGCGACCGACGAGCCGCGACGACCAGGGGTCGTCGGCTTGTAGTTACGAATAGCCATGATTTATCCCTTAAGGTCCTCAGCCGACAGCCGTGAAGATGTCGATCGAACCGGACTTGAGCGTCACGATGGCACGCTTGGTGTCCTTGCGCTTGCCCATGCCGAACTTGGTGCGGCGGGTCTTGCCCGGGCGGTTCAGCGTGTTGATGCTGGCGACCTTGACGTCGAAGATCTTCTCGATGGCGAGCTTGATCTCGGTCTTGTTCGAGCGGGGGTCCACGATGAACGTGTACTTGCCCTGGTCGATCAGGCCGTAGCTCTTCTCCGAGACGACCGGCGAGATGATGATGTCGCGCGGGTCCTTGTTGAAGCCGCTCATGCGGAGATCTCCTTCGCGGTCTTCGACGCGATGAAGGCGTCGAGTGCGCTCTTGCTGAAGACGAGGGCGTCGGCCTTGAGCACGTCGTAGGCGTTGAGCTGGCCGTACGACAGCGCGTGGACGTTCGCCAGGTTGCGGACCGACTTGAGCGTCAGCTCGTCGTCCGACTCGAGCACGACGAGCACGTGCTTGACGGGCGCGACCTTCTCGATGAGCGTCCGGGCGGTCTTGGTCGACGGCACCTCGGCCGCGACGAAGGACTCCACCGCGGAGATGCGGCCACCGCGGGCGCGGTCCGAGAGCGAGCCGAGCAGGGCTGCGGCGATCATCTTCTTCGGGGTGCGCTGCGAGTAGTCGCGCGGGGTCGGTCCGTGGACGACGCCACCGCCGGTGTGCTCCGGAGCGCGGACCGAACCCTGACGGGAGCGGCCGGTGCCCTTCTGCTTGAACGGCTTGCGACCGGCACCGCGGACCTCGCCGCGGTTCTTGGTCTTGTGCGTGCCCTGACGCGCGGCGGCGAGCTGCGCGGTGACGACCTGGTGGATCAGCGGGACGTTCGTCTCGACGTCGAAGAGCTCGGCGGGCAGCTCGATGCTGCCGGCGACGGCTCCGGTCGCGTCGAGGACGTCGATCGTGGTTGCGGTCTCGGTGGCCATGATCACTTACCCTTCACGGCGGTGCGGACGAAGACGGAGCGGCCACGAGCACCGGGGACGGCGCCCTTGACGAGCAGCAGACCCTTCTCGGCGTCGACGGCGTGCACCGTGAGGTTGAGGACGGTCACACGCTCGCCACCCATGCGACCGGCCATGCGCATGCCCTTGAAGACACGCGACGGGGTCGACGAAGCACCGATCGAACCGGGCTTGCGGTGGTTGCGGTGGGCACCGTGCGAAGCGGACACACCGGCGAAGCCGTGGCGCTTCATGACACCGGCGAAGCCCTTGCCCTTCGACGTCCCGACGACGTCGACCTTCTGGCCGGCCTCGAAGGTGTCGACGGTGAGCTCCTGGCCGAGGCTGTACTCGGCGGAGTCGTTGGTGCGGATCTCGGTGAGGGTGCGACGCGGGGTCACACCGGCAGCCTCGAAGTGGCCGGCGGCCGGCTTGTTCACCTTGCGCGGGTCGATGGCGCCGGCGGCGATCTGGATCGCCTCGTAGCCGTCGCGCTCGACGTTGCGGATCTGGGTGACCACGTTCGGGCCGACCTCGATCACGGTGACGGGGATGAACTTGTTGTTCTCGTCCCACACCTGGGTCATCCCGAGCTTCTTGCCGAGGAGGCCCTTGACGGTCTTGGTTGAGTTCGCCATTGGTCGGTCCCCCTTACAGCTTGATCTCGATGTTGACGTCGGCCGGGAGGTCGAGTCGCATGAGCGAGTCGACGGCCTTCGGCGTCGGGTCGACGATGTCGATGACCCGCTTGTGCGTGCGCTTCTCGAAGTGCTCGCGCGAGTCCTTGTACTTGTGAGGGGAACGGATCACGGTGACCACGTTCTTCTCGGTGGGGAGCGGCACCGGGCCGACCACGGTCGCACCGGCACGGGTCACCGTGTCGACGATCTTCCGGGCCGACGTGTCGATGACCTCGTGGTCGTACGACTTGAGCCGGATGCGGATCTTCTGTCCCGCCATGTGTCTCTCTGTCCTCTCTGCGCCGCGCACCCTCGGGCCGCCTGACGCCGCCGTCACCGTGCATTCCTGCAGGGCTTGGCTGTTTTCCTGAACCAACCGGCCGCATCCTCGGGGGATGACCGCTGTTCTCCTGTCAACCGCGCAGGGCGACCGTGGCCGTCCAGCGTGGGCATGTCGCTTCCCCCGCACCCGGACACAGCAGTGGCCAGGCGCTCACGAGGGACTCGATCGTGTTCTGCTGCCTGCGGCCCAACCCAGCTCCGCTGGACGGAGGGGTTGTGCACTGCCAGAGCAGTGATCCTGCGCGCGCGAACGCCCGCGGAATTCGGAACCGGACAAGTCTCGCACAGGCACGGCCATCCGTGCAACCCGGGCGTGTCGCGGTCCGGTGGGACCCCGGACCGCCCCGCTTCCCCGGAACCACGCGGTTCCGCCGGCCTGGAGGCCCGGGCCACCCCGGGCGCGTCGGCTGCGGTCGCCGAGGCGGTCGGCTGGGGCGGATCCAGCCCGCTCGGCGGAGCACCGTGGGACGGAACGTGCCCGCTCGGCGAGGCCGGGCGGGCACGGTGTCGGTTCCGGAACGGTCCGGGGTCAGAACTCTTCGGAGAGCGGCGGCACGAACCACGGCGGGAACACGGCGACGCGCGGCGCGTGCCCACGGTGCTCGGCCAGGAGTGCCTTGACCTGCTGCCGGACGCGGTCGTTCGGCACACCGACCACGGCGACCGAGGAGAACGGCACGCTCGGGCCCGCGAGGAGCTCGAGGTCGTGCATCTCCGGGTCGGTGAAGTCGGTCCGGCGGATCAGGTTCGTCGCCGCATCCGGGCCGACGGCGAAGCGCACGTCCTCGGCCTCGGCGTCCTGGTCGGCGACGATGACGGACGCCCCGAACGCCGTCACCGGCACGACGAGCACGACGTACTCGGTCGCGCGGGTACGGCGGGCGGCGTCCGACCACCGCTCCCCCTCCGCACCGTGGCGGAGCTCGTCCCACCGGGTCGCGTCGGGCGACAGGGTGAACGGGACGTGCCCGGAGACGGGGCCACCGTCGGGAGCGGACGCCTCGGCACGGGCGGTCCGCGTGGCGGTGGAGCTGACGTCGACGACCGGGGTGGCCGTGTCGGCCGCCAGGATCACGCCGTCGGTGACGATGGACGCCAGGTTGTCGACGTGCGTGGCGTGGTGCGCGCGGAGCGACGCCCACACGCGGGGCTCGGGCAGCTCGGGCGCGGCCGGTGACCGCAGGGACGAGGAGCCCCGGGGCGGCGCGGGGGTCGAGCGCAGGTCGGTGGTGATCCGGGTCCGGCGCGGAGCCGGGGTGGAGGTCGCAGGCACCTCGGCCTGACGGGGGGAACAGATGTCGCAGAGCTCGGTGGGGAAACCGTGGATGCACTCGTCGGTCACGACTGGGAGGGGTCCTTCCGTGCCCGTGTGGGGGTGGTCGGGCACGGTGACCAACCGTACGTCATCTCCCGCCTCCCCGCGGTCACTGTCGGTAGAGCAGGGCACGGACCTCGGACTCGGCCGCGTGCAGCCGCTCCGGGTCGATGGTCTCGCCGTGCTCGTAGGCATCGAGCAGGCGCGGGTCGATGTAGCTCTGGCGGCACACCGTCGGCGTGTTCCCGAGCTCCTCGCTCGCGGCCTTGACGGCGTGGGACACCGCCTTCTTGCGCTTGGCCTGGGTCGGCTGCGGCCCGGTCTTCGCCAGGTCGACCGCCGCGGAGACGGTCCCGTGCAGCGTCCGGAAGTCCTTCGCGGTGAACTCGTCACCGGCGCGCTCCTTCACGTACTCGTTGATGTCCTCGGCCGCCAGCGGCTCCCACTCCGCGCCACGCTCGGCCCGGAACGACAGCAGCCGGGCGTTGGGCCCGCGCCGCTTCATGCCGGCGATCACGCGGGCCAGGTCGTGGTCGTGGATCGTCGAGGACCACTCCTGCCCGCTCTTGCCGGGGAAGTCGAGCTCGATGTCGTCGCCGGACACGTGCGCGTGCGCACAGAGCAGCGTGGAGAGTCCGCGGCTGCCGTGCTCGGTGGCGTACCGCTCCGAGCCGACCCGCAGCGACCCCTGGTCGAGCATGCGGAAGGCGGCCGCGAGTGCACGGCGGCGGTCGGGCTCCGGCCGGCGGAGGTCCTGCGTCACCATGCGGCGCGCCGACGGCAGCGACTCCGCGAGGGCGAGCGCTCGGTCGTACTTGATCCGGTCCATGCGCTCGCGCCAGCCCGGGTGGTACATGTACTGCCGCCGACCGGCACCGTCGATGCCCGTCGCCAGGATGTGCCCGTTGTCGTACGGCGAGATCCACACGTCGTCCCACGCGGGAGGGATGACCAGCTCGTCGAGCTTGTGCCGGACCTCCTTGTCGGCGACGGTGGCGCCGTCCGGGTCGCGGTACGAGAACCCCTTGCCGCTGCGGACACGGTGGTACCCACGGCCGTTGGTCGCGGAGCGGCGGAGACGAGTCACCATGACGATGGTGCCCGGTCGCACCTGTGACCGACCCCCGGGAACGACGAAGCGGGGCCGAGCCCGAAGGCCCGACCCCGCTGACGCAGTGTCTTCCGGAGAACCGGGAGTTACTTGACGATCTCCTCGACCGTACCGGCGCCGACCGTACGACCACCCTCACGGATGGCGAAGCGGAGGCCGGCCTCCATGGCGATCGGCTGGATCAGCTCGACCGACATGGCGACGGTGTCGCCGGGCATGACCATCTCGGTGCCCTCGGGCAGCGTGATGACGCCGGTGACGTCCGTGGTGCGGAAGTAGAACTGCGGACGGTAGTTCGCGTAGAACGGGTTGTGACGACCGCCCTCTTCCTTGGTCAGGATGTACGCGTTCGCCTTGAACTCGGTGTGCGGCGTGACCGAACCGGGCTTGACGACGACCTGGCCGCGCTCCACGTCCTCGCGCTTGAGGCCACGGATGAGCAGACCGGTGTTGTCGCCGGCCTCGGCCTTGTCGAGCAGCTTGCGGAACATCTCGATGCCCGTGACCGTGGTCTTCTGCGTCGGGCGGATGCCGACGATCTCGACCTCGGAGTTCAGGTCGAGCGTGCCACGCTCGACACGACCGGTGACGACCGTGCCACGACCGGTGATCGTGAAGACGTCCTCGATCGGCATGAGGAAGGGCTGGTCGGTGGCGCGCACCGGGTCCGGCACGTTCTCGTCGACGGCGGACATCAGGTCCTGGACGGACTTGACCCACTTGTCGTCGCCCTCGAGCGCCTTGAGCGCCGAGACCTGCACGACGGGGGCGTCCTCGTCGAACTCCTGCGAGCCGAGGAGCTCACGGACCTCGAGCTCGACGAGCTCCAGGATCTCCTCGTCGTCCACCATGTCGGACTTGTTCAGCGCGACGACGATGTAGGGGACACCGACCTGGCGGGCGAGCAGGACGTGCTCACGCGTCTGGGGCATCGGGCCGTCGGTGGCGGCGACCACGAGGATCGCGCCGTCCATCTGGGCCGCACCGGTGATCATGTTCTTCACGTAGTCGGCGTGACCAGGAGCGTCGACGTGCGCGTAGTGGCGCTTCTCCGTCTGGTACTCGACGTGCGAGATGTTGATCGTGATGCCGCGGTCGCGCTCCTCGGGAGCGCTGTCGATCTGAGCGAAGTCACGGGCCTCGTTGAGGTCCGGGTACTGGTCGTGCAGAACCTTGGTGATCGCCGCCGTGAGCGTGGTCTTGCCGTGGTCGACGTGACCGATGGTTCCGATGTTGACGTGCGGCTTGGTCCGCTCGAACTTGGCCTTGGCCACTGTGGGTCCTCCTCAGGACTCGGAAAGCATGCCCCCGGTACTCGACCGTTGGCGTGCAGGGTGTGTGTCTAACTGTACTTGGTGGCGAGGGGCCCGTCGCCGGGCACCCTCGCCTGTGGAGAGAACGCCGGAGCGTTACTCTCCGCTGTTCTTCGCGATGATCTCCTCGGCGACCTTGGCCGGGACCTGGCTGTAGGTCTCGAAGGTCATCGAGTAGACCGCACGACCAGAGGTCTTGGACCGGAGGTCCCCGACGTAGCCGAACATCTCGGACAGCGGAACGCTCGCGCGGACCACCTTGACGCCCGAGGCGTCCTCCATCGAGGCGATCTGGCCACGACGGGAGTTGAGGTCACCGATGACGTCGCCCATGTACTCCTCGGGAGTACGCACCTCGACGGCCATGATCGGCTCGAGGATGGCGGGACCGGCCTTGCGGGCGGCCTCCTTGTAGGCGATCGAACCGGCGATCTTGAACGCCATCTCGGACGAGTCGACGTCGTGCGCCGCGCCGTCCTTGAGGATGGCCTTCACGCCGACGGTCGGGTAGCCCGCGAGGATGCCGACCTGCATGGCGTCCTGGATACCGGCGTCGACCGACGGGATGTACTCACGCGGGACGCGACCACCGGTGACGGCGTTCTCGAACTCGTAGACCTTCTCGGCCGTGACTTCCATCGGCTCGAGGGCGATCTGCACCTTCGCGAACTGGCCGGAACCACCGGTCTGCTTCTTGTGCGTGTAGTCGTAGCGCTCGACGACCTTGGTCAGCGTCTCGCGGTAGGCCACCTGCGGCTTGCCGACGCTGGCCTCGACCTTGAACTCGCGCTTCATGCGGTCGACGAGGATGTCGAGGTGGAGCTCGCCCATGCCCTTGATCGTCGTCTGACCGGTCTCGGCGTTGAGCTCGACGCGGAACGTCGGGTCCTCTTCGGCGAGCTTCTGGATGGCCGTGGAGAGCTTCTCCTGGTCGGCCTTCGTGTTCGGCTCGATGGCGACCTCGATGACCGGCTCCGGGAACGTCATCGACTCGAGGACGACCTGGTCCGACGGGTCGCACAGGGTGTCACCGGTGGTGGTGTCCTTGAGACCGATGACCGCGTAGATGTGGCCGGCGGTCACGTTGTCGACCGGGTTCTCCTTGTTGGAGTGCATCTGGAAGATCTTGCCGATGCGCTCCTTCTTGCCCTTGGTCGAGTTGATGACCTGGGCACCGGACTCGATCGAGCCGGAGTACACGCGGACGTAGGTCAGACGACCGAAGAAGGGGTGCACCGCGACCTTGAACGCCAGGGCCGAGAACGGCTCGGTGGCGTCGGGCTTGCGGATGATCTCCTTCTCCTCGTCCTTGACGTCGTGGCCGATCATCGGCGGCACGTCGAGCGGGGACGGGAGGTAGTCGATGACCGCGTCGAGCATCGGCTGGACGCCGCGGTTCTTGAAGGCCGACCCACAGAGGACGGGGTAGACCTCGGAGGCGATCGTGAGCTTGCGGATCGCGCCCTTGATCTCGTCCTTCGAGAGCTCCTCGCCACCGAAGAACTTCTCGAGCAGGGCGTCGTCGGTCTCGGCGACGCGCTCGATCAGCTTCGCGCGGTACTCCTCGGCGCGGTCCTTGAGGTCCGCGGGGATCTCCTGGACCTCGTACTGGGCGCCCATGGTGACGTCACCCTTGGCATCGCCCGGCCAGACCTTGGCGTGCATCTCGATGAGGTCGACGATCCCGACGAAGTCGTTCTCGGCACCGATCGGGAGCTGGAGCACGAGCGGCTCCGCACCCAGGCGGTTCACGATCGTGTCGACGGTGAAGTAGAAGTCGGCACCGAGCTTGTCCATCTTGTTGACGAAGCAGATGCGCGGGACGTCGTACTTGTCCGCCTGACGCCACACGGTCTCGGACTGGGGCTCGACGCCCTCCTTGCCGTCGAACACGGCGACCGCACCGTCGAGGACGCGGAGCGAGCGCTCCACCTCGACCGTGAAGTCCACGTGACCGGGGGTGTCGATGATGTTGATCTGGTTGTTGTCCCAGAAGCAGGTCGTCGCGGCCGACGTGATCGTGATGCCGCGCTCCTGCTCCTGCGCCATCCAGTCCATCGTCGCGGCGCCGTCGTGCACCTCACCGATCTTGTGCGTGATGCCCGTGTAGAACAGGATGCGCTCGGTGGTCGTGGTCTTGCCGGCATCGATGTGCGCCATGATGCCGATGTTGCGGACCTTGTTCAGGTCGGTGAGCACGTCCTGTGCCACAGGTTCCTCCGGAAGAGTTGTAGGAGAGGTTGGCGGCCGGGCGGGCGCCGACGGTTCATGACCGACGACGCCCGACCGGTGCCGGGACGACCAGCGCCGGACTTACCAGCGGTAGTGCGCGAAGGCCTTGTTCGACTCGGCCATCTTGTGCGTGTCCTCGCGGCGCTTGACCGCGGCACCGAGACCGTTCGACGCGTCGAGGATCTCGTTCATGAGACGCTCGGTCATCGTCTTCTCGCGACGGGCCTTGGCGTAGGAGGTCAGCCAGCGGAGCGCGAGGGTGTTCGCGCGGTGCGGCTTGACCTCGACCGGGACCTGGTAGGTCGAGCCACCGACGCGGCGGCTGCGGACCTCGAGGGTCGGACGGACGTTGTCGAGCGCCTTCTTCAGCGTCGCGACGGCGTCCTGCTGGTTCTTGGCGGTGACACCCTCGAGTGCATCGTAGACGATGCGCTCGGCGAGGCCCTTCTTGCCGTCCAGGAGGATCTTGTTGACGAGCTGCGAGACGATCGGCGCGCCGTACACCGGGTCGGCGACGACGGGACGCTTCGGGGCGGGACCCTTACGAGGCATCTACCTCAACCCTTCTTCGCGCCGTAGCGGCTGCGAGCCTGCTTACGGTTCTTGACGGCCTGGGTGTCCAGGGCACCACGGATGATCTTGTAACGCACACCGGGGAGGTCCTTCACACGACCGCCGCGGACGAGCACCATCGAGTGCTCCTGCAGGTTGTGGCCCTCACCGGGGATGTAGGCCGTGACCTCGGTGCCGTTCGAGAGCTTGACACGAGCGACCTTGCGCAGGGCCGAGTTCGGCTTCTTGGGGGTGGTGGTGTAGACGCGGGTGCAGACACCACGCTGCTGGGGGTTCGCCTTCAGTGCCGGCGCCTTGGTCTTGACGACCTTGGGCGTGCGACCCTTGCGAACGAGCTGCTGGATGGTAGGCAACTGTTCTCCTGGTTCTTCGCTCGTGCTCTGGCCGACGCGGTCCGTCGGCTTCCTCATCCCACGCTGATCACCGCCTGACGGCGGAGGAGAGACGGTGGGATGGATGGACCCCGGTACGGTCTCGTCGAGGTCGACGAGCATGGGCCGGGATTCCGGGCGCGCCCGAGGGCGCACACCCGGTAGAGACTACCCGCGTCACAGGGCGAAATCAATCCGGGCGCGTCGCCCGTGGAGGCCCGTGGTGACGCCACGGGCGGACACCCGCCCGGTGCGGGCGGGCCGGCCCCCGACGGGCGACCGGCGACCCCCGACCGGCGACCGACGTATGGCGACCACCGACCGGCGTGACCGGACCCGGGTCGGCGACCCGCGCCTCCCGTCCGACGGACCGACCACGCCGTGTCCGGAGCCGGACCCGAGACGGGCCGTCCTGCGGACCGTCGCCGGTCAGGACCCCGAGTCGGACGCGCCGTTGCCGATCGCCGACTCGAACGTGGCGCCGGAGTCGGAGAAGCCCGAGATGTACCCGCTGGCGTTGACGTTCATCGGTCCGGCCGAGGCGGTGCCCACGCCACCCGGTCCCGAGATGTCCGCGGTGTAGGTCGCCCGGCCCGCCTTCGTGGTCGAGACCGCCCAGCCGCGTGCCAGCCAACCGCCGACCGTCACCTCCGGTCGCTGCTCGAGGGACCACTTCTGGTTCGAGTAGGTGTACGCGGGGTCCTCGCCGTAGGCGTAGAAGCTGCACCCCGCGGGCGCCGCATCCGTCGACGCGACGCACCCGTCCACCCAGCGATCGACGGCCTGCTGCGCGGCCTGCTGCCCCGCGTCGGTGAGCGACGTGGTCATCGCCACCGGCGCGGACCCCGCCGCACCGAAGCCGGCCACCCGCGCCGAGCCGTCCTCGGCCGTGAACCACTTCCCGCCGTCGACCGTGACCGGGTAGGTCCCGGGCAGTGCCGCGAGCCGGGCGGTTCCGTCGCGGGAGGTCTCCACGCGCTCCCCCGCGACCTCGACCGCGGTGCTCGCCGGCCCCTCGACCGAGACCTCGACCCGACCGAGCTCCGGCGCCTCGAGCTGCCACACCGGGAAGACGCCCCAGTCGGTGTCCGTCCGGTCGAGCGTGAAGGTCGTCGGCACGTCACGCCCGTCCTGCCGCAGCACCGCCTGGACCGTCGCGGTGTCGCCGTCCGTCCGCGTTCCCGCGATGCGGTACCCGGTCACGTGGTCCGAGGCCTTCGCGTACGCCGCGTCGGTGAGCAGGACGTCCTGGTCGTCGTGGTCGATCCCCGCCGCGTCGAGGGCGTCGGTCACCCGACCCGCCGTCAGGTCGTCGAGGAAGGCCCGGACCGGCCGGTCCGCGGCGTGCGACGACGACTGCACGGTCCACCCGACGACACCGGTCACGGCGAGCAGGAGCACGACCGCGCCACCCGCGACGATGCCGACGAGCGTGCGCCGACGCAGTCGCCGGCGGGGCCGACCGGTCGCCGCGGGGGTCGGGACGGGGGCCGCGGGCTCGCGGGTGCCGCGGATGCCGTCGACGTGCGGGACCGCGGCCCACCCGTCCGGATGCTGGTCGGTCATGGGTCCCCCGTCGTGCTGCGTGCCTGCTCCGGGATCCTACCGCCGGCGGGGGTTCCGGTCCGGTGGCGCGGGGGTGCCGGTCGGGTGCGGGGGTGCCGGTCGGGCGCGGGTCGCCGGTCAGGCGCGGTCGTGGTCCGGAGCCGTGCCCGCGGTCGACGTGTCCCGGGCCTGGTGCCGCGCGGCCGCGATCCCGCCGACGACGCACAGGAGCGCGACCACCACGGAGCCGACCACGAACGGGCTGAGGGCGGAGCCCGCGGGGAAGACGAGCAGCTCCGTGCCGTCGCCCCGGACGATCGCGTACCCGACGGACCCGACGCCGAGCATGACGAGGTACGTGCCGGCGGCGGCGACGAGACCCGTCACGCCGGGGTTCCCCTCGCGGATGCCGGCCGCCGTGGCCAGGAAGACGACCAGCCCGGCGCCGACCACCATCGCGGGGCCGAGGTAGGGGCTCGCGTCGGGCTGCGGGATGGCCTCGACGTCGGCGAGCAGGGCCTCGAAACCCGTCACTGCGATGACGAGCGCGATGAAGAGCACGGACGTCATCGTCGCCACCAGCCATCGGGACATGGCACGAGCGTACTGCCGACAGGGGCGTGCGGGCCGGACGCCGCGGTCGGTCGCCCGCTCGCTGGCGCTGCTGGCTCGCCGGCGCGCTGGCTTGCTGGCTTGCTGGCTTGCTGGTCAGCGCTGCGCGGCGTCCTCGCGCTCGGGTGTCGGTTCCGGGTGCTCCTGCATCCCGTGCTCCGCGTGCTGCTGCGCGGCGGCCACGAGCGCGAGCGCGATCGTCGCCGTGATGACGGGGACAGACTCGGTCATCGGTGCGGCCGGGGCGGCGTCGGTGTCGGTGTCGGCCTGGAGGCGCGGCGCGGGCCCGGCGGCGTCGGTCGCCTCCGCCTCGTGGTCGCGGAGCGCAGGGCCCACCACCGGCAGGACCGCGGTCGTCGCCGGCGGCTCGGTGTGCAGGACGACGTGCTCGGCAGCCGCGGGCACCTGCGTCGCACCCTCCCTGGTCAGGCGACGGGCTCGCGCCGTCTTCACCAGGACGACGACCGCGATCACGGCCCACACCCCGTTGACGATCGTCGACGGGATCGCGTGGTGCGCCGCGACGTTGATCGCGACGGAGAGTCCGCCCACGAGGTTGAGCACCTGGTACAGCGGCCCGTTCGGGATCTTGCCCAGCGAGAAGAGCAGGTAACCTGCGAGAACGGTTACGGCACCGAACCAGCCGAGGAACTCCACGATTCCGACCAACACGCGCGACTCCGGGCACGACGAGGAACGGCCGTCCTGAGGCGACCGTCCGAGAGGGGGGTGAGCAGCCGCGAGTGCGGCGTCGGCAGCATCGTAGGCACACCGACGGGTGTCGCGGAAGTGGGTGCGGCGTGGCGCGGCGCACCCACTTCGCGGGGTGGTGTCCGGGGCGGTGTCAGCCCGCGGTGGGGGTGGCCGTGGCGGTGGCGGAAGCGGTCGCGGCGGCCGGCGCCGAGAGGACGTAGAGGAACCCGCCGAGCGTCCAGGTCTGGCGCCCGGCCCCGTCCGGTGCACCGTCCTCCGCCGAGGTCGAGGACGACGACGTCAGCGTCGTGATGAGGAAGAGCCGCTTGCCGTCCTGGACGCCGCCGGTGAAGGCGAGCGCCTGGTCGTAGGACCCCTCGATGCTGATCGAGACCGGGATGACGGAGAAGTTCGCCGGCGTGACCAGCGGGTTCGTCGTGACGCTGGGCGCTGCCGGCGCCGTGGGACTCGCCTCGGCCGACGGCTCGGCCGTGGCGGTGGCCGACGGCGAGGCCGCAGCGCCCGGCGCGGCCTCGGCGGTCGCCGGGGCGGTGCCGGACGCCGGGGCGGAGTACGCCTGGGCCTCCCCGACCGACACGGACGAGACGGCGGCACCGGACGTTCCCGCGACGGTGTCGAGGGAACGGATGAACGCGTCGGTGTCGGCCGTCGCCGGCACCGAGTCACGCAGCCCGTCGAGCGACGCCTGCATCGCGTCGAGCGTGGTGAAGCGCTCACGGAGCCGGTCGAGCTCCGCCCGGCTGGTCGCGTTCGTCTGGTCCGTCTGCGTCTGCTGCGCCTCGTCGGCCGACGCGGAGGCGAGCTGTGGCTGCACACCCAGGAAGAACCCGCCGACGGCGATCGCCACGGCGGTGAGCGCTGCCAGGATGAGGGAGAGCCGGTTCTTGTTCACGTCACTTGCTCTTCTCTGCGTACTTGCCGTCGTAGGCGCCGTCGTTGACGTGCAGCGAGATCGAGGCCTGGTACGTCGACGAGGAGGTGCCCGCCGTGTCGCCGACGACCGATCCGCGGCTGATCGAGTCGATGTTCGAGTCCACGTACCCGGGCAGCTTCGTGAGCCGCTCGTTCCAGTCGGGGACCGACGGGATGGAGGGGCTGCTGACGGTCACGTTCAGCGTGGCGACACGCATGCCCTGGAGCGGAGCGGTCGACTGGTCGAAGCTCTGCATCGGGCTCGACGAGTCGATGTTGAGCGCCGTGATGGCGACCCCCTCCGGCAGGAGCTGCTGCACCTGGCCGAGGTAGCTCTTCCAGTCGATCTCCGTCGACCCGCCGACCTCCTGCGCGGCAGCTGCGAGCGCCGTGTCCTGCTCGACCCGACGGACCTCGCCGTACTGCTGCTGCTGCTGCTGGATGGAGGTGGTCTCGGCCTGCGCCGCAGCCAGGTCCGAGCGAGCACCCATGCTCTGCACGGTCGCGGCCGCGGTCGCGATGACCACCAACGCGGCGACGATACCCGCACCGAACCACGTCCGACGGGCGATCGCGCGGCCACGGCGGTCCTGGTGGACCTCCACCGGGAGCAGGTCGACCCGTGGCTCCTGGCCCGGGGTCACCCCGGGCACGTTCCTGCCGCGGCGGGCACCGCGCTGCGGCGCTCGATCCTCGGCTGCCCCGGTCGCCGGCCGGCGCCCGATCCCGAAGACACCGGCACGCGCTGGTGCCGCGACGGACTGCACGGTCTCGGTCATGCTGCTCTGCTCCCGACTGCCAGGCCGAACGCGACGGCCACGGCGTTGCCGCGCTCGGCGAGCGCGTCCGGCGTGATGGACCGTCCACGTGCGACCCCGGCGAAGGGGTCCGTCATGTGGACGGGGATGCGTGTGTGGTCGCTGAGCGCCTGCGCGAACCCCGGCATCTTCGCTCCGCCGCCCGCGAGCATGA
The DNA here is from genome assembly GCF_030362955.1 of Curtobacterium citri. Classification (NCBI taxonomy): domain Bacteria; kingdom Bacillati; phylum Actinomycetota; class Actinomycetes; order Micrococcales; family Microbacteriaceae; genus Curtobacterium; species Curtobacterium citri. The sequence continues at coordinate 145,212 of NZ_JAUCML010000003.1, forward strand.
CGCTGCGGACCTCCTGGCCTGGCCGGGTGTTGACGAAGTAGTTGATCGTGTTGCGGAGGCTGGCGAACAGTTCGCTGCACGACTCCGTGATCACCGCGACGGCGCGCGCGTCGTCCGTCGTCCGGGCGCCGCCGCCGAGCCCGAAGTGCCGCTTCACGGCCTCCGCCTGCTCCCAGTCGATGTCGAACCGGCCGGCGAGCACCTTCGTCATGTCGTTCCCGCCGGTCGGGATGATCCGGACGAACTGGGGGACGCCGTCCGTCAGGATCACGACGCTCGTCGTCTCCGCACCCAGCTCGACCATCGCGACGGTACCGGGGACCCGCTGTCGCGTGACGGCGACCCGGCTCAGCGCGAACGGGATGAGGTCGACCGCTGCCGGGTTGAGGCCGGCGAGCTGGACCGCGCGGACGTTCGCCAGCACCGCGTCCTTGATCGCGGCGACGAGCAAGCCGTGCAGGACCGGTCCGTTCTCGCTCTCCGCCTCGGCGACGGGGTAGAAGTCGAGGATCGCGTCACCGACCGGCACCGGCAGCATGTCCTGCACCTGGAACGGGAGCGACTCACGGATCTGCTCGCGGGAGCTCTTCGGGATCGTCAGGTCACGGGAGAGGACCCGCTGGTTCCCGACGCCGAGGACGACGTCCTTCGTGCGGAACCGACCGAGCTGCCAGAGCTGCTTGAGTGCTCCCGCGACGGTGTTCGGCTCGATGACCTCGCCCTTGCGGATCGCTTCCGGAGGCGTCGGCACCTCGGCGAACCGGACGACGGTCGGGCGTGCCTTGTCGGCGTCGGCGACCTCGACGGCGCGGATGGTGTCCGCGGTGAGGTCCAGCCCGACGATGCTCTTGCCCATGCTTGGCGTCCTTCTGGTTGGCAGGTGGTCGGCGTCAGCCGAGTCCGAGGGCGCCGAGGTAGGCAGCCCAGATCACGGGGCCGAGGAAGATGCCGAGCCACGCGCCGGCGAGCATCCAGGGGCCGAAGGGGATTCCGCTCCGTCGACCGGCCCGGCCGGTCGACATGAGCACGAGCGAGAAGGTACCGCCGAGCAGGAAGGCGGCGAAAGCTCCCACTGCGAGGGGTCCCCATCCGAGGTACGCGAGCACGAACCCGAGGACACCGGCGAGCTTCACGTCGCCCATGCCCATCCCCCCGGGTACCGCGAGCGCGAGCACGAGGTAGACGGTGCCGAGCCCGACGAGCCCGATCCCGGCACGCACGAAGGCGCCCCAGTCCCCGGTCACCGCCGAGGCTCCCCCGAGCAGCACCACGACGACCACGTAGGCCGGCAGCACGATCACGTTCGGGAGACGGTGGGTGTCGATGTCGATGAGCGCGAGCGCCACGCTGATCGCCATGAGGTAGAGCAACGCGAGCAACAGCCCGGCACCGCCAGCGGAGGACCCGCCGTCGGTGATCGTCGGCACGAACACCACCGCCACGACGGTGAAGAGGACCGCCGTCGCCAGCTCCACGGCCGGGTACCGGGCCGAGATCGGCGCACGGCAGTCGCGGCAGCGCCCGCGGAGGGCGATCCACGAGAGCACCGGCACGTTGTCGAACCCGCGGATCTCGTGGCCGCAACCCGGGCAGGCGCTCGGCGGGCGGACCACGGAGATCCCCGCGGGGACACGGTGGACGACGACGTTGAGGAAGGACCCGACGAGCAGGCCCATCAGCGCCGTCGCCCCGGTGACGACGGCGATCACTGGCACGTCCCCGAGCTCGTCCTCGAGCACGAGCCGTCCGCGTTGAAGGCGGCGTTGACCTCGACCTGGGTGGTGATGCCGTAGCTCGTGCTCACCGGCTGCAGGAACTTCGGCGGTGCGATGCTCTGGAACCGGTTGTCGTACCCGTACGCCTTCGTGAAGCCCGTCTGGTGGTCGACGACGGTCTGACCCCAGCCGTTCGTCGTGGAGTAGGTGACGCCGACCGCGCCGCGGTACTTCTGTGCGATCGAACCGAGCACCGTGAGGTCACCCATCTGCGGTCCGTACCCGTAGTTCTGCACCTGGAACGTCCCGGTGTTGCTCGCGATGGCCGCGTTGATCGTGACCTTGCTCCCGGCGCCGTACTGGAGCTGCGAGGTCGACGACACCGCGGTGTCGCAGGTCTTGAGCGTGACGGTCTGGGTGCCGCTCCGGGCGGTCTGGTACTTGTTGCAGGAGATCGGGTTGGAGACGGTCACGGCCCGCTGGCCGACGAGCCCGAGCACGCTCTGTGTTCCCGGCGCGTAGGTGATGTTCGACGTCACGTAGAGGAAGTTGGCCGCGCCGACCGTCATCTTGCCGTTGACGACCCCGGACACGAACGCATCACCGGCCCGGCAGTTGTAGAGCCCGTCCGCGCCGGCGTTGCCCACGTACTCGTTGGCGCGGGGGTAACCGAGGCCGTTGCTGTAGGACTGACCGACCTGGCACATCGCTCCGCTGGCCGACCGCTCGTCTCCCGGCTTCGTGTAGTTGGGGTCCCCGGTGTCGGTGGGTACGCCCTGCACGTACGCCAGGTTGTCGTCGAGGACGGGGATGGTCGCACCGGAGGAGCTCTTCAGAGCGGACGGGGATCCGCAGAGCACGTCGCCAGAGCCGTCCGGCTGCGGGCGACCGGCGTTGTCGAGCCGGTACTGCGTCGCCTTCGTCAGCGGGGACTTGATCGTGACCTTGTTCCCGGAGAACACGAACGAGGTGGGACCCGTGTAGAGACAGCCGGGACGCGGGACGTTGACCCGGTCGTTGGTGCGCGCCTCCTGCGCCATGTTCGCGATCGTCGACGGCGGGTCGATCGACTGCACGTTCTTGGGCGGACCGCCCGTGAAGGTCGCGGTGGACCGGCACCGCCGGTCGTCGGTCGACCCGTTGGAGTACGGCGTGCGGTAGACGCCGTCCGCCGCGGTCGACTGCACGGTCGAGGTGAAGGTCGTCCCGCACAGCATGAAAGTGTCGTTCGTCCGGACGGGACCCGTCAGGGTGTCCCGCTCGGTGAACCGGACGGGCGCGCACGCCCTGCTCGAGTCGTACTGCCCGGCGAGGGTGCTGTAGTGCTGCGGGATGCAGAGCTTCGAGCCGTCCGCGGTCTGCGTCTCGCCGGTGATCGTCGGGTCGCTCGACTCGAAGTCGGTGAAGTACAGGTAGTCGACGAAGCCGTCGCCCTTGAGGTCGGCGACGATGGACCGCGTCACGCCACCGGCCTTGCCCGTGACCCGAACACGCACGACGCCCTCGGCCGTGTAGTCGGTGTTGTCCACCTCGTACCGGTACTGCGCGCGTCCGCCACCGTTGGCGACCTCCGCCCACCGGGACCCCGACGTGGCGAAGGCCGGGTTCGACGACCAGTCCTTCGAGAAGGCACTGCTGCTGCTGAAGGAGGCGCCCGAGTTGCCGACGAGCTCGTAGCTGTTGTCGGCCGTCAGCCGGCTCTGGTAGTCGGCGAGCCCGGCGTACGCGGCCTGGATGGCGAGGTTCCAGCTGCGGTCCGCCGCGGTCTTGACCGAGCCGCTCACCGAGACCGACGCCATCGTCGCGACGAGGATCATGAGCACCGCGCCGAGACCGACGACGGATGCGAGGGCCATGCCCTCGTCCCCACGGACGCGGCCGTCGCGGGCGCGGCTGAAGAAGGCGGCGATCCGACGCATCACGGTGTAGCTCCTGCACGTCCGAGGTTGAGGAGTCCGACCATGTTCTGCAGGTGCGCGTTGCTCCCTGCTCCGGCCGTCGCGGATCCGAGTTCGAGGTTCACGGTGACGAAGCGCACGGCCGTCCGCTGGGTCGCGCTGAGTTGGCCGTCGTCCCCGATCGCGAGCTGGTCCTTCTTCCCGCCGGCGCCCTGGTAGGTGAAGAGGGGGACGTCGTCGGAGGTCGGCGACGCGATCGGTCCGCCCAGGCGGGTCGTACTGGTGACGGATGGGCACGAGTAGTAGCCGTTGGCATCCGCGCCGCACGCCGAGAGCTGCTGGACGAGCTGCCGCGACGTCGGGTCGACGAAGTACCGCGCGAGCACCGGTCGTTCGGCGGTGCGCTTGGCGATGTCCGGATCCTCGATCAGGTTGATGTACGCGTAGAACGTCAGGTCGGTCGGGGTGGCCTTGACGATCGCGCTGTCCGGCACGAGGCTCGAGGGCACGTCGCGGGTCGTGGCCGCGCGGAGGTAGCGGGACATCGCGTTGATCGCGTTCGTGGCCTGCCGGATGTTCGTGTCCGCGCCGGCGTTCGACGCGCTTCCCTTGATCGCCGCCACGAAGAACCCGGCGAGCGTTGCGAGGATGATGACGGTGACCGACGCCGCGACGAGCAGCTCGGCCATGCTGACCCCGCGGTCGTCGCGGTGCGCACGACGGAGCGCCCGCGCCAGCATCACGGCGCCTTCCGCGGGTCGAGCGTGACGGTGTCGCCCCACTTGAAGATCAGGAAGCCGGCGTTGTTCGTCTGGCCGCCGCCGTTCGGGTAGGTGATCTTGTTCGACGCGGTCTGCACGATGTTCTTGCTGTTCGACGACGCCGTCGAACCGGGGCTCTTCGACTGGTAGATCGACCACGTGCCGTAGGGCAGCGCGATGCCGACGTTGCCCGCGGTTGTCCCGGAGAACGTGAGTGTCTTGGGACTCGGGGCGTTGCACCCGGGGTCGAAGTCCGGCGCCGCGCTGTCGCTCACCGCCGTGATGTACGGGTAGTCCTTGTCGACGGGGACGACCACGATGCCCATCGGCACGGTGACCTTCTGTGAGGCGGAGTCGACCACGCCCGCTGGGGCGTTCATCGCCTCCGGCGCTTGTCCGATCGCTCCGTTCGTCGCCGTGGTCCACTTGCCGGGATTGGGGCTGAGGCAGGTCGCACTCCCACCGCCGTCGGCGGTCACGAACGCGCCCGCCATGAACTGGTACCCGTCCCGGTAGGGGAACGCCTTGATCGTCCTCGGGGTGCCCGGGAAGACCGAGCTGCCTCCGACGCCGTTGTAGAGCGTGGTGCTGAGGTTGGTCGGCAGCTTCGCCGTCCCGCCCGGGTAGCTCGTGGCGTAGTCGACCTGGAACGTGTGCGCCTGGTCGTAGGTGAACGTCACGGCGGCGTCGGTACCGGCGGCAACCGTCACCGTCTTGTTCGTCGCGACTTCCTGCTGCGTGGTGTCGATCCCGCCCGGCGTCGACGCCGAGACCGTGTAGCTCCCCGGCTGGACCTGCAGGGCGTAGGTGCAGCCCGAGCCGTCGGTCGGTGCGGGCTGCTTGACCGTCGCGCCCCCGCCGCCCGGGTTCGCCGCGATCGTGACGGGGATGCCCGAGGCGCCGGTCCCCGCGGCGTTGCGGATGGTCACCAGGATCGCCCCGGTCCCGTCGGCGTTGATACGGGAGTTCGGCGCGACGAGCGTGTCGAGGGCCACGGAGAGGGGCTTGCCCTTGCCGTTCTGCCAGGTGACCGTGCTGGTGATGCTCTTGTACGCGAGGGTCGTGCCGTCGGTCCCGCACGAGCTGGAGTTGCCGGCGCTGTCGACCCATTGGGTGGTGCGGGTGAGCACGTACTTCTGGCCGCCCACGGTCGACTCCAACCGCTCGTCCGTGGCTGTCGACCGGATGTCGAACGGGTTCGCGTAGGACCGCAACTGGTCGAGGTCCTCGGACGCCAGGTTGAGCGCGGTCTGACGCGCGCGACTCTCCTGTGTCAGCACGAGGGCGTTCGTGATGCCGTACGCGAGGCCGATCGACATGAGGGCGAAGACCATCATGGCGACCAGGACCTCGGTGATCGAGAAGCCGCCGTCAGCAAGGAGACGCCGTTGCAGCGCGAGGAGAAGGCTGCGCATGACTACTCCGTTCCTGGTTCTCGACGGCGTGCAGCCGAAGCCGCGACACCAAGCGATGTCGCGGCCTCGGCTGGCATCAGGGTGATCAGGCCTTGCAACCTGCGGGAATGCTGTCGGACTTCACCTTCGTCGTGCCGACCTTGTCAGTCGCGTAGAAGTAGGTGTCGTTGGTGCTCTGCCCGATGACGCAGTAGGTGCCCGTGCCCGTGAAGAGGGTCACCGACTTGGTGTTGCTGGAGCCGGTGACGCCGGCGTCGGTCCAGGACTGCGTGCTTCCCGCACCGGGCGACGTGGTCGAGACGGTACCGTTCGTGACGAGGGCACCAGCAGTCGGCATCGCACCGAGGTTGGTCTGCACCGACACGACCGCGATCTTCGCGTTCGTCACGTCGGTCTGCGTCGCCGAGTCCTGCGCGTTCTTCTGCACACCCAGGTACACCGGGATGGCGATGGCGGCGAGGATGCCGATGATGATGACGACGACGAGGAGCTCGATCAGGGTGAAGCCCTTGTCGTTCTCTTCGAGGAGGCCCTTGCGGCGAGCATCGAGCTTGCCCATGAGTGCTGCGTACATTGTCTTCCACTCTTTCGGGAGTTGGGTGCGGAATGGGATCGGGGCTGTGCTCTGCCGCCACCGTCGAGCGTATTCAGGGGAGATTTTCCGCATAATCCCGAGAACGGGGGCCAAACGGCAGGAAAATGCCCCCAGTACCGGGGGTCCGGTGTCGATGAATGCACCCCGATAGAGGGTCGTCGGCACCGGACGAGCGTGTGCGCGCACACGACGAACGCCCCCGACGGTCGGGGAATCCGAGGTGAACCGGGCGTCAGTGGATGAGCGAGGTGATCTGGAAGATCGGCAGGTAGAGGGCGACGATCATTCCACCGATGACCACACCCAGGAATGCGATGAGGAGTGGTTCGATCAATGACGTCAGCGCTTCTGTCGTCGATTCCACTTCGGCGTCGTAGAACATTGCGATCTTCTCGAGCATGATCTCCATCGAACCGGCGTCTTCACCGACGGCGATCATCTGCGAGACCATCTGCGGGAAGACCGGTTCCTTGCCGAGCGGCTCCGAGATCGATTCGCCCTTGCGAACGGATTCCGCCACCCGCCCGAGCGCCCGCTCGACCACGAAGTTGTTGGACACCTCGCCGACGATCTTGAGCGCTTGCAGGATGGGCACACCGGCGCCGATCATGTTCGAGAAGTTCCGGGCGAACCGAGCGATGACGATCTTCTTGCTGAGCGGACCGAAGACCGGGAGCTTGAGCCGGATCGGGTCGAGGAACCCGCGGACCCGGTCGGTGTTCTTGTTCGCCCGGTACCAGATCCAGGTGACGGCGATCGCCACGGCGAGGATCGGGCCGACCCACACCATCGCGTGTGACGCGTAGACGAGCATCATCGTCGGGAGCGGGAGCTTGCCGCCCAGCGAGGAGAACATGTCCTGGAAGATCGGGACGATGAAGATGAGCATGATCACGACGCTCAGCAGCGACATGATCAGGACGACGGTCGGGTAGGTCATCGCCGACTTGATGGTCGAGCGGAGCTTGTGCTCCTTCTCGAAGTTCGTCGCGATCGAGTCCATCGCCTTGTCGAGGAAGCCGCCCGTCTCGCCGGCGCGGATCATGTTGATCATGATCGGGGGGAAGTCGACCGGGTACTTGGCGACAGCGTCCGAGAAGGCGACACCCTGCTCGACCTCGTCGCGGACCTTGCCCAGGATGCCCTTGAGCTTCTTGTTCTCGGTCTGGTCCGCCAGGATCGTCAGCGCCCGGAGCAGGGAGAGTCCCGACGAGAGCATCGTCGACGCCTGCCGAGCCATGATCGACAGGTCCTTGAGCCCGGCGTGCTTCTCGAACCCGGGGATCTTGATCTCGGTCTGCAGCCCGGTGCCGGCCTTGACCTCGGCGAGCGAGATCGGCGAGATGCCCATGAGGCGGAGGCGCGCGACCGCGGCTCCCTCGCTCGCTGCGTCGAGCTTGCCCTTGACGAGCTTGCCGCCGCCGTCACGACCGCGGTAGTCGAATGCCAGTGACATCAGTAGCCCCCTGAGAACTTGTCGCCGAAGTCGATGCCGCTCGCGGCGATGGCGGACGCGGACTCCTCGGACGGCGACTCGACACGCTGGACCAGCCGATCGAAGCCCTCCTCGTCGTGCACCTTCTCGAGCGCGGCCTTGCGGGTGATCGTGCCGACGTTGACCAGCTCGGCGAGGTCCTGGTCCATCGTGTGCATGCCCGTGTCGCGCCCGGCCTGCATGGCCGAGGTGATCTGGTACGTCTTGCCCTCGCGGATGAGGTTACCGATCGCCGGCGTGGTCTTCATGATCTCGGTCGATACGACGCGGCCGACCCCGGTCGCCTTCGGCACGAGCGTCTGGCACACGACGCCCTCGAGCGTCGCGGCGAGCTGCGTGCGGATCTGCCCCTGCTGGTGCGGCGGGAACACGTCGATCACGCGGTCGATCGTGCCGGGCGCGCTCTGCGTGTGCAGGGTCGCGAAGACGAGGTGGCCGGTCTCGGCGGCGGTGAGCGCGACGGAGATGGTCTCGAGGTCGCGGAGCTCGCCGATGAGGATGACGTCGGGGTCCTGGCGGAGGACGTGCTTGAGCGCCCGCGCGAACGAGTGCGTGTCCGCACCGACCTCGCGCTGGTTGATGATCGCCTTCTTGTGCTCGTGCATGAACTCGATCGGGTCCTCGACCGTCACGATGTGGTCGGCACGGGTCTCGTTGACGAGGTCGATGAGCGCCGCCAGCGTGGTCGACTTGCCGGAACCGGTCGGACCGGTCACGAGCACGAGACCGCGGGGCAGCTTCGCGAAGTCGCCGACCTGCTCGGGGATGCCGAGCTGCTTCAGCGTCTTGATCTTCGTCGGGATGATGCGGAAGGCGGCACCCCAGTTCCCGCGCTGCTGGTAGTAGTTCACGCGGAAGCGGTACTCGGGCGACAGCGAGTACGCGAAGTCGAGCTCCTGCTCGTGGTCGAACTGGCCGGCCTGCTCGGCGCTCAGCAGCGTCTTGAGTGCCGCGACGACCTTGTTCCGCGCCCACGGGCCTCCCGGCACGGCCGGTCGGAGCGAGCCGTCGACGCGCACCGTGGGGGCGGCGTCGGCGGTGACGTGGAGGTCGGACGCACCCTGGTAGACCACCTGGGCGAGCGCGGTGACCAGGTCGGCGTCCGCGACCTCGCGTGCGTGCCGGGTGAAGGCGATCTCGGCCTGCCCCTCGGGGGCACGCCCGCGCAGCGTGGCAGTCGTCGCGACCGGAGCACCGAGTGCCTCGGTCTCCGCCTGCGCGTAGCCGTAGGAGGCCGTGGACGGCGGGACGGCGGCGGGGGGCGTCGCGGGGACGGAGTGCGGCTGCGCGACGGGCACGGCGACGGCCTGGCCGGTCGGAGCCGGCCACGAGGCGGCGTCGCTCTGCAGGTCGTAGACCGGGCCGGCCGCGGCCGGGGCGGTCTGGTGGCCGTGCGTGGCGGGTGCCACCGGAGCCGAGCTGGCGGCCAGCCGGGCGGCACGACGGCCGCCGATCTCACCGGCGGGCTGTGCGGGGTGCCAGCCCGCGACGGGCTCGCCCTCGGGCACGGAGATGTCGTAGACAGAATCGGTCATCGTCCCACTCCCACGCCTACGCGACCACGCGCAGGATCTCGTCGATGCTCGTCATCGCGAGCTTCGCCTTCTCGAAACCGTCCTGCCGGAGCGTGAGCATGCCCTGCTCCTGCGCGACCCGGCTGATCTCGGCGCTGGACGCCCGCGCCACTGCGAGCCGCTCGATCTCCTCGGTCACGGTCATCACCTCGTGCAGGGCGATGCGGCCCCGGTAGCCGGTGTTCGAGCAGACGGCGCAACCGACCGGCCCGAAGAGCGCCGGCGCCTGGTCGCCCGGAGCGATGAAGCCCATCGCGACGAGCTGCTCGGCGCTGTACACCGACGGCGCCTTGCACCGGTCGCAGAGGCGGCGTGCGAGACGCTGCGCGACCACCGAGTCGAGCGCGGACCCGACGAGGAACGGCTCGATGTCCATCTCGGTCAGTCGCGTCACGGCCGAGGGGGCGTCGTTCGTGTGCAGGGTCGAGAGCACGAGGTGGCCGGTCAGCGAGGCCTCGATCGCGATCTGCGCGGTCTCGTGGTCGCGGATCTCACCGAGGAGCACGACGTCCGGGTCGGAGCGCAGGATCGAGCGCAGCGCGGATGCGAAGGTCAGACCGGCCTTCGGGTTGACCTGCACCTGGTTGATGCCGCCCATCCGGTACTCGACCGGGTCCTCGACGGTGATGACGTTGATCTCGGGCTTCGCGACGGCGTTCAGCGTCGTGTACAGGGTCGTCGACTTGCCCGAACCGGTGGGGCCGGTCACGAGGATCATGCCGTACGGCTTGGAGTACGAACGTCGGTAGGCCTCGGCGTTCTGCTCGAGCAGGTTGAGGTCCTTGAGCGTCAGCGACGTGTTCGTGTTGTCGAGGATCCGCATGACGACCTTCTCGCCCCACACGGTCGGCAGCGTCGCCACGCGGAGGTCGATCTGCCGGCCGCCGTGCCGCACCGACATGCGGCCGTCCTGCGGCTTGCGTCGCTCGGCGATGTCGATGTCGCTCATGATCTTCAGGCGGCTGATGACGCCGTTCTGGATGTTCTTCGGTGCCGGGGCCATCTCGTGCAGCACGCCGTCGATGCGGTAGCGGACGCGCACCTCGTGCTCGCCGGGCTCGATGTGGATGTCGGACGCGTGGTCCTGGATCGCCTGCGAGACGAGCAGGTTCACGAACCGGACGATCGGGACGTCGTCGAGCGAGCCGTCGGTCAGGTCGGCCTGCTGCTGTGCCTGCGCGCCCGCTTCCTCACCCATCGACGAGGTCAGGTCGCTGAGCTCGTCGTCGGCGCGCAGGTAGCGGTCGAGCGCGGCCTGCAGGTCACGCTCCTCGACCTGTAGCGGCTTGACGGTCCGGCCGGAGGCGGCGCGGGCGTCGTCGATGGCGAGGACGTTGGTGGGGTTCACCATGGCCAGGACGAGCGTCTCGCCCTCGAACCCGATGCCGAGCACCCCGTGCCGACGGCACAGTGCCGCGGGCAGCATCGACACCGCGGTGCCGTCGACCGGGTAGTCGGTCAGCGGGACGGTCCGGGAGTTGTGCGACGCGGCGCGGGCGGTGACGAACTGCGCCTCGCTCACGACCCCTTGGTCGACGAGGGTGCGGATCGCGCGCTCGTCGATCTCCTCGTCCCCGGTCATGGCGTCGAGGTGCTCGATCGGGAGCGCGCCGTTGAGGATGAGGATCTCGGACAGCGTGGCCATGTGCCCCGCACCTCCTTGGACTCGCTGGTGCGAGGGTCTTCGGGTAGTGCGCCGCCAGGGACGCGACGCCCGATCACGGTACTTGCGCGACAGTCGTCGAATGCAGTCCCACAACGAGGGGGCGGGGCCGCGAGGGGTGGCCCCAGTGCGGGGGTACCGGTGGGTATCGGGCTGCACGGAGGTGGTCGTCATGTCGGGATCATCGCGCTCTGCACGCCCCGACGAGCGGCCCGGGGACGGTCCTGTGGAGGCGGGTCCGGAGGGCGATCCTGTGCAGGAAGACCCTCGACGCGCGGGCCACCGGCGGGACATGATGGGGCATGGACATCACGAGCGTGACCGTGGGGTTGCCCGTCTCCGACATCGAGGCGTCCTGCCTCTGGTACGGCGCCGTGTTCCAGCGCTCCGACCCGGACCTCGAGCCGGAGGACGGCGTCGTCGAGTACGAGATCGGCGGCATCTGGCTGCAGCTGTTCCGGGCGACGGACGCCGAGCAGCGTCCCGCGACCGTCCGCTTCGGCGTCGACGACGTCCGCGCGCAGCACGCCCGCATCGGCTCGCTCGGCATCGACGTCGGCCCGGTGGAGTGCGTCGACGGCGCGGTCGACTGGTTCGACGTCCGCGACCCCGACGGCAACGTGCTCAGCCTGTACTCGCTGGTCGACGAGAAGGGCCGCACCGCCTGACGGCGGGACCACCTGACGGACGGGAGGCGCGGGGCGAGCCCGCACCGCGCCTCCCGGCCGCCACCGGTACCGTCCGGCAACGAGGAAGGCCCCCGCATCCGAGGATGCGGGGGCCTCCCGGGTTCAACTCACACTCAGTTGTAGGTCCCGGGCGTGAAGTCGTCCGACGAGAAGCTGTCGAAGTCGACGAAGCTCAGGTCGGCGTCCGAGAACGAGGAGTCGTCGGCGAAGATGCGGTTGGGGTACCGCTCCGCCTTGGCTTCCTCGGTCGCGGCGACGTCCACGTCACGGTACCGGCTGAGGCCCGTCCCGGCGGGGATGAGCTTACCGATGATGACGTTCTCCTTGAGGCCGACGAGGTGGTCCTGCTTGCCCTCCATGGCCGCCTGCGTGAGGACGCGGGTGGTCTCCTGGAAGGACGCGGCGGACAGCCACGACTCGGTCGCGAGGGACGCCTTCGTGATGCCCATGACCTCCTGGCGAGCCGAGGCGGTCTTGCGACCCTCCTGCAGCGCCGCACGGTTCAGCGCGTTGTAGCGCGACCGGTCGACGAGCTCACCCGGCAGCAGGTCGGTGTCGCCGTGGTCGACGACGGTGACCTTGCGGAGCATCTGGCGGACGATGACCTCGATGTGCTTGTCGTGGATCGGCACGCCCTGCGAGCCGTACACGTCCTGCACACCGTTGACGAGGTGCTTCTGGACCTCGCGCACACCCTTGACCCGGAGGACCTCCTTCGGGTCCACCGTGCCGGCGATGAACTGCTCGCCGAGCTCGACGTGCTGGCCGTCCTCGATGAGGAGGGTCGCACGCTTGAGCACCGGGTAGATGAACGGCTCGTCGCCGTTGTCCGGCGTGAGGATGATCCGACGACCCTTGTCCGTGTCCTCGATCGTGACGCGGCCGGGGGCCTCGGCGATCGGGGACGCGCCCTTCGGGGTGCGGGCCTCGAAGAGCTCCGTCACGCGGGGCAGACCCTGCGTGATGTCGTCGGCCGAGGCCGAACCACCCGTGTGGAAGGTACGCATCGTCAGCTGGGTACCGGGCTCACCGATGGACTGGGCGGCGATGATGCCGACCGCCTCGCCGATGTCGACGAGGTTGCCCGTGGCGAGCGAACGGCCGTAGCACTTCGCGCAGACACCGACGGCCGACTCGCAGGTCAGGACCGAGCGCACCTTGATGCTCTCGACACCGGCGGCGAGCAGCGTGTCCAGCAGGACGTCACCGACGTCCTCGCCGGCCTCGGCGACCTGGGTGCCCGAGGCGTCGGACGCCGGGGTGGCCAGGGTGCGCGAGTACACGGTGTTCTCGACGCGCGGGTCGCGGACGAGGGCGCCGTCGGCACCCACGGTCGCGATCGGCAGCTCGAGGCCACGGGTCGTGCCGCAGTCGTCCTCACGGATGATGACGTCCTGCGAGACGTCGACGAGACGACGCGTCAGGTAACCCGAGTCGGCCGTACGGAGAGCCGTGTCGGCCAGACCCTTGCGGGCACCGTGCGTGGCGATGAAGTACTCCGCCACGGTCAGGCCCTCGCGGTACGAGTTGATGATCGGGCGGGCGATGATCTCGCCCTTCGGGTTGTTCACCAGACCACGCATACCGGCGATGTTGCGCACCTGCAGCCAGTTACCACGAGCACCCGACGACACCATGCGGTTGATGGTGTTGTCGACGGGGAAGTTGTCGCGCATCTCCTGCGCGATCTCGTTCGTGGCCTCGGTCCAGATCTTGATCAGGTCGGCGCGGCGCTCCGCGTCGGTGATCAGACCCTTGTCGAACTCGCCCTGGACCTTGGCGGCCTGGACCTCGTAGCCCGCGATGATCTCCTTCTTGCGAGGAGGCGTCACGACGTCCGAGAGCGCCACGGTCACACCGGAGCGCGTGCCCCAGTAGAAGCCCGCGTCCTTGATCCGGTCCAGCGCGGCGGCCGTCTCGGTCTTGGAGTAGCGCTCGGCGAGGTCGTTGACGATCGCGGAGAGGGTGCCCTTGTCGGTGACGCGCTGGACGAACGGGTAGTCCGCCGGCAGCGTCTCGTTGAAGAGCGCGCGGCCCAGGGTGGTCTCGAGGAGGATCGGCTGACCGACCTCGTAGCCCTCCGGCGCCTCGCCCTCGGCGAAGTGGACACCCGACATGCGGATCTTCACCATCGCGTTGAGGTGCAGCGTGTTCTGGTCCTTCGCGAGGATCGCCTCGGCGACGGAGGAGAACGCACGGCCCTCGCCCGTCGCACCCTCGCGCACCGTCGTGAGGTGGTGCAGACCGATGATCATGTCCTGCGCGGGCAGGGTCACCGGACGGCCGTCGGACGGCTTGAGGATGTTGTTCGAGGCGAGCATCAGGATGCGGGCCTCGGCCTGGGCCTCGACCGACAGCGGCAGGTGCACGGCCATCTGGTCACCGTCGAAGTCCGCGTTGAACGCAGCACACACGAGCGGGTGGAGCTGGATGGCCTTGCCCTCGACGAGCTGCGGCTCGAACGCCTGGATGCCCAGACGGTGCAGCGTCGGCGCACGGTTCAGCAGCACGGGGCGCTCGCGGATGATCTCCTCGAGCACGTCCCACACCTGCGGACGCGAACGCTCGACCATGCGCTTGGCCGACTTGATGTTCTGCGCGTGCGACAGGTCGATGAGGCGCTTGATGACGAACGGCTTGAACAGCTCGAGCGCCATCTGCTTCGGCAGACCGCACTGGTGGAGCTTGAGCTGCGGGCCGACGATGATGACCGAACGGCCCGAGTAGTCGACGCGCTTGCCGAGCAGGTTCTGGCGGAAACGACCCTGCTTGCCCTTGAGCATGTCGCTCAGGGACTTCAGGGCGCGGTTGCCGGTACCCGTGACCGGACGACCACGACGACCGTTGTCGAACAGCGCGTCGACCGCTTCCTGCAGCATGCGCTTCTCGTTGTTCACGATGATCTCGGGGGCACCGAGGTCGAGCAGGCGGCGGAGACGGTTGTTGCGGTTGATCACACGACGGTAGAGGTCGTTGAGGTCCGACGTGGCGAAGCGGCCACCGTCGAGCTGCACCATCGGGCGGAGCTCCGGCGGGATGACCGGCACGACGTCGAGCACCATCGCGGCCGGCGAGTTGCCGGTGGCGAGGAAGGAGCTGACGACGCGCAGGCGCTTGATCGCGCGGATCTTCTTCTGGCCCTTGCCCTCGGCGATCTGCAGACGCAGCGCCTCGGCCTCGGCGGCCAGGTCGAAGGCCTCGAGCCGCAGCTTGATCGCCTCGGCGCCCATGTAGGCGTCGAAGTAGATCCCGAAGCGGTCCTGGAGCTCGTGGAACACGGCGTCCTCGGGCTTGAGGTCGCCGACCTTGAGGTTGCGGAAGTCCTCCCACACGCGCTCGAGCCGGGTGATGTCCTCGTCGAAGGACTTGCGGACCTGGGACATCTCCTTCTCGGCGGTGTCCTTGGTCCGGCGCTTCACGTCGGCCTTGGCGCCCTCCTCCTCGAGCGCTGCGAGGTCGTCCTCGAGCTTCTTGAGGCGGTCGGCGATGATCGAGTCGCGCTGACCCTCGAGGTTCTTGATCTCGAGGCGCATCTCGTTCTCGAGGCCGGGCATGTCGGCGTGGCGGCCCTCTTCATCGATGTCGATGATCATGTACGCCGCGAAGTAGATGACCTTCTCGAGGTCCTTCGGCGCCATGTCGAGGAGGTAGCCGAGGCGCGACGGGACGCCCTTGAAGTACCAGATGTGCGTGACGGGCGCGGCGAGCTCGATGTGGCCCATGCGCTCACGGCGGACCGAGGACTTGGTGACCTCGACGCCGCAGCGCTCGCAGACGATGCCCTTGAAGCGGACCCGCTTGTACTTGCCGCAGGCGCACTCCCAGTCGCGGGACGGACCGAAGATCTGCTCACCGAACAGACCGTCCTTCTCGGGCTTCAGGGTGCGGTAGTTGATGGTCTCCGGCTTCTTGACCTCGCCGTACGACCACTGACGGATGTCCTCGGCGGTCGCGAGGCCGATCCGGATGGCGTCAAATGACGTTGCTTCGAGCAATGTTCTTCTCTCTTGCTGAGTTCGAAACGTGTTCGGTACGGGCCGGCTCAGATGTCGTCGACGGACGACGACTCGAACCGCGAGGAGATGTTGATGCCGAGCTCTTCAGCGGCACGGAAGACCTCGTCGTCCGTGTCGCGGAGGCTGACCGCCTGGCCGTCCGCCGAGAGGACCTCGACGTTCAGGCAGAGCGACTGCATCTCCTTCATGAGGACCTTGAACGACTCGGGGATGCCGGGCTCCTGGATGTTCTCGCCCTTGACGATCGCCTCGTAGACCTTCACGCGGCCGAGGATGTCGTCGGACTTGATCGTCAGGAGCTCCTGGAGGGCGTAGGCGGCGCCGTACGCCTCGAGCGCCCACACCTCCATCTCACCGAATCGCTGGCCACCGAACTGCGCCTTACCACCCAGCGGCTGCTGCGTGATCATCGAGTACGGACCGGTCGAACGGGCGTGGATCTTGTCGTCGACCAGGTGGTGCAGCTTGAGGATGTACATGTAGCCGACCGAGACGGGCTCCGGGAACGGCTCGCCGGAGCGGCCGTCGAAGAGCTGCGCCTTGCCGGAGGAGCCGATCAGGCGCTCCCCGTCGCGGTTCGGGAGGGTGCTGTCGAGGAGGCCCTCGATCTCACGCTCGTACGCACCGTCGAACACCGGGGTGGCGACCTTCGTGCCGGGCTCGGCGCTGTGCGCCGCTTCCGGCAGGGCGGATGCCCACTCCTGGATGCCCTCGACGTTCCAGCCCTGCTTCGCGAGCCACCCGAGGTGGATCTCGAGGACCTGGCCGAAGTTCATGCGGCCGGGGACGCCGAGCGGGTTGAGCACGATGTCGACCGGGGTGCCGTCCGCGAGGAACGGCATGTCCTCGACCGGCAGGATCGTCGAGATGACGCCCTTGTTGCCGTGACGACCGGCGAGCTTGTCACCCGCGGTGATCTTGCGCTTCTGGGCGATGTAGACGACCACGCGCTGGTTGACGCCCGAGCCGAGCTCGTCGTCGCCGTCCTGCGCGTCGAAGACCTTGACGCCGATGATCGTGCCCTCTTCACCGTGGGGCACCTTCAGCGAGGTGTCGCGCACCTCGCGCGACTTCTCGTTGAAGATCGCGCGGAGCAGGCGCTCCTCGGCGGAGAGCTCGGTCTCGCCCTTCGGCGTGACCTTGCCGACCAGGATGTCGCCGGGGCGGACCTCGGCACCGATGCGGATGATGCCGCGCTCGTCGAGGTCGGCCAGGAGGTCCGGGCTGACGTTCGGGAGGTCGCGGGTGATCTCCTCCTTGCCGAGCTTCGTGTCGCGGGCGTCGACCTCGTACTCCTCGATGTGGATCGAGGAGAGCGTGTCGTCCTTCACGAGGTTCTGCGACAGGATCATCGCGTCCTCGTAGTTGTAGCCCTCCCACGGCATGAACGCGACGAGGAGGTTCTTGCCGAGCGCGAGCTCGCCGTTCTCCGTCGCGGGACCGTCGGCGATGACCTCGCCCTGCTCCACGCGCTCGCCTGCGGAGACGATGACGCGGTGGTTGTAGCTCGTGCCCTGGTTCGAGCGGTCGAACTTGCGCAGGTAG
Organism: Curtobacterium citri; assembly: GCF_030362955.1. Taxonomy (NCBI): domain Bacteria; kingdom Bacillati; phylum Actinomycetota; class Actinomycetes; order Micrococcales; family Microbacteriaceae; genus Curtobacterium; species Curtobacterium citri. Next base: position 162,578 of record NZ_JAUCML010000003.1, read on the forward strand.
TAGGTCTGCGTGCCGCCCTCGTCGAGCTGCAGGGTCACGGCGTCGGCCGAGACCTCGGAGACGACACCGGCCTTGTCGGCGGTGACGACGTCACCGGCGTCGATGGCGGTGTAGCCCTCCATGCCGGTGCCGACGAGCGGCGACTCGGAGCGGAGGAGCGGCACGGCCTGGCGCTGCATGTTCGCACCCATGAGGGCGCGGTTCGCGTCGTCGTGCTCGAGGAACGGGATGAGCGAGGTCGCGACCGACACCATCTGGCGCGGCGAGACGTCCATGTAGTCGACCTCGTCCTTGCCGACGAGCTCGACCTCGCCGCCCTTCTTCCGGACGAGCACCTTGTCGTCCTGGAAGTGGAAGGAGTCGGTGAGCGGCGCGTTGGCCTGGGCGACGACGAAGTCGTCCTCCTCCGACGCGGTCAGGTAGTCGATCTGCGTCGTGACCTGGCCGTCGACGACGCGACGGTACGGGGTCTCGATGAAGCCGAAGGAGTTGATCCGACCGAACGACGCGAGCGAGCCGATCAGGCCGATGTTCGGGCCTTCCGGGGTCTCGATCGGGCACATGCGGCCGTAGTGCGACGGGTGGACGTCGCGGACCTCGACGCCAGCACGCTCACGGGACAGACCACCCGGGCCGAGGGCCGACAGGCGACGCTTGTGCGTCAGACCCGCGAGCGGGTTGTTCTGGTCCATGAACTGCGACAGCTGGGACGTCCCGAAGAACTCCTTGATCGCGGCGACGACCGGACGCACGTTGATGAGCGTCTGCGGCGTGATCGCCTCGATGTCCTGCGTGGTCATGCGCTCGCGGACGACGCGCTCCATGCGGGACAGACCCGTGCGGACCTGGTTCTGGATGAGCTCGCCGACGGCGCGGATTCGACGGTTGCCGAAGTGGTCGATGTCGTCCACGTCGAGGCGGAGCTGGACGGGCTCGCCGTCGCGGACGCCGTCGAGGTTCGTCTTCTCGGCGTGCAGCGAGACGAGGTACTTGATCGTGCGGACGATGTCCTGCACGGAGAGCACCGAGTCCGACAGCGGCGCGTCGATGCCGAGCTTGCGGTCGAGCTTGTAGCGACCGACCTTCGCCAGGTCGTAGCGCTTCGGGTTGAAGTAGAAGTTGTCGAGGAGCGCACGCGCGGCCTCGGCGGCGACCTGCTCGCCCGGACGCAGCTTGCGGTAGATGTCCTTGAGCGCCTCCTCCTTGGTGAGGACGGCGTCCTTCTCGAGCGTCGACTCGATCGAGGCGAAGCCCTGGAACTCCTCCATGATCTCCTCGCTCGTCAGGCCGAGGGCCTTGAGGAAGACGGTCACGGACTGCTTGCGCTTGCGGTCGATGCGCACGCCCACCTGGTCGCGCTTGTCGATCTCGAACTCGAGCCAGGCACCGCGCGAGGGGATGATGCGCGCGGAGTAGATGTCCTTGTCGGACGTCTTCTCCTGCTGGCGCTCGAAGTACACGCCCGGCGAGCGGACGAGCTGCGAGACGACGACGCGCTCGGTGCCGTTGATGATGAACGTGCCGCGCTCGGTCATGAGCGGGAAGTCACCCATGAAGACGGTCTGCGTCTTGATCTCACCGGTCATGTGGTTCATGAACTCGGCGTTGACGTAGAGCGGCGCGGCGTAGGTCTTGCCACGCTCCTTGCACTCGTCGATGGAGTACTTCGGGTCCTCGAGCTCCGGGGACGTGAACGAGAGCTGCATGGTCTCGCCGAGGTCCTCGATCGGGGAGATCTCCTCGAAGATCTCCTCGAGGCCGGAGTGCAGCGCGAGGTCGGTGCGACCCTGCTCCTGTCCTTCGGCGAGGCGGGCCTTCCAGACGTCGTTGCCGACGAGCCAGTCGAAGCTCTCCGTCTGGAGGGCGAGCAGATCAGGAACCGTGAGGGTGTCCGTGATCTTGGCGAACGAGAGTCGCGAGTGGTTGCGACCGTTCTTGGGGTTGGTGGATGCGTTGGGCGCAGCAGCCAAGGGTGTGACCTCCGGTAGGCCCCGTCGGGCCGGTACTGACGAGCAGCACGTAGGTGAGTGGATTGATCGCTCGGCGCGACCCCGGGACCGACGCACGTTGTACCCCGCGACCTGCACGCCAGGGGGCGTGCCTGCCGGTGGGCTGTGCGAAGATCAGTGAGCGGGTCCCGCCGCCATATACGGGACCGGCTGACCAGGGCGCGTGTTCGACCGCAATATGACGACACACGAATGCCAGGGAGCGCGAACTGCAAGCATAGGTCGCCCTGCGTGCGCTGTCCAGTCCTGGCTTGACCGGATTCGCCAGTGGCGTGTATAAGCACACCGACCACCCTGCGGAGGGCGACACGGGGTGCCGCGGATGCCGATGCTCAGGCGGCCAGGGCGAGCACCAGACGCTCCGGGTGCTCGGCCCGCACGAAGGTCACGCGCCCGCGGTCGTCCGTGATGCGCACGCCGCGACCGGGCGTCAGGATGAGCGCCCGGACCCCGCGGTGCAGCCGGAGCCCGATACCGCCGTAGGTCCGCGCGTCGGCCTCGACGACGGTCACCTCGGCGATGCGACGGCGGGCGATGCGGCGCGCGGGCAGCGGCCGGAAGCCCAGGACGACGTCGGTCTCGGTCACCGCGATCCGCGACCGGGCGAGCAGCAGCAGCGCCCCGGCGACGAGCGCGACGACGCCCGGCACCAGCAGGGCGACCTCGGGCGCGTCCCCCGGCCAGCCGAGGACGGCCGCCGTGAGCACGAAGCCTGCGAGCAGGAGGGTCGCGCCGAGCAGCCGCATCCACGCGGGCGCCGTCTCGCCGTCGCTGGTCGGCGCGGGATGCCGGGGACGGGACGCGTCGACGGGCAGCGGCCGGGAGGCGCGGGTTGCCCGGTCGGGTCGGGTCGGGTCGACGAGGCGGTGCGTGGGCACGCTGACGGTGTCGGTCACGGGGACTCCAGGGGTGGATCCGGTCCGCGTGCCGCGCAGGGTGGGGTCCGGGCGCACGCGTGGGGGCGGTGCGCCGTCGCACGGGGCGGCGCACCGGGACGCGCGCCGTCGGCGGGGCGGGACCGTGCCGTGCGGCACCCGTGTGGGGAGGGTGCCGATCGGCGGCCGGTCGGGGCCGCGCCGTGGTCACGACGACGGGTGCGGAGCTCCTGCGTCCGGCGCTGCCGGGCGGAGTACTCGACACCTGTCGGGTGACGACCGGGTGAACGGTACGTGACGATCCTCGACGCCGGCTGGGTGGTGTCGCCGGGTGGTGCCACCGGGTGGTGGTCAGCGGAGGACGAGGGCCACGGCCTCGGCACGGGTCCGCACACCGAGCTTCGCGAAGACCTGGTTGACGTACGACTTCACGGTCGGCACCGTCAGGAACAGCTCCGCGGCGATCTCCGGGTTCGTCCGGCCGTCGGCGATGCGCTCGAGGACGTCGGCCTCGCGCGGGGTGAGCGCGGGGAACCGGTCGCGTAGTCCGGTCCGGCGGCCCTCGTCCGACGGTGTCGCCGCGTGCCCGCCCCCGGCCAGCCGCGCGACGAGCCGGGCCCCGACCCCGGCGTCGAAGGTCGTCTGGCCCGTGGCGACCGCACGGACGGCCGTGACGAGCTCGGCCCGGCCGGCGTCCTTGGTCAGGTACCCGCGGGCGCCCGCCCGGAGCGCCCCGACGATCGACTCGTCGTCGGCGTAGGTGGTGAGGACGAGCACCGCGACCCCGGGGTGCGCGGCCGTGATCGCCGCCGTCGCGGTCGGGCCGTCCGTACCCGGCATGCGCAGGTCCATGAGCACGACGTCCGGCGGGTCGGCCGCGACCATCGCGACCGCCTCGGCGCCGTCGGTCGCCTCGCCGACGACCTCGAGGTCGGGCACGAGCGAGAGCACCGTCACCAGGCCGTCCCGGACGATGGCCTGGTCGTCCACCACGAGCACGCGGATCGTCACCCGGTCACCGCCGGGACCCGCATCGCGACGACGAACGAGCCGTCGACCGGCCCGGCCTCGACCGATGAACCGTCGCCGAGCTCCGCGAACCGTTCCCGCATCCCGGCGAGGCCGTGCCCGTCGGCGGCGGCACCGTCCGTCTCGTCGGGAGCCGCGCCGGAGCCGTCGAGGGCGTTCGACACCGTCACCCGCACGGCGGGACCGTCCCGGTCGACGGACAGCACCACGGGACGGCCGGGGGCGTGCCGGCGGGCGTTGCTCAGTGCCTCCCGGGCGGCCGCGACCACGACGTGCCGGTGGGCCGCGTCGACGGCGGTGAGCGCCGTGTCCCCACGCGTCGTGACGGTCCCGCCGAACGAGCGGTGGGCGACGACCAGGCCGGCGAGGTCCGTCGACTGCGCGGGTGCCGCGGGGACGGTGTCCTCGCGCAGGGCGTGCACGGCCCGCCGTGCCTCGGCGAGACCGCTGGCGGCGAGGGCCCGCGCGTCGCCCGCGCGCCGGGTGGCCTCGTCGACGCGGCCGGCCTCGAGCAGGGCCTCCACGGCGTCGAGCTGGAGCACGAGGCCGCCGAGGGAGTGGGCGAGCACGTCGTGGACCTCCCGGGCGGTGCGCGACCGGTCCGCCAGGAGCTCGGCGCGCTGCCGCTCGGCATCGGCACGGCGCGTGCGCTCCTCGACGATCCGGGCCTGCCGGCGGCTGAACCCGACCACGGCGGCGAGGAGCAACCCGGCGCCGGCGCCGAGCACGGTGCCGACGGGTGCGTCCGCGACGGCGGCGGTGGCCGCGACCACCACGAGCGCGACGGTGGCGGCGACCGGTCCGTCCCACACCGGGCGGGACCGACTCGCACCGAGGGCCACGACGGCCACGATCGGCACGGCGACGACCACCGCGCCCGACGGCACGACGACGGCCGACCCGGCGAGGACCATGCCCCAGGTCGCGACGAGCCGCACGCGCTCGGAGCGGGCGGCGACCCGCAGCGCCCACGCGGCGAGCGCCACGGTCTCCAGGACCCACACCCACGCGGGTGCGTCCCCGGCGAGCGCGGTCCGGACGACCCAGTACGTCACGACGGCGATGCCCAGGAGGTTGAGCACGGGGGCGAACGCGGAGCCGGGGCGGTCCTGCCCGGGCTCGGCGCGCACGGCGCTGGACTCGTGCGGGCCGGTGGTCACCGGACCATCATGCCGCGCGCGGTGTGCGGGATCCGCTGGTCGACGACGAGGGCGCGGGCGGCCCGGTTCAGCGCCAGGACGAGCAGGACCGCCCCCGTCGACGTGAGCAGGTGCGCGCCGAGGTGCCCGCCGACGACGTCGAGCCCGATGCGGACGACGACGACGAGGACCCAGAGCCCGGCCCCGGCCCAGCCCGTGCGCGCCTGCAGCGTCCGGCCGTGGTCGTCCGGCGTCGGGGCGGTGCGGAAGCGGGTCATCGCGCCCATCGCCAGTCCGGCGGCGGCGGAGACCAGGGCCTCGACGCCGAGCAGGAGGACGTCGAGCGTGGTCACCACGGCGACGGACTGCGCGAGCACGACCACCCCGACCACGCCGAGCACGATCGGCGTCCGCCAGACCCGTGCGGGGTCGAGGGAGCGCCAGGTGGCCTGACGGTACGCCAGGAAGCCGACGAGGACGATGCCGACGACGGTGTTCGCGAGCAGCTGGGCGGTCATGGTGGGCCTTCCGGGAGCCGGGTCCGGCGGGGGTCCCCGACCGGTGGAACCAGCCTCGCGAGCGGACCGCGACGGGCACACCACCCACGGGTGGTGGTCCGGGTGGGGATCGACGGTGGTGTTCCATGGGGGCATGGCTGATGCGTTCGACGGGTTCCGGATCGGTGCGGGCTGGGCGTCGGTGGAGCCGGACCGGCACCGACCGGGCTCGTTCACGCTCGTCGTGGACGGGACGCCGCAGTCGCACGTCGACCTCGAGGACCCCACGCACCTGGCCTTCGAGTACATCCGGCGGATCGGGCACGCGATCGACCTGCTGCCGGAGGGGCCGGTCACGGCGCTGCACCTCGGCGCCGGTGCCCTGACGCTGCCCCGCTACGTCGCGGTCACCCGCCCGGGCTCGCGGCAGCAGGTGGTCGAGCTCGAACGCGACCTGGTCGAGCACGTCCGCGAGGTCCTGCCGTTCCCCCGCGGCGCGTCGATCCGCGTGCGGTACGGCGACGCCCGCGAGGTGCTCGGCAAGCTGCCCGCCGGCCTCCGCGGGACGGTCGACCTGGCGGTCGTCGACGTCTTCGGCGGCTCGCAGATCCCCGCACACGTGACGAGCGTCGAGTTCTACCGGAGCGTCGCCGAGTTCCTCTCCCCCACCGGGATCGTCGCGGTGAACGTCGCCGACGGTGCGGGCCTCGCCTTCGCGCGGGGACAGGCCGCGACGCTCCAGGCCGTGCTGCCCTCGGTCGCCGCCGTCGCCGACACCGGGATGCTCAAGGGGCGGCGCTTCGGCAACATCGTGCTGCTCGGGTCGAAGGCCGAGCTGCCGCTGGCGGACATGCCCCGGCGGTACTCGTCCGACCCGATGCCCGCCAAGGTCGTGCACGGCCAGGAGCTGCGGGCGTTCACGGCCGGGGCGCCGATCGTGACGGACCAGACGGCGGTCGCGTCGCCGGAGCCGAACCGCAGCGTGTTCGGCGGCTGACCGCACGGTCGCGACGCGACCGCCCACCGGACGGGAGGCACGGGGCGGTCGTGCGCCGCGCCTCCCGTCCGACGGCGGTCACCGCACCCGCCCGCCGCACCTGAACGTTCCCGGCGGTCGGCTGCCAGGATGGGGCGACGACCGCGCAGCAGCGCGACCGAGCAAGGGAGCCCCCTGATGACGAACGACGACCGGAGCAACGACGACCGGACGGGCGGCGGCGACGCGCCGGTCTGGGGCCGTCCCCAGGACCACGACCGGTCGGACGCCGACCGGACCGGCTCGGACCAGGACCGGCCGCGCTACGGCGAGTACGACCAGCAGCAGCCGCGGTACGGCGAGCGCGACGAGCAGCAGCCGCGGTACGGCGAGCGCGGCCAGCAGCAGCAGCCGCCGCGCTACGGGCAGCAGGACCAGCAGCAGTACGGGCAGCAGCAGTACGGGCAGCAGGACGACCGTCGGGCGGACTCCCCGACCTGGGGTGAGCACCAGGGCTCGCACCAGCCGTACGCGGCGTCGTCCGCCCCGGCCAGTGCCGGGGGCCCGCCGTGGCACCAGGCCGAGGAACCGAAGCGCAAGAAGAAGACCGTCGGCGTCGTGGCCTTCGTCCTCGGGCTCGCCTCGCTCGTCCTCGGCGTCGTCGGCGGGTACCTGATGGGCACCGCCCTCGCCAGCAGCAACGTCCTCGGCGAGATCGCCCGCAACGGCAGCAACGGCTCGGTGGAGCAGCAGCAGCAGCTCCAGCAGCAGCTCATGAGCGACCCCGCCGTGATGGGCCAGCTCGGCGGCGGCCTCGTCGTCGTCGGCATCGCCGCGATCCTCGGCCTCTGGGCGCTCGTGCAGGGCATCATCGCCGCCGTGGTGAACCGCGGCCGTGGCTGGGGCGTCTTCGCGATCGTCCTCGCGGTGGTCGCCACCATCGCGACCTTCGGCACGTACATCGGCGTCGCCGCCGCAGCGGCGGTGAACGGCGCGAACTGAGCGTCCGCACACGCGTCCCCGACGGCCCGTCCCGCAGCAGCGGGGCGGGCCGTCGATCCGTTCTCGTGCCCCCCGTGCGCGTGGCACCGCCCGCTCACGGGAGCACGCGGTTACCCTCGAACCGATGTCCCTCCCGCCCGACGACAGCCAGCAGCCCGACCGCGCCGACCGCGCCCGGGAACCCCGTCACGCCGCACCGGCCGGCTCGGCGCCCGTCACTGCGGGCGTGAGCCCGGGGAGCACCTTCGCGCCGATCAGCCTGCGGCCGGCGGTCGACGCCGACGCCGTGCAGCAGCGCCTCCGTGACCTCGGCCAGAGCCGGAGCACGGACGCCCTGGCCGAACGTGCGGAGCTGCTCCGACTGCTCGGCCGACTCGACGAGTCGCTCGTGGTCGCGGAGGAGGTCTTCCGCCTGACGATGTTCACCGGCGAGCGGTCGGACAAGGTCGCGGCCCGCATCCGTCGTGCGCACGTGCTGCACGACCTCGGCCGACACGAGCGCGCCGCCACCGAGGCCGCGATGGCCCGCGACACCGCGCGGACCGAGGAGTGGCCGGAGCTCGAGGGCGCCGCCGCCGAGCTCGAGGGCTGGTCGCTGTTCGAGCTCTCCCGCTTCGAGGAGGCCCGCTCCGCGCTCTCGCGGGCGTACCAGGCCTTCCGCCAGGCCGGCGCCCCGTCGGAGCGCACCGAGGCGCTCCGCACCGCGGTCGAGGCCGCGCTCCGGGCCTCGGTCGCCCAGCCGAAGGCAGCCGACGACCGGCCCCGCAGCGCCCGGGACGTCGCGGCACGCCGAGCCGAGGACGACGCACCGTCCGCGCGTGCGGCAGAACCCGTGCAGCAGGACCCGCCGGTCCGCCGTCGTGTGCTCGGCGCACCGGACGCGGCACGCACCGAGGCCGACCAGCTCTGGGGGCGCATCGCTGCCAAGGCCGCGCAGAAGGGCCAGGCGCCGCGCGACGACCCGGACGCCGACGGTCGGTGACCGCCCGTCCCGCGGCGGTCACCGCGCTCGAGCACGTCCGCGAGCGCGCCGAACAGCTGCTGGCGGTGCACCTCGGTCCGGGTGACTGGACCTTCGCGTTCGACCACGCCAAGACCCGCGCCGGCCAGTGCGACTTCGCCCGCCGGCGCGTCACGGTGAGCCGGCACATCGCGGCCCGGGTGTCGGCGGACGACGTCGAGCAGGTCCTGCTGCACGAGGTCGCCCACGCCCTGGCCGGACCCCGGGCCGGGCACGGACCGGTGTGGCGGCGGACGGCGGCGGCGATCGGGTACACCGGGTCCCGGCTGTACGACGGCCCCATCGCGTCCGAGCTCGCGCCGTGGGTCGGCACCTGCCCGGCCGGGCACGAGCACGTCCGCTACCGAACGCCCACGCGGCCGTTGGCGTGCGCCCGGTGCTCGCGACGGTTCGACGGGCGCAACCTCATCACGTGGCAGCGGCGGGGAGCGGCGACGGCCTGAGCCGCCGCGTCGGGTGCCGTCGTGCCGGCGGGAGCCGCTCGGTGCGGCTGCCGACACCGCACGGATACCGCTCGGTGCTGCCGCTGATACCGCACGGATGCCGCTCGACCGGGAGGCGCGCCGGAGAGCCGTTAGCCTGGACGGATGCACACGGGGCAGCACATCCGGACCGACAGCGGGTCGTCGTGGTTCTTCGACGCCGGCCGGATCGCGCTCGACTTCGCCCACACCGGCGGGTTCGCGGACGACCCCGACGCACGCCGCCCGCGGGCCCGCCTCGGTGAGCTGCTGGTGACCCCCGCCGACCTGGACGAGTGGCTCGGCGACCACACCGAGCCCATCGACCTCGGTGCGACGGCCCGTGAGCTGCAGGACGCCCGGGCGCTCCGCGCCGCGATCGGTCGGCTGGCGGTGGCGGCGGCGCCGGCACCCGCGGCCTCGACGGACCCGGCCGCGCGCACCGCGGTCGCCGCCGGACTCCGCGCCGGCACCGGTCGGACCCGTCCGGCACCGGACGACATCGACACCGTGAACCTGTTCGCCGCGCTGCCGGACGTCCCGCCGGCGCTGCCCGGCGGTCGCCGCCGCGCCGGGGCGAACCGCGTCCGGCTGGCGCAGGCGCTGTCGAGCGTGGCCCGCGACGCCGTGGCGTTGTTCACGGAGGTGGGGTTCGACGACCTCGCCGCGGACGGTCAGCCCACCCGCTTGAGCCGCTGCTCGGCCGACGACTGCGGCCTCGTGTTCTACGACTCGTCGCGCGGCGGGACCCGTCGGTGGTGCTCCATGCAGCGGTGCGGCAACCGGGCGAAGGTCCGCGCGCACCGTGCCCGTCGCGCTGCGGCCTGAGCGGAGCCGCGGGGACCGCTCGGGCGCCGACGACGCCCACGACTGCCCGGACGCTGGAGCCCGCCGGACGCGACGAGGGGCCCCGCGGTCGCGGAGCCCCTCGTGTGTCCGGTCGCGCTCGCGACCGGCTGCGGGTCAGAAGGCCAGGTCGGACTCGACCGACTTCGCCTTCATGCGGGCCAGGGCGAGGTTCGCCTTCGCGCGGTCCAGCACGTAGTAGATGAAGACCTCGGGGTGCGAGGCCAGCGGGCGGATGATGTGGAACTGCGACGACAGCGTGATGAGGATGTCGTCGATCGAGTCGGCGAGGCCGAGGGACCGGGCGGTCTTCAGCTTCGCGCGGACGACCTCGGTGTTGCCCGCGGCCGCGAGCTCCAGGTCGATGCCGCTGCCGGCGCCGCCGAGCAGCATGCCGGAGCCGCTGTCGACGACGGCGGCGGCCATCGCGCCGTCGACGGTCAGCAGGTCGTTGAGGGAGTCGTGCAGGGTTGCCATCTGGGGTTCCTTCTCGGGTTGTCCGGTGTGTCGGGTGTACGGGCAGGGGTCGCCGGGGCTGAGCCCCGGCGGGACGGGAGACCCGGGTGCGGTCTGCCGTGGTCCGGGTGTGGTGCGGCTGCGGTGCGGGTCAGACCAGGCCGGCGACGGCAGCCGCGCGGGCACCGGCTGCGGCGTGCGCGGCCAGCTGCTCGCCGAGGCGGGCTGCGGAGCGCCGGGACACGGTGAGGGCCTTGCCGAGCATCTCGTCCGTGTCGAAGAGCGCGGCGAGCACGATGGTCGAGCCGGGGATGCGCATCTGCACCAGGTGCCCGCGGTCGGCCGCGATGATGACGTACTCGCCCGTGCCCATCGGCAGCTCGCGGGCGACGGCCTCGCTCAGCGCCTGGATCGAGCTCGCCATGCTGGCGAACCGCGCGCCGTCGGTGGTACCGGCGGCACCCTCGGCGACGCGGACGACCTCGAAGCCGTCGTCGGTCAGGAGCGACGCGGTGAGCATCGAGCTCGACGAGGACCGGAGCGCCGCGAGTTCGGCGCTGCCGAGTCCGACGACGACGGGGTCCAGGTGCGGGGCGAGGGTCATCAGTGCACTTCCTGGGCGGCGGTCATCGCCGCACGCATCTCGATGTTGGCGACGAGGGTCAGCAGGACCGTCGTCATCTGGTCCGTCTGGCGCGGGTCGACCGTGAACACGGGGACGAGCATCTCGGGGTGCGCGGCCTGCAGGGCGTCGGAGAACACGCCGGGGCCGGGGCCGTCGACGACGTCCGAGCGGGTCACCCCGACGACCACGCCACCGCGGTCGTGCAGGTCGCTGAACTCGTCGAGGTACTCGAGCATGCTGGCGACCGGGTCGGGGGCGTCGGCGTTGACGAGCACGACGAGTCCGCGGGCGCGCTCCTTGAGGATCTGCCACATGAAGTCGAAGCGTCGCTGCCCCGGGATGCCGTACAGCCGCACCTTGTCGGAGTCGCCGACGGTGATCTCGCCGTAGTCGAGCGCGACCGTGGTCGTCGCCTTGTCTGCGGTCTCGCGGTCGGTGTTCGCCGCCTCGGTCCGGACGACGGGAACCTCGCTGAGCGCCTCGATCGCGGTCGTCTTGCCGGCACCCATCGGGCCGGCGAACAGGATGACGTGCTCAGCCATCAGCGGGCCAGCCGGTCGAGCAGGCGACGGAAGAGGCCGCTCCGCTGCTGCACGGGCGCCGCGGTCGGCACCGGCCGGTCGAAGGCCGGGCGCGCGAGGGTGATGTCGGGCGTCTGCGAACGGAGGATGCGCATGAGGCTGAAGGCGTTGATGAGGCGGCGGGCCTCGGCGGGCGCGACGTTCGCCTGCTCGGCGAGCTCGTCGACCGTCAGGGCGGCGTACCCGAGGAGCGAGGTCATCCGCACGTGGTCGGGGGTGTGCGCCAGCGTGGTGAAGTTCGGCCACCGCTGCAGGCGGTAGCGGTCGTCGCGCTGCAGCCACCAGGCCAGCTCGCCCGGGAAGGAGTGCAGCCCGATGTGCCAGAGCAGGCCGTGCAGCTCGTTGCCCGGTCCGAGGTCGACGGCGGCCTCGACGTCACGGTCCTCACGGCCGACGCGCACGTCCTCGGGGTCGATCGGCAGGTCGCCGAGCGGGGTGGACCACCAGTAGGAGTCCGAGGCGACGTCGATCACGAGCGGCCCGTGCCCGGCGATCTCGACGCGCAGCACCTCGCCGTGGGTCTCCCACAGCGGGCGGAGCGCCATCGCGACCCGGGTCCAGCCGAACCTCGGCATGGGTGTCGGGTCGATGGTCTGGGCCTCCGGGTGGACGAGCTCGTCCCCCGGTCGTCGCGATGCATCCATGCCTCGGTCACCTTCCTGGTACCGGTCCCCCGGCTGTCGTCCCGCGGCGGTTCACCGGCCGCGCGGACCCTCCGATCCAACTGGAGGCGAGGGTGCGTCAGGTAGCCCCCGTCTGGGCGGCACCTGTCGGGGAGGCATGCGCGCAAGTTCCGAAACCGAGGATTCGGCCCGCCGAATCCTCTGGCATGCTGGGCGGGTGACCGACACCGCAGCCAGCCGCCGACCCCGCTCCGGACGCCCGCACACGGCGCCGGACCGTGGGCCCGGCGGTCCCCGGCGCCGAGCGGCCGGCCTCACCCTGCTCGGTCCCGCGTTCGTCGCCGCGATCGCCTACGTCGACCCCGGTAACGTCGCCGCGAACCTGACCGCCGGTGCGCAGTACGGCTACCTGCTGCTCTGGGTGCTCGTCGCGGCGAACGCGAGCGCGGTCGTGGTGCAGTACCTCTCGGCCAAGCTCGGCGTCGTCACCGGCCGGTCACTGCCGGAGCACCTCGGGCTCCGCATGCGGCGCACGCCCCGGCTGCTCTTCTGGGCGCAGGCCGAGGTGGTCGCCGCCGCCACCGACGTCGCCGAGGTGATCGGCGGCGCACTCGCGCTGCACCTGCTGTTCGGACTGCCGCTCGTCGCCGGCGGCGTCCTGACCGGCGTGGTGTCGATGGCGATCCTGCTGCTGCACAGCCGACGCGGCACCCGCACCTTCGAGGCCGTCGTCACGACGATGCTCGCCATCCTGACCGTCGGGTTCTGCGCCGGGCTCCTCTTCGCACAGGTGTCCCCCGGCGAGCTCGTCAGCGGCCTCGTCCCCCGCTTCGAGGGCTCGCAGTCGGTCCTGCTCGCCGCGTCGATGCTCGGCGCGACGGTCATGCCGCACGCGGTCTACCTGCACTCGGCGCTCGCGCGCGACCGGCACGGCGACGTGCCCGCGGGTCCGGAGCGCCGACGGGTCCTCGTCGCGACGCGGTGGGACGTCGGACTCGCGCTCGTCGTCGCCGGCGGGGTGAACGTGTGCATGCTCGTGCTCGCCGCGGCGACGCTGCCCGGGGTCGCGGGGACGGACACCATCCCCGGCGCACAGCGGGCGATCGAGGCGAACGTCGGCCCGGTCGTCGGCGTCCTCTTCGCGGTCGGCCTGCTCGCGTCCGGACTCGCCTCGACCTCGGTCGGCTGCATGGCGGGCGCGGAGATCATGCACGGCCTGCTACACGTGCGCGTCCCGGTCGTCGCGCGGCGGGTCGTGACGCTCCTGCCCGCGGTGGCCCTGCTCGCCCTCGGGGTCGACCCGACGATGCTCCTGGTGCTGAGCCAGGTCGTGCTGAGCTTCGGGATCGCCTTCGCGATCGTGCCGCTGGTGGTCTACACGTCCCGTCGCAGCATCATGGGCACCGACGTCAACGCCGTGCCCACCCGCGTCGTCGCGGGGGTCATCGCATCGGTGATCGTCGCGCTCAACGTGGCCCTCGTGGTGCTGACCCTGGCCGGCTGACGGCGCCCGTCCGGGTGCCGCCGCCCGCCGGCCGGGTCGGCGTGCCGGGTGTCAGTCGACGACCCGGACGTCCTTCCAGAAGGCGTAGTAGCCCGAGTAGTCCTTGCCCACGCGGTCGAAGGACGACGGGATCGGGGTCGGGTACGACCACGCGCGGTCCGGCAGCGGCTGGCCGTCGACCGTGACGGTGTAGTACTGCGTGTCGCCCTTCCACGGGCAGTGGTACTGGGTGTCGCTCTCCGAGAAGAACTCCGGCTTCACGCTCGACGGCGGGAAGTACCAGTTGCCCTCGATCTGGATGAGGTCCTCCTGCGGGGCCTCCGCGATCACGGTGTCACCGACGACTGCCTTCATGACGTGCTCCTTGCGATCCACGGCGTCCAGGCGACGCCTGCGATCCGGAACGCTACGCCGCAGCGCTCGATTCCCGCAGGACGACCAGGTCCGGTCCCGCGGCGAGCGCCCCGCGCACCGTCTCGGGGTCGAGGTCCGACGCCCCCTCCGCCGCGCTGACCAGGTGCCGCACCGCGCGGCGCAGGCCCGTGTACGCCGCACAGGCCACCGCTGCCTCGGGCGAGGTGTGGTCGATGCCGGTGGCGATCAGGGCGTCGACGACCGCGCCGGCCGCGAGCAGGTCCTCCACCGTGCTCTCCGGCACCTCGGCGGTGTCCGTCGGCTCGCCGGCGTCGTCCGCCACGTCGGCTCCGCCACCCGTCGAGCGCCCCGCGGCCACGACCGCGACGACGCACCGGTCGCCCCGCTCGGCCTGGAGGCGCGTCACCCGGTCCGCCACCGCCGTCGCGTTGCCGAGGTGGCCGAGCACGACCTCCGGACCGTCCGGCAGCAGCGCTGCCGCGGCCCGTGCCAGCGCGGTGCCGTCGGTCCCGCGGGAGGCGGCACGGCCCGGCTCCGGGAGCACGTCGACCCAGACGACGAGGTGGGCGTCGCGGGCGATCCGCCCGGCGCCGCCGACGCCCCACGCGAACCGGACCTGGTACTTCCCCTGGGTGCCTGCTGCCACCCGACCACGATAACCGGGCACGTGCCCTGTCCGTCCTCACAGGTGGGCGTCGACGGGCGGTCCGGCCGGTGCCGCGACCGTAGGATCGAGGACCATGGAGATCGCCACCGTCCCCACCCTGACCGGCGACCGTGTCACGCTCGAGCCCCTGGCCGCCGAGCACGCGGACGACCTGCGCGCGGCGGTGACGGACGGCGACCTCTGGCGCACCTGGTACACCTCGGTGCCCGCGCCCGACGCGGTCGACGACGAGATCGAGCGCCGGCTCGGCGAGCACTCCGCGGGTCGCATGCTGCCCTTCGCCGTCCGTGACCGTCCGACGGGTCGCGTGGTCGGGTCGACGACCTTCATGAACGTCGACACCACGAACCGCCGCGTCGAGATCGGGCACACGTTCCTCGCCCGGGCAGCCCAGCGGACCGGCATCAACACCGAGGCGAAGCTGCTCATGCTCTCGCACGCCTTCGACACGTGGCAGTGCATCGCGGTCGAGTTCCGCACGCACTGGCACAACCACCAGTCGCGCGCGGCCATCGCGTCCCTCGGCGCGAAGCAGGACGGCGTCCTCCGCAGCCACTCGATCGGTCGCGACGGCACCCTCCGCGACACGGTCGTCTTCTCGATCACCGCCGCCGAGTGGCCCACCGTGCGGCTGGCGCTGACCGAGCGGCTGCGCACGCGCGACCGGGCCGAGGGGTCCCGACGTCGCGCAGCCCGGCACGCCTGAACCGCCCGCACGGCTGACGCACTCCGTCCCCCGCACGGGCAGCGACCCCTCGGTGCCCCGGGGTACCGTCCGGGGCATGCACGTCGGTCTCCGCATCGTCCTCGACGCCCCCGTCGACGCCGTCCGCGACGCCCTGCTCTCGCCGTCGGTGATGGTCGCCGTCACGAAGCCGTTCCTCGTCTACCGGTCACGCTCCCCCGAGGGCCTGCCCGAGCGGTGGACGCCGGGCGTCCCGCACCCGATCACGGCGGACGCCTTCGGCATCGTGCCGAGCGGTGACACGCACGTCGACCTCGACCTGTACGAGGTGGAGGGGGTCCCGGTGCAGCGCGACAACGGCGGCGGTGTCTCCGGCCTGTTCGGTCGCATGACGATGCGGCACCGGATGGCCACCGTGGACCTCGGCGACGGCAGGACCCTGCTGCTCGACCGACTGTCCTACCGGATGCGTCCCGCTGCGCTCGGCGCCGCGCTCTGGCCCGGCATGTGGGTCATCTGGCAGTGGCGTGCCCTGCGGATGCGCCGACTCGCCCCGTCCTGGCGCTAGTCCTCGCCGCGCGTGCCGAGCATCGGGTCGTACGACGTCGAGCCCGCCGACCTCCGGCGTCCGGTGGCGTGGGGCCTCGGCGCCGTCGCGACGCTCACGGGCGTCCTCGCGGTGATCGGGTGGCCGCTGCCCGTGGTGTCGCGGTACGGCAGACCGTCGGACGCGTGGGACCGGACAGTGTTGCTCGTGCAGGAGTGGGCGGCGCACGACGGGTGGCGGATGTCGGGAGCTTCCTGGCTCTGGGGCGGCCTCGCGGTCGCGGCGACCGTCGGGGCCGTCGTCGTGCGGGCCTCCCGGCCGGGACACGCGCTCAGCCGGCGGGCGTCGCTCGCGGTCCTGCTGCCCGGAGGGGTCACCGCGGTGACGGGACCGGTCGTGCAGGCCGCGCTGGGCGTCCCGTGGTCGAACTACTCGGCTCCCGAGGTCGACCGGCCCGCG
Organism: Curtobacterium citri; assembly: GCF_030362955.1. NCBI lineage: Bacteria > Bacillati > Actinomycetota > Actinomycetes > Micrococcales > Microbacteriaceae > Curtobacterium > Curtobacterium citri. The sequence continues at coordinate 178,955 of NZ_JAUCML010000003.1, forward strand.
GTCGTCGTCGCCGTCCTCGTCGTCGCGGGGGTCCTGGCACTCCCGCTCCTGCAGCGCCGGGTCGCCCGAGGACGTCCGTCGGCTGGGTCCTCCGCGGGTGAGCGGCACGGACGGGCACCCCGTCCCTAGGCTGCACCCGTGACGACCGTTCCCCCGCACCACCCCGCCGCCGAGGTCGAGCAGGCGCTCCTCGCCCTGAGCGACGGGACCCACCCCTTCGAGGTCCGGAAGGAAGACGACCGGATCGTCGCGGTCTGGCGCCACCGGCTCCAGGGCGCCCAGCTCGCCTGGGGCAAGGCCGAGTGGCGCTACCGCGTCACGCTCCTCGGCGACAGCGGGGAGTACACGACGAGCGTGGTGCAGAAGAACTGGGACGGGGAGAACACCGCCTTCTCGTTCCGGTCGAGCGACGTGACCGGACCGGTGGACGACGTCCTCGCCCGCGCCGGTTGGACGAAGCGACGGAGTGCGGTGGGACGGCTGCTCGGCAGGGTCCTCGGCCGCGACTGACACGGCCGGCTCCGTCCACGGACCGCGGCCGGTCGCTGGCGGGTCCGGAGGAGCCGGGCGTACGCTCGCCGTGTGAGCCAGACGCAGGAGCCGAGGACCCGGGACCGCGTGCACAGCACGCTCGCCACCGTGGACTGGCGCCGGATGACGTTCGACCTGTACCGCCGCGTGCGCGCCACGTCAGACCCCGAGACCGCCCACGCGATGTGGCGCGAGACCCGCGACGCGATGTTCGGCGAGCACCCGGCCAGTCCGCTGCTCGACGAGGACGCGCGCGACTTCGAGGCGCTGCCCGTGCCCGACTACGACCCGGAGTGGCGCTTCCGCGCCCGGATCGAGGACGCGGAACCGCAGGCGATGGACGTCGAGACCGGCACCGACGGGATCGTGCACTTCGACCGGCTCGGCGTCGTCCGGCTGCCGGGCATCGGCACGCTCGACGTCTGGTCGCACGGCGGGTACGCGGGCGGGATCTTCGTGCCGGTGAAGGACGCCAGCGCCGGCAGGGCTCGTGGCACGTACGGCGGCGGGCGCTACCTGCTCGACACGATCAAGGGTGCGGACCTCGGCGGCGACGACGGCGAGCTCGTCCTCGACTTCAACTTCGCGTACAACCCGTCGTGCGCGTACGACCCGGCGTGGGCGTGCCCGCTCGCACCCCCCGGCAACACCGTCGCCGTGCCGATCCCGGTCGGCGAGCAGTACGACTTCTGACACCGACCAGCAGACACGCAACGGACAGGACGCAACGGTGGAGCGCATGACGGGACTCGTGGCCCTCGACGTGGGCGGTCGAGTGCCGCCCTTCGAGCAGGTCCGCTCGCAGATCGCCGCGCAGATCGCGGCCGGCTACCTGGTGGACGGGGAGCGCCTGCCGAGCGTGCGGGCCCTCGCCGAGGAGCTCGGCCTGGCTGCCGGGACGGTCGCGAAGGCCTACCAGCTGCTCGAGGAGACCGGACTCGTGCACACCGCACGCGGCGCCGGGACCCGGGTCATCCGGCCCGCCGCGGTGCCGGACGCCGTCGCCGACGCCGCACGCGCCCTGGTGGCGGCGGCGAAGGAGGCGGGGCTCTCCGCCGACCAGGCCGCGGCAGCCCTGCGCGAGGCCTGGCCCGCCTGAGGCGACCACCCGGTCCGAGGCGACCGGCTCGTCCGAGGCGACCGCCCCGTCACGCGACGCGGGCGCCGGAGACGAGCCGGGCCTCCCGGCCGTCCGTCCCCACCGCACCGCCGCGGCGAGCGCTCAGCAGTGTTCCGAGACGTACGCGTCGTCCGACGGGGTGACCAGGTCGCGGTCCCGCAGGATCGTCATCGCCGGACGGTCCCGCAGCGCGCACACCGACGACCACGAGCGGTCGAGGGTGTCCGCGTACTCGATGTCGATCACGCGCTTCCCGTAGACCTCCGTGTAGGCCGAGCACTCCTGGTACTGCACGCACTCCTCGGCGACGACGAAGTCGAAGCCCGTCGTCTGCCGCCCGGCCGTCCCGAGCTGCGGCGTGTTCTTCTGCCCGACGGCGAGCCCGTGCGCGTGCCCGACCCGGACGAGCGACGCGGCGAGCGCGAGGTTCCCGGACCGGGTCAGCCGCTTCCCGGAGCGCGTCCACGAGTCGAGGTTGTCGAACTCGACCGCGTCGAACCCCCGGTCGGCACACCGGGCGACCGACCTGGTCAGGACCTTCGTGATCGCCGTCCGCTTCGCCGCCGTCCGGGTGTCGAGGAGCACCTCGTCCGGCCAGCCCGGGTCCGACACGGTCTTCCCCGCCGCGTCGCGGAGGAGCGCCGACGGTGCTGCGCGCTGCCACTCGGCCAGCGTGCCCGGCTGCGTCTGGAAGCCGTTGACGTAGCAGATGCCGTACGTCCCGGGCGCCGGCCGGTCGGTGCTGTCGCGCTCGACGATCGTGACGCCCCGAGCCGGGGTGTACCCGCCGCCGAGCTGGTAGTCCGGACGGCCCGACGTCGGCAGGTTCGCGTACGACGCCGCCGGTGCGGTGGGCGCGGTGGCGGGGGCGGCACCGGCCGCGCAGCCCGTGCTGCCGAGCACGGCGACCAGGGCGACCGCGGCGGTCAGCAGGACGGATCGGGTGTGCACCACGGGATCATCGCACGCGCTCGGCGAACGGTCCGGCCCGGATCCGGCACCCGCACGCTATGCTGGAGGTACTCGAGGCGCCGATCGCCTCGTGCGTCGTACGGACGCCCCCGACTCCCGACCCTCATCCGGTCGATGATCGCGCACCGACATCCCGGTGCCAGGCTCTCTGCTGCGGCGACCGCGTCAGCCTCTGCTGACGCGGGGTTCCCGCCCGCGCGCCACATGCCAGCGCGCCCACGGCCGGCACGAGCCGGCTCGAAAGGTCACCATGACCAACCAGGACATCCGTTTCACCGATCTCGGCGTCCCCGCGCCGATGGCCCAGGTCCTCGCCCAGCAGGGCAAGGAGACCGCCTTCCCGATCCAGGCCGACACGCTCCCCGACTCCCTGCAGGGCAAGGACGTGCTCGGTCGCGGCCGCACCGGCTCCGGCAAGACCATCGCGTTCGCGATCCCGCTGGCCGCCCGCCTCGCCGCGAGCCGCCGCCCCCGTCGTGCCGGCCGCCCCCGCGCGCTCGTGCTCGCCCCGACGCGTGAGCTCGCGACGCAGATCGACGCGACCCTCGCGCCGCTCGCGAAGTCGATGGGCCTGAACACCACCACGATCTTCGGTGGTGTCGGCCAGGGCCGTCAGGTCGACGCCCTGCGCGCCGGCGTCGACGTGGTCGTCGCCTGCCCGGGTCGCCTCGCCGACCTCATGCAGCAGGGCCACGTGCACCTCGGCGACATCGAGGTCACCGTCCTCGACGAGGCCGACCACATGGCCGACATGGGCTTCCTGCCCGGCGTGACGAAGATCATGCAGGCGACGCCCGAGCAGGGGCAGCGTCTGCTCTTCTCCGCCACGCTCGACAACGGCGTGGACAAGCTCGTCAAGAAGTTCCTGCACAGCCCGGTGATGCACTCCGTCGACGACGAGACCAGCCCCGTCGAGGCGATGACCCACCACCTGTTCGAGGTCGCCGACGCCGACGCGAAGAAGGACCTCGTCCGCGTGCTCGCCTCGGGCACCGGTCGTCGAATCATGTTCATGCGCACGAAGCACCACGCGAAGCGCCTTGCCAAGCAGCTCAGCTCGCAGGGCATCCCCGCGGTCGACCTGCAGGGCAACCTGTCGCAGGGCGCCCGTGAGCGGAACCTGGCGAAGTTCTCCTCCGGCGAGGCCCTCGTGCTCGTCGCGACCGACGTCGCCGCCCGTGGCGTGCACGTCGACCACGTCGAGCTCGTCGTGCACGTCGACCCGCCGACCGAGCACAAGGCGTACCTGCACCGCTCGGGTCGCACGGCCCGCGCAGGCTCCTCGGGTGACGTCGTCACCGTCACGATGCCGGCCGAGCGTCGCGACGTCGCGCAGATGATGCGTGCGGCCGCGATCAAGGTCACGCCGCAGCAGGTCACCGCGACCTCGCCCGCCGTCACGACGCTGGTCGGCGAGGTCGCCCCGATCCGCCACGTCGAGGAGGCCCCGGTCCAGCAGCAGCGCCAGCGCCAGCCGCGTGCGGCCGAGTCGTCCCGCTCCGAGACCGCGGGCAGCGGTCGTCGCCGTGGTCGCGGCGGACGGTCGGGAGGCGCGGCACAGGCCCCCGAGACCGCCTCGGCCGGTCGCGGCTCGGGTCGGAACGGCGGCGGTCGCGGTGGTCGTCCGGTCACCGAGGGCGCCGGCGCTGCCGGTTCCCGCGGCGGTTCGGCCCGTGGTGCGTCGGCGGGCGGTGCCGCTGCCGGCGGTCAGCGCCGTTCGGGCGGCAGCCGCCGGGCGTCGAGCGACGTCGTGCGCGGTGGGTCCGCTCCGGTGTGGTCGTCCGAGGGCGGCTACGCGGCGGGTCGTGGTGCCGGCTCCGAGTCCGGTGGCGGTCGTCGCGGCGGCTCGCGTCGCGCCTCCCGTCCGGCGGGGGCGGCCGACCGCCACTGAGGTCGCGCTCCACGCCGGGATCCGAACCTGGACGGTCGCTGCGCGCAGCGCGACTCCGGACGCGTACGTTCTGGTTCACCGAAGGCCGCGCGAGTGGCCGACGGGGAATCGTCCGTCGTTGGAAGGAGACCGTATGGCTGGCAGCGAAGAGAACCACACCGGCGAGAAGCTCGGCGGGAAGCTCAAGGAAGGCATCGGCAACCTGACCGGCAACGACAAGCTGAAGGCCGAGGGTCAGACCGACCAGGCCAAGGCGTCTGCCAAGCAGGGCGTCGACGACGTGAAGGACGCGGCGCACGGCGTCGCCGACAGCCTCCGCGACGAGAAGCACTGAAGCCGGTCCACGACCGCGCTGCGAAGCCCCCGGATCCGATCGGATCCGGGGGCTTCGTCGTGCGTGCGGTGGTGGCTAGTGCAGGGCGCCGACCGAGGCGAGGCCGGCGCGGAGCAGGGTGCCGCGACCACCCTCCATCTCCTCGGCGACGGCGTCGGAGGCCGCCTCCATCGGGCTCATCCACGTGAGCTCGAGGGCGTCCTGCCGCGGCTCGCACGTCCCGGTGACCGGGACGACGTACGCCAGCGAGATCGCGTGCTGCCGCTCGTCGGTGTAGACCGAGGCGCCGGGCAGCGGGAAGTACTCCGCCACCGTGAACGGCGTCGGGCTCGAGGGGAGCTGCGGGAAGGCCATCGGGCCGAGGTCCTTCTCGAGGTGCCGGAAGAGCGCCGTCCGGATCGACTCGCCGAACATCACGCGCCCGGAGACGAGCGTCCGGGCGATCGAACCGCTCGGGGACACCCGGAGCAGCACGCCGACCTCGGTCACGACACCGAGGCCGTCGGTGCGGACGGGGAGTGCCTCGACGTAGCAGATGGGCAGCCGACGGCGGATGTTCGCCAGTTCCTCGTCGGACAGCCAGCCGGAGTCGGGGTCGGGGGTGCGCAGCGAGGCCATGCACCGTGTCTACCAGGCACCGCGGCGAGTTCGACGCACGGCGCGGTCACTGTGGACGGCTAGCGTCGTGCACATGATCGATGCGGACGTCGTGCAGTGGACCCGATCGGCCGACGAGCGGGCCGGCACACCGCTGCTCGTCGCCCTGCACGGGGTGGGGTCGAACGAGCGGGACCTGCTCGGACTGGCCCCGGCGCTGCCGCCCGCGTGGACGGTCGCCTCGCTCCGCGCACCGATGCCGTGGGGGCCGGGGTACTCCTGGTACCCGCTCGGGACACCGGGGTCGCCGGCGCTCGGACCGGTCGACGCCGCGGTGGACGAGGTCCTCGACTGGATCGACGCCGTCGCCGCGGAGCACAACCGGGTGGGACTGCTCGGGTTCTCGCAGGGCGGGTCGATGGCGCTGCAGCTCCTCCGCGCCCGGCCGGAGGCCTTCGCGTTCGCGGTGTCCCTGTCGGGGTTCGTCGTGCCGGGTGTGACCGACGCACGCGACCAGGCCGTCGCCGCCGTCCGCCCGCGGGTGTTCCTCGGGCACGGCGACCTCGACCCGGTGATCCCGCCGGAGGCCACCGCCCGCACGCAGGTCTGGGCCGCCGCGCACACGGACGTGACCGACCGGTCCTACGCGGGACTGCCGCACGCGGTGTCGGCCGAGGAGCTCGGCGACGTGGCCGAGTTCATCGGGGCCGAGCAGTCGACCAGGTGACCGGACGACGGACGGGAGGCGCGTGGCGGGCCCGCCACGCGCCTCCCGTCCGTCGGTCGGTGCGTCGAGACGCGTGCCGCTAGTCGGCGAGGATCTGCAGCAGGTCCTTGCGGAGCTGGTCGATCTTCGCGGTCGCGGCCTTCGTCTGCTCGTCGTCCGCGTTCGACCGGTAGACGTGCAGCACGCCCATGGTCTTCCGGAGGGCCTCGACGAACTCGCGCTGCGTGTCGGGCATGCCCGGTGCTGCGTCGAACGCGGCGGTGATCTCCGCCGCCTTCGCCTCGGCCTCGGCCCGGCCGGCGTCGGTGAGTCCGAAGAGCGTCTTGCGGCCGTCACCGGTCGAGACGACGAGGTCTTCGTCGACGAGCTGCTGGAACGTCGGGTAGACCGAGCCGGGGCTCGGCTTCCAGGCGCCGCCGGTGCGCTCGGCGATGGTCTTGATCACGGCGTAGCCGTTCTGCGGCCCCTCGGCGAGGAGGCCGAGGATCGCGAGGCGGACGTCGCCGCGACGGCGACGCTCGCGGCCGAAGCCGGGGCCGAAGCCGGGGCCGAAGCCTGCGCCGGGTCCGAAGCCCGGGCCGAAGCCGCGTCCGGGGCCGAAGCCGCCCCGTCCGCCGTGGTCGTGGTCACCGCGGTCGCGTCCGGGGAAGCCGTTGCCGTGGTGCTGCCGCGCGCCGCCGAAGCGGGGGCCGCGCGGACCGGAGCCGCGCTGGCCGCGGCGGGGCGTGGTGCTGTCGAGGTCATCGTACGAGGGGCGCATGATGACTCCTTCCTGTCGGTGGTGAAGTGGGCTCGCGATCCGTTCCGTTCGTATCGCGATGCAGTAACGATAGATCGCTACCGATCGGCTTGTCAAGCGGTCGGTCGCACTCGGTCTGCTGTCGGTGGCGGCGGGCAGGATGGGACGGACCATGACGGACGTCCTCGAGCGCTTCTCCCCCGCGACCGCGGAGTGGTTCCGCGGCGCGTTCCCCGCACCGACCGCCGCGCAGGCCGGCGCCTGGGACGCGGTCTCCACCGGGCAGCACGCCCTGGTCATCGCGCCGACCGGGTCGGGCAAGACGCTCGCGTCGTTCCTCTGGTCGATCGACAGGCTCATCAGCGCGACGGACCGTCCGCCCGCCAAGCAGCGCACCCGCGTGCTCTACGTCTCCCCGCTCAAGGCGCTCGGCGTGGACGTCGAGCGCAACCTGCGCAGCCCGCTCGTCGGCATCACGCAGACCGCCCGCCGGCTCGGCACCGAGCCACCCGAGGTCACGGTGGGCGTCCGGAGCGGTGACACGCCCTCGTCCGACCGGCAGCGCCTGCTCCGCCAGCCGCCGGACATCCTCATCACGACGCCCGAGTCGCTGTACCTGATGCTCACGTCGAGCGCGCGCGAGACCCTGGTCAACGTCGACACCGTCATCGTGGACGAGGTGCACGCCGTCGCGTCGTCGAAGCGCGGCGCGCACCTCGCCGTCTCGCTCGAGCGGCTCGACGACCTGCTCGAGAAGCCCGTGCAGCGCATCGGCCTGTCCGCGACGGTGCGTCCGGCGGAGGAGGTCGCGCGCTTCCTCGGCGGCCGCGCACCGGTCACGATCATCGCGCCGCCGGCGCAGAAGACGTTCGACCTGCGGGTCGTCGTGCCGGTGGACGACATGACCGAGCTCGGCGCCCCGCCCGTCGGGGCCGACGCGACCGAGTCGCCGACGAACGGGTCGATCTGGCCCCACGTCGAGGAACGGGTGGTCGACCTCATCGAGGAGCACCGCTCGACGATCGTGTTCGCGAACTCCCGGCGGCTGGCCGAACGCCTGACCGCCCGGCTCAACGAGATCCACGAGGAACGGGTGCTCGCGGCCGCGGAGACCCCCGTCGCGGTGGCCGCCGGTGGGGCCCCGGTCACGCAGTCCCCGGGGCGCGCCTCCGCGCACGCACCGGTCGCCCAGCCGAAGCGCCCGCCGGCGCAGCTGATCGGGCAGTCCGGGCAGACCGAGGGCGGCGGGTCCGACCCCGCCGTGCCGGTCCTCGCCCGGGCGCACCACGGTTCCGTGTCGAAGGACCAGCGCGCGATCATCGAGGACGACCTGAAGTCCGGACGGCTCCGCTGCGTGGTGGCGACGAGCTCGCTCGAGCTCGGCATCGACATGGGCGAGGTCGACCTCGTCGTGCAGGTCGAGGCCCCGCCGTCGGTCGCCAGCGGCCTGCAGCGCGTCGGTCGCGCCGGGCACCAGGTGGGCGAGATCTCCCGCGGGGTGCTCTTCCCGAAGCACCGCGCCGACCTCGTGAACAGCGCGGTGACGGTCGAACGCATGGTGTCCGGGCAGATCGAGTCGATCTCGGTGCCCGCGAACCCGCTCGACGTCCTCGCGCAGCACACCGTCGCGGCCGGGGCGATCGACACCGTCGACGTCGAGCACTGGTTCGAGCTGGTCCGCCGCAGCGCCCCGTTCAGCTCCCTGCCCCGCTCGGCGTTCGAGGCGACGCTCGACCTGGTGACCGGTCGCTACCCGAGCGACGAGTTCGCCGAGCTCCGCCCGCGCCTGGTGTGGGACCGCGTGCACGGCACCCTGACCGGTCGTCCCGGCGCCCAGCGACTCGCGGTGACGAGCGGTGGCACGATCCCCGACCGCGGCATGTTCGGCGTGTTCATGGTCGGCGAGAAGGCGTCCCGCGTCGGCGAGCTCGACGAGGAGATGGTCTACGAGTCCCGCGTCGGCGACGTCTTCGCCCTCGGCGCCACGAGCTGGCGGATCGAGGAGATCACGCACGACCGCGTGATCGTCAGCCCGGCCTTCGGGCAGCCCGGACGCGTGCCGTTCTGGAAGGGCGACGGCATCGGTCGGCCCGCCGAGCTCGGCCGCGCGACCGGCGCCTTCGTGCGCGAGGTCGACGCCGCGTCCGACGACGACGCCCGGGTCCGCGTGGCCACCGCCGGCCTCGACGACCGCGCCGTCACGAACCTGCTGACCTTCCTCCGCGACCAGCGCGCGGCGACCGGACACGTGCCGAACGACACGACGCTCGTGGTCGAGCGCTTCCGCGACGAACTCGGCGACTGGCGGCTCATCCTGCACTCGCCGTACGGCATGCAGGTGCACGCGCCCTGGGCCCTGGCGGTCGGGGCGCGCCTGCGCGAGCGACACGGCATCGACGGCGACGCCATGGCGGCGGACGACGGCATCGTCGTCCGCATCCCGGAGACCGACGCGGAGCCGCCCGGCGCCGACCTGTTCGTGTTCGAGCGCGACGACCTCGAGGCCCTCGTCACCGACGAGGTCGGGGGCTCGGCGCTGTTCGCCGCACGCTTCCGCGAGTGCGCCGCGCGGGCGCTCCTCCTGCCGCGCCGGAACCCCGGACAGCGCTCCCCGCTCTGGCAGCAGCGCCAGCGGGCGTCGCAGCTGCTCGAGGTCGCCCGGAAGTACCCGACGTTCCCGATCGTGCTCGAGACCGTGCGCGAGGTCCTGCAGGACGTCTACGACGTGCCGGCACTCCTCGACATCTCGGACCAGATCGCCGAACGGCGCATCCGCCTGGTCGAGCGCGAGACCGAGCAGCCGTCGCCGTTCGCGCGGTCGATCCTGTTCGGGTACGTCGCCGCGTTCATGTACGAGGGCGACTCGCCCCTCGCCGAGCGGCGGGCCGCCGCCCTGTCGCTCGACTCGACCCTGCTCGGGGAGCTCCTCGGCCGGGCGGAGCTGCGCGAGCTGCTCGACCCCGCCGTGATCGCGTCCGTCGAGCGCGACCTGCAGCGACTCTCGCCGGATCGACGGGCGCGCGATGCCGAGGGCGTCGTCGACGTCCTGCGGCTCGTCGGGGCCCTCGAGCTGTCCGAGGTCGTCGAGCGGAGCTGGCTGGCCCCGTCCGTTGCGGGGGACGCTGCAGGTGGCGCCGATGCTGCCGGTGCCGACGCTGCGGAGGACGCAGGCGTCGCGGACGGCGCGACCGCCGCCACCACGCTGCGCAGCGCGCTCGAGACGCTGGAGCGCGACCGGCGCGTGCTGTCGTTCTCGCAGGGCGGCACCACCCGGTGGGCCGTGATCGAGGACGCCTCCCGCCTCCGTGACGCCCTCGGTGTCCCCCTGCCGATCGGCGTCCCCACCGCCTTCGTCGAACCCGTCGCCGATCCGCTCGGCGACCTGGTCGGCCGGTACGCCCGATCGCACGGCCCGTTCTCCGCGCAGGAGGCCGCCACGCGCCTCGGCCTCGGTGTCGCCGTCGTGCAGGACACCCTGCGGCGCCTCGTCGCCGACCGCCGTGTCGTCGAGGGCGAGTTCCGCCCGGACCGCCAGGGCGCCGAGTGGTGCGACGCCGAGGTCCTGCGCCGCATCCGCACGAAGTCGCTCGCGGCGCTCCGGCACGAGGTCGAACCGGTCGCCCCGGACGCCCTCGCCCGGTTCCTGCCGGCGTGGCAGCACGTCCAGGCGCCGGGCACCCGCGGGGGGCTGCGCGGCGTCGACGGCGTGCTGCAGGTCATCGACCAGCTCGCCGGGGTCGCCCTGCCGGCGAGTGCGTGGGAGACCCTCGTGCTGCCGTCGCGCGTGACCGACTACTCCACGAGCATGCTCGACGAGCTGACGGCGACGGGCGAGGTCCTGTGGTCCGGCGGCGGCACGCTGCCGGGCAACGACGGCTGGGTGCGGCTGCACCTCGCCGAGTCCGCGGCGACCACGCTGGCCGAGCCGGCGGGCGACGAGACCACCGAGCTCCAGCGTGACGTGCTCGGCGCCCTGGCCGGCGGCGGCGCGTACTTCTTCCGACAGCTCGGCCAGGCCGTCGGGAGCACCGACGACCAGGCACTGACGACCGCGCTCTGGGACCTCGTCTGGGACGGGCAGATCACGAACGACACCTTCGCGCCGCTGCGGGCGATGCTCGGCGGCAGGGCGAAGAGCACGAGCGCGCCGCGGGCACGGGCCTACCGCGGTCGTCGACGCCCGACGCTGCCGTCCCAGTCCGGGCCACCCTCGGTCGGTGGACGCTGGTCGATCCTGCCCCTGGCGGAGTCCGACTCGACCCTGCGTGCGGCCGCCACCGCGGAACAGCTGCTCGAGCGCTACGGGGTCGTCACCCGCGGCGCCGTGCAGGTCGAGGGCGTCCGCGGCGGGTTCGCCGGCGTGTACCGCGTCCTCAGCCGCTTCGAGGAGTCCGGACGAGCCCGACGCGGGTACTTCGTCGAGGGGCTCGGCGCGGCGCAGTTCGCGACCGGCCCGACCATCGACCGCCTCCGCACCTACGCCCGCGACCTCGAGGACGACGAACGCGCCGACCCGGACCGCGAGCGCCAGGCACTGACCCTCGCGGCGACCGACCCGGCGAACCCCTACGGTGCCGCGCTGCCGTGGCCGTCCGAGGACGCCCCGGCCGATCCGGACGCCGAACCCGGTTCGGACCCGGCACCGGCGGCGACCACGACGACCGGCCGCGGCCACCGTCCGGGGCGGAAGGCCGGTGCACTCGTCACGACGGTGGACGGGCGACTCGCGGTCTACGTCGAGCGCGGGGGCAAGTCGGTGCTGACCTTCACCGACGACCCGGCGGACCTGGCGGTGGCGGCGCGTTCGATCGCCGGTGTCGTGCGCAGCGGGCTCCGGAAGCTCGCGGTCGAGCGGGTGGACGGTGACTTCGTGCTCGAGTCGCAACTCGGGTCGGCACTGCGGGAGGCGGGGTTCACCGCGACCCCGCAGGGACTGCGGCTGCGTGTCTGAGGCGACCAGGGCCTCCCGACCGGACGAGCGGGACGCACGACGACGGACGGAGGTGCGCCGTGCCCGAGGGTGACACCGTCTTCCGCGCCGCCCGACGTCTGCACGAGGCGCTGGCCGGCAAGGTCCTGACCCGGTCGGACTTCCGCGTCCCCGCGTTCGCGACGCTCGACCTGGTCGGCCGCACCGTCGACGAGGTCGTGCCGCGCGGGAAGCACCTGCTGCACCGCATCGGCGACCTCACGGTGCACTCGCACCTCAAGATGGAGGGCCGGTGGGACGTCTACGCCCCCGGGGAGCGCTGGCGACGGCCGACCCACCAGGCGCGTGTGGTCCTCGACGCGGCAGACGTCTCGACTGTCGGGTTCACACTCGGGGTGCTCGAGGTCGTCCCCCGCGACCAGGAGTCCGAGGTCGTCGGACACCTCGGGCCGGACCTGCTCGGCCCCGACTGGGACGCCGACGTGGCACTCGCCAACCTGACCGCCGACCCCGAGCGGCCGATCGGGCTCGCCCTGCTCGACCAGCGCGTGCTCGCGGGCCTCGGCAACGTCTACCGGAACGAGCTCTGCTTCCTCCGCGGCGTCCTGCCGACGCGACCGGTCGGCCAGGTGCAGGACCCGGCGCGGGTGATCGCGCTCGCCAGCCGGCTCATCACGACGAACCGCGACCGGAGCCACCGCGTGACCACGGGCGTTGACCGCCCGGGGCGGCGGTTCTGGGTCTACGGCCGGGCGGGCAAGCCGTGCCTCCGCTGCGGCACGCCGGTGCGGCGCGGTGAGCTCGGCGACTCCGAACTCACCCTGCGGGACACCTACTGGTGCCCGCGCTGCCAGAGCTGACGGACCGGCAACGAGCGCTCAGCGGCTCAGCGGCTCAGCGGCTGCGGTGCCTCAGCGGTCGGCGGCCTCGACGGCGCAGCTCTCGGCGCGCTTGGCGGCGTCGGAGTCGGCGCTGAACGAGCTCGGCGCCGGCGATGCCGACTGCGACTCGTCCGCGGTGGCCTCCTTCGCCGTCTGGTTCACCGCGTAGATCGTGCCGTCGAAGTCCTCGGCGGTCGGGTCCGACGTGGTGGCCCAGATCGTGAGCTCGTCGTCGTTCGCGTCCTTGCTGTCCGACGGGACGATGGACGCCGCCAGGTACCAGCCGCCGTCACCCTCGGCCACGCTCGCGATGTCGGTGGTGTCGTGCGGGCCCACCGCGGTACCGATGGCGTCGACGGCGTTGCTCGAGGCGACCGCGCAGTCGGCGGACTGCGACTTCTCCTGGTCGCCGGGGACCTTGCCCACCGGGTCGATGTTCTGCGCGCCCCCGGGGTCGCACGCCGTCAGGAGCAGGGCGAGGGTGGCAGCGCCGAGCAGCGCGGTGGCGGTCTTGGCTCGCGTGGTCATGCCGTGCACGGTAGGCCGTCACACCCGAGCAGGACCCCAGCCCGTCCGCGAAGCGAACGTCCGAGCGGGACCCCGGGCCGCGCGGAGCAGCGGCCCGGGGTCCCGGGGTCTCAGCCGCGGGTCATGATCCAGGCCAGCAGGTACGACCGGGTGTTCGCCGAGTCGATCACCGCGTCCGGCAGCCGCTCCGCCGCCGTCAGCGCCGCCGCCGCCTCGGCCTTCCCGCCGAGCGCCCGGTACATGAGCAGGTAGTCCCCGAACTGCACGTCGTAGCGACCGTCCGGCACGGCCTCGTCGAGCACCCGCTGGATCTGCCGCTGCCCGCCGGCGCCGACGTACTCGCCGGCCATCGCGGGCATCGGGATCAGCTCGATGCCCGCCGGGGCCGCCGCCGCCGCGCTGAACCAGGTGGCGTGGTCGCGCTTGCCGCCCCAGGTCAGCGAGACCACGCGGTGCGTGAACCCGGGGAACGCCGACAGGTCCGGGTCGAGCACGTCGCGCTGCGCGGAGGCCGCCTCGTTGGACAGCAGCCAGGTGCCGGTCGACTCGAGGGACGACGAGCCGGACACCGCACCCCACCGGGCGACACCGTTCCAGGCCGAGACCGCCTCGGACGACGACTCCTGGTTGTTGCCGTCGGCGAAGGGCGAGTACCCGGACGCCCACGAGTGCTGCGCGTACGGGTCGTAGACGCGGAGCGCCGGGAACGACTCGGTCGCGGTGGGCGAGGCGATGTCCGCGGCCACGAGGTCGGCGACGGTCCGCCACCGGGACACGAGCCCCTCGTCGCCGTCCGCCACCATCGCGGCCGCCGACAGCAGGTACCCGTAGTGGAAGTGGTGATCGTTGAACTCGTCGGACCCGAAGGACGCCTGCTGCCCGACGAGACCGTGGACGGTGGGGTCGGCGAGGAAGCACCGCGCGGTGCGGTCCCCGCAGCCGGCCGGGTCGAACCACTGGTCGAGCTCGCCGACGATCGAGGTCCGGAGTGCCGAGGCCTGGTCGTCGAGGCCGAGGGACACCGCCAGGCGGTACAGGGTCGCGACGCGGTACAGGTCCTTGCCGCCGCCGTAGGTGTCCGCGGCGTACGACGACGCATCGACCTCCGCGGCGTCCTCCCGGACCTGTGCCGCCAGGGTCTCGCGTTCGCCGGACGACAGCCCGGACAGGTCCAGCCGGTCCGAGGGCATCACGGTGTCGACGGCGAAGCGCAGTGCAGTCCCCGTGCACACCGGCGCCGGGCCCATCAGCGTCGCGACCCGGAGTCCGGTGCACCGGAGGCCCGTCGTGCCCTGCCCGGGCTGCGGGACGAGCACGCCGTCGCCGCCCGCGAAGTCGTACGACAGCGTCGTGCGCTGCGACCCACCCGACGCGCGGCGTTCGAGGTTGGACCCGCCGAGCGGCCGGGCGGCGTCACGGAGCGTGGCGACCTGCGCGGCCGACGCGCCGTCGGGCGTCGGCAGCAGCACCACCGAGCCGCCCCGCCGCAGCGTGACCCCGGTGGTGTCGAGTGACCCGTCGCGGACGACGACCTGCCAGGTCCGCCCGCCGCCGGACAGGGTCGCCGTGTCGTCGCCCGTCGGGGTCATCGGCGACGTGGCCGTGATCGTCTCGCCGCGTGCGGCCGTGTAGGTGACGAGGGGCGAGCCCTCGGCGACCACCGAGTGCCCGAGGACCGTGTCGCCGTCGCGGTGCTCGACGGTCACCGAGACCGCGTCGTACGCCGACACGAGCGTGCTCGTCGCACCGAGGTCGAACCCGACCTGCGGCACCGCGCCGGCGGCGATCGTCTTCTCGGTGGCCGTGACGTCCGGCAGCCCCGCGGCGAAGCCGCCGCCGGTGACCTGCCACGAGATCGGCGTGGGGAACACCGGCTGCGGGGCGTCGCCGAAGACGAGTCCCGAGAACCAGCGGTTGGTGGGCGGGGTCAGCCCGTCCGCCAGGCGCATCGTGCCGACCGTCGACGTCGCCACGTCGCCCAGGGCGGCGACCGCGCGCGCCTGGGCGGCCCCGTCGGTGGTGGTGGCCGCGTCGGAGGCGGCGGCCGACGAGGTCGGGTGATCCGCGCCTCCCGGCCCGGTGCACGCATTGGCGAGCAGGGCGACGGCGGTCAGCACGGGGACGAGCAGGAGCGGACGGGAGGCGCGGCGAGCGCCCGCAGGGCGGCCTGCGGTCCGGTGGGGGCGACGCACCGGCTACAGCCCGATCTGCCGGGAGAAGTCGCGGACCATGTCCGAGACGCCGGCGAGCGCACCGTCGTCACGCAGGTGCAGCGTGGCGTCGACGGGGGTGCCGGGGCTCGTGATGCCGGAGGACGGCGAGGCGGACAGCTCGGGGCTCTGCACGTCGACGGTGGTCTTCGCCCGGCCGTCGTCGCTCGTCTCGACGCTGACGCTCTGCACCGTGCCGCGGACGGTGCGGTCGTCGGGCAGGCGCAGGTCGACCTGGGCACCGTTGCGGATGCGGCCGTAGTCGCGCGCGGTGACGGTGAAGGTCGAGGTGACGAAGAGGCTGTCCTCCTTGTGGATGGTGCCCAGCTCCGAGCCGGCCTGCACGTAGCCGCCGGTCTTCACGTCGACCTTCGCGACCGTGCCGGAGACCTCGGCCTTGAAGGTGATGAGGCCGTCCTCGCCGATGTCGTAGGCGCTCGTCTGCGTGTCCGCGCCGACGACGCCCTTCCGGATGTCCTGCGCGAGCTGCAGGCTCTGCACCTGCAGGAGCTTCGCGCCCTTCGTGACCGAGTCGCCCTCCTCGACGTACTCCTCGGTGACCGTTCCGCCGTAGTCGGTGCCCACGGCGTACTCCTGGGCGGCGATCGCGGCGGAGGTGCTCGCGACGGCGCTCTGGCGCTGGTTGAAGACGAGCGTGCAGGCGGCGACGATCACGAGCACGACCACGAGGCCGCCGAACAGTCGGAGTCGGTTGGTCCAGGTCATGCGCGGTGTCCGTCCTGCATCGCGACGCCGGCGATCGCGGCGCGCTGGGGTTCGAGGGTGTCGGGCCGGACGACGGTCGTCCGGACGGGGCTGGCCGGGGCCTGCGCCAACGGGGTCGCCGGGTGGACCGCCTCGCCGGGGGTCTGCGCGCGGTCGGCGACGCGGTTCCGGGCCTGCTCGCGGAACGCCGCGACGATGAAGGCGGCGAAGACGAGCGTGTTCGTGATGTTCCAGGCGGTGGCGAGCGTCAGCTGCCCGTTGCCGAGGTCACGCCAGACGGCGACCACGCTCGTCAGCGTGAGGAAGACGAAGACGAGGACCTGCGGCACGATGAAGTTGAAGGGCGACGGGGTCCTGCCACGGTCGGCGCCGGTCACGTGCCACGCCTGCTCCTTGCCGCACAGCACGTTCCAGAGCGCGCTCGCGTAGATCGGGAACGACACCGCGGCGAGCAGGAGCGTCTCGTACCGGAAGGACCCGAGGGCGTAGAACGCGAGCAGGACCTGCGTGAAGTAGAAGCCGAGGTAGAACAGGACCCACTCGCCGGCGCCGATCGACAGGTTCATCGGGCGGAGGTCGAAGTAGATCTCGAGCGGCGGCACGAGGAGCAGCAGCCCGGGGACGATGCCCGTCAGGTAGAAGCTCGCGGTGACGAGGTACTGCAGGCGCTGGTCCATCGTCAGCCGGTGCTCCGGGTTGAACGGGAAGTGCGTGAGCAGGATCTCGAAGCCGCCCGTGGCCCAGCGCAGCTGCTGCTTGGTGAAGCCCTCGATCGTCTCCGGCGCGTCGCCGACGGCCAGGGTCATCGGGATGAAGACCGACTTCCAGCCGCGCTCGTGGAGCATCAGGCTGGTCCAGACGTCCTCGGACTTCGAGTCGGTGTGCATCCCGCCGATGTCGTCGATCGCACTGCGGCGGAAGATGACGTTCGTGCCGACGCAGAACGCGGCGTTGAAGCGGTTCCGGCCGGGCTGGATGAACTTGTAGAACACCGTCTGCATGTAGCCGGCGCCGCGGGAGACGAGGTTGTGCAGGTTGCCGTAGGTCTGCGGCGTCTGCACGAACGCGATCGAGTCGTCGGCGAAGAACGGGACGGTCTCGAACAGGAAGTCCGGTGCCGGCACGAAGTCGGCGTCGAACACCGCGTAGTAGTCGCCCTTCGCCAGCGTCAGGGCGTGGTTGATGTTGCCGGCCTTGGCCCCGTGCGAGGACAGGCGGCGGACGTACCGGGCGCCGAGCTCGGCGGCGAGCGCCTGCACCTCGTCGCTCCGGCCGTCGTCGAGCACCCACGTGCGGTGCTCGCCGCGCATCGCCACGGCGGCCTGCACGGTCGCAGCGATCTTCGACAGCTCCTCGCCGTACACCGTGATGAAGACGTCGACCTCGACCTGCTGCCCGCGGACGTGCATCGGCCAGCGGTGCGGCTGGTCGGCGAGCCCGTCGTGGCTGATCGCGTCGCGGTCGAACAGGGTGTCCTGCGTCTGGTGGAAGGCGAAGTCGCGGGGGTCGGCACCACCGGACAGGATCGTCCACATCGACAGCAGGGCCTGGCCGACGAGCACGCTCTCCGCCACGATCACGAGCCCGTAGGGCAGGAAGTCGCCGCGGTTCGCGGGGTCGAGCAGGAACACGGCGTACGCCATCACGCCGAGCGTGGCGACGAGCACGATGAGCACCATGACGGGGCTGTGCGCGCGGCTCTCGGAGCGCGGGCGCACGTTCGGCACCTGCACGGAGGCGCGGCGACGACGTGCTCGGTCGCGGTCGCGGGTGACGAGCTGCTGCGGGAGCGCCGTGCCGACGTCGCTGCCGGGCAGCAGGGCCGGGACGTCGGGCGACTGCGGCGGGACGCTGCGGCGGGCCGGCACCGGGGTCGGCGGCGCAACGGTGGCGGCGTGCTGGTCGGCGGCGTGCGTGCTGACGGCGTGCTTGCTGACGTCGTGCTTGCTGACGTCGTGCTTGCTGGCGTCGTGCTTGCTGGCGTCCGTGCGCGAGCGACGGACGTCCGTGGGTGCGGACATGCGGGTCTCCAGTCGGGTCGGGAGAGACTCGCGGGCCGCGGGCAGGGACGCCGGTGGAACGCGAGACGGGCGTCGGCGGCTGTGGCGACATGGGTCGGACCCCGGAGGGTCGCATCCGGCGGGGCTTCGAGGCCCACGCCGGGGTCCGCGACCGAGGGTGCGGTCGCGGTGTTCGGTGTGTCGGAGCGGTCGTGCGTCGACGGCCCGTCGCCGTCGGTCGTCCCGAACACTACGAGCCGACCGACCGGCTCCGCGCCTGCCCCCGGAGAAGTCGGCACGGTCCCGCCGCTTCTTGCGGGATCCCGCAAGACGCAACGTCGGCGGTTCCTCGCAGCGGGATGGCGCTGCGAGGAACCGCCGACGTTGCGTTCTGCGGAGGGGGACGGGGTCAGACGGCGGCGGGGCGCTCGGCCATCGGGCGACGGCGGAGCTCGGGGCGGAGGAGCGCCGGCGGCTCGTACTGCTGGTCGAGGCGGGAGACGTCGGCCCCCGGCGGGACGATCGCGTCGATCCGGTCGAGGACCTCGTCCGTCAGCGTGACGTCGGCGGCGGCGAGCAGGTCCTCGAGCTGCTCCATCGACCGCGGCCCGATGAGCGCGCTCGTCACGCCGGGGTGCGCGATCGCGAAGGACAGCGCGAGGTGCGTCATCGGGATGCCCGTGTCCGCGGACAGCGCGGCGACCTGCTCGACGGCCTCGATCCGCCGCTCGTCGCGGTTGTGCCGGAACATGCCGACCCGGGCCAGGTCGCTCTCCTGCCCGCGCCGGAAGCGCCCGGTCAGCATGCCGCCGGCGAGCGGGCTCCACACGAGGGTGCCCATGCCGTACCGCTGCGCGACCGGCAGGACCTCGCGCTCGATGCCGCGGTTGAGGATCGAGTACGTCGGCTGTTCGGACCGGAAGCGCTCGAGTCCCCGACGCTCCGAGGTCCACTGCGCCTCGACCTGCATCGAGGCCGGGAAGTCCGACGAGCCGATCGCCCGCACCTTGCCGCTCCGGACCAGATCCGTGAGCGCCGAGAGCGTCTCCTCGAGGTCGACCGTGTCGTCCGGCCGGTGTGCCTGGTAGAGGTCGATGTGGTCGGTCTGCAGCCGGCGGAGCGACTCCTCGACCGCGGCGGTGATCCACCGCCGGGAGTTCCCGCGCCGGTTCGGGTCGGTGCCCATCGGGCCGTTGAACTTCGTGGCGAGGACGACCTGGTCGCGGCGGCCCTTGATCGCCTTGCCGACCAGGACCTCGGAGCCGCCCTGCGAGTAGCGGTCGGCGGTGTCGATGAGGTTGATGCCGGCGTCGAGCGCGCGGTGGACGATGCGGACGGAGTCCTGCTCGTCGCCGTTGCCGATGCTCCCGTCGGTGCCGAGCATCATGGCGCCGAGCGCGAGGGGACTGACCTGGATGCCGGTCCGGCCGAGGGTGCGGTACTGCATGTGGTGCCTCCTGTCGGTGGCGTCCCGGGGCCCGTCGCGGTATCGTGGTCCAAAGCGGAACGCTCTTCCGGAAGGATACGGAACGGCTTTCCGTTTCTGCAACCCCCGATCGGAGGACCCGTGCGCGCTGACGCCCGCCGCAACCTGGACGCCCTGGTCGACGCCGCCCGCGAGGTCTTCGCCGACCAGGGGGTGGACGCCCCGGCGAAGGTCGTCGCCGATCGTGCCGGCGTCGGCGTCGGCACGCTGTACCGGCACTTCCCCCAGCGCTCGGACCTCGTCGTCGCGGTCTTCCGCCAGGCCGTCGAGGAGTGCGCGGACGCCGCCGACGAGCTCCGTGCCGCCCACGCGCCGGACGAGGCGCTCGCGCTCTGGCTCCGGCGCTTCACCGGGTTCGTCGCCACGAAGCGCGGGCTCGCCGCCGCGCTGCAGTCCGGCGACCCGGCGTTCGAGGGGCTGCACCCGTGGTTCATCGACCGACTCGGGGGCGCGCTCACCGAGCTGCTCGACGCCGCGTCGGCGGCGGGGAGCATCCGGAACGACCTCGATGCGGGGCAGCTGCTGCGTGCCGTCGCCGACCTCTGCCACGGGGCGCCGACGACCGAGCAGAGCCAGCACCTGGTCGGCCTGCTCGTCGACGGGCTCCGCTGGCGCGCGACCGCCTGACCCGCCTCAGGCCGGCGGGTGGAGCCGCTCGCGGGCGGTGGTGCGGACTGCGTCGGTGACCCGCTCGAGCAGGGGCGACGCCAGGTTCCACCGCTGCCACCAGAGCGCCACGTCCGCACGACGGCCCGGCGTGAGCTCGACGAGCTCCCCGGTGCGCAGGCCCGCGAGGCACTGGGCCTCGGGCAGCATCCCCCAGCCGAAGCCGAGCGACACCGCGCGGGCGAAGTCGGCCGAGGTCGGGACGAAGTGCCGCGGACCGCGAGGAGCGTGACCGAGCACCCGGCGGAGGTACCCCTGCTGCAGGTCGTCGTCGCGGTCGTAGTCGACGAGCGGGACCCGGTCGAGCCGGTCGGTCATCCGACGCTCGGTGTCGGCGCCGGCGAGGTAGCGGTCGACGAACGCCGGTGATGCGACGGCCCGGTACCGGTCGACGCCGAGCGGGACCGAGGAGCACCCCTGCACCGGGTCCGCCTCCGCCGTGACCGCGGCCATCACGGTGCCCGCCCGGAGGAGCTCCGCCGTGCGGTCCTGGTCCTCCCGGTGCAGGTCGAACACGACCTCGGTGTCGGCCCGCACGAGGGCGAGGGCCTCGAGGAACCACGTGCCGAGCGAGTCGGCGTTGACCGCGAGCGGGATCGACGGCACCGCCGGGCCGTCCGCGCCCCCGACGGCTCCGAGCGCCCGGGCGGTCTCGTCGTCGAGCAGACGTGCCTGCCGTGCGTGCCGCAGGACGACCTCGCCGTCGGCGGTCGGCGCCACCGGGGTGGTGCGCTGGAGGAGCACCCGTCCGAGCTGCTGCTCCATCGCCTTGATGCGCTGCGAGACCGCCGAGGGGGTGATCGCGAGCGCCCGCGCCGCGGCGTCGAGGGTCCCGTGGTCGACCGCGGCCAGGAGGGTCTCGAGGTGGTCGCGTTGCAGACGGAGCATGCAGCGCAGCTTACGACGCTGCAGCAACGTGAGCTGGACTGCAGGTCGGGCCGTGCCTAGCGTCGAGACCGTGACCGCACTGCTCCCCCTGCTCGCCGGACTCGGCACCGGCCTCGCCCTGATCGTCGCGATCGGCGTGCAGAACACGTACCTGCTCCGGCTGGCCGTGAGCGCCTCCGTCCGGGTCGTCACCGCCGCGGTCGTCGTGTGCGCGGTGTCGGACGCGGTCCTCATCGTCGCCGGGGTGCTCGGCGTCGGGGTCGTGGTCGAACGGTTCCCGGCGGCGCTCGTGGTGGTCCGGTTCGTCGGGGCGGCGTTCCTCGTGGTCTACGGCGTGCTCGCCGCACGGCGGGCGCTGCGGCCGTCGGGCGACGTCATGCGGGTCGAGGAGGACGCCGCGGACGACGGTGTGGTGGTGCCGGCCGCCGCCGCGTCGGCGGTGGGCGCGCCCGGGCACGCGACCGACGGACCGGAGCCGGCGGGGCGGACGCGGGCCGTGCCTCCCGTCCGGTCGGCCGTACCGGTGCCGTCGCTGCGGACGGCCGTCCTGACCATGCTCGTGTTCACGTGGGCGAACCCGCACGTGTACCTCGACACCCTCGTGTTCCTCGGGTCGGTGGCGAACCAGCAGGGCCCCGAGGACCGCTGGTGGTGGACCGTCGGCGCGGTCGCGGCGAGCTGCGTGTGGTTCGGTGCGCTCGGGTACGGCGGCCGGCTGCTGCGCCCGCTGTTCGCGCAGCCGACGACCTGGCGGGTCTTCGACGGCCTGGTCGCCGTCGTGATGCTCGGCTTCGGCGTCGCGCTCGCCGTGGGCGCGTAGCCGACGAACCACGGAACCGACGTGGAACCAGCCCCGGGAGCTGGTTCGACGTCGGTTCCGTGGTTCGGAGCAGCGAGCGGCCGCTACTGCAGGCCCTTGCCCACCCGGCTGTGCCGACGGCTGTAGCCGAAGTAGATCGTGAAGCCGATCGCCAGCCAGACGATGAACCGCAGCCAGGTCTCGACCTCGAGGTTGAGCATGAGCCAGAAGCACAGCACGGCCGACAGGATCGGCAGCACCGGCACCCACGGCACCCGGAAGGCACGCGGTGCGTCGGGGCGGGTCCTCCGGAGCACGACGATGCCGATCGACACCAGGACGAACGCCGACAGCGTGCCGATGTTGATCATGCCCTCGAGCTTGTCGACCGCGGTGAACCCGGCGATGAACGCGACGACGACGCCCGCGACGACCTGCACCCGGACCGGGGTCTGCGTCTTCGGGTTCGTCTTCGAGAACCAGCGCGGCAGCAGGCCGTCGCGGCTCATCGAGAACACGATGCGGGACAGGCCGAGCAGCAGCACCATGACGACGGTGGTCAGGCCGATGAGCGAACCGATGGCGATGATGCCCGCGGCCCACGGCAGTCCGACGATGTCGAACGCCGAGGCGAGGGACGGCGCGTCCTCCTGGGCCAGGCGCTGGTAGGACACCATGCCGGTGATGACGATGCTGACACCGACGTAGAGCAGGGTCACGATGCCGAGGCCGATGAAGATGCCCCGCGGGAGCGTCTTCTGCGGGTTCTCGGTCTCCTCGGCGCTGGTCGCGACGACGTCGAAGCCGATGAACGCGAAGAACACGAGCGACGCCGCGGCGAGCAGGCCGAAGACGCCGTACTGCGCGGGCGCCTGACCGGTGACGAAGGACACGAGCGACTGCGTCAGCACGCCGCCCTCGGCGCCCTTCGACGGCTCGGCCGGGGGAACGAACGGGGTGAAGTTCGCGGCCTTGACGAAGAACGCGCCGGCGACGATCACGAAGACGACGATCGCGACCTTGATGACCGTGATGACGGCGGAGACGCGGGACGACAGGCGCGTGCCGAAGGCGAGCAGCACCGTGAAGACACCGACGATGAGGACCGGCCCCCAGGTGAAGCCGATCGGGCCGAGCTGGATCGTCGACGGCAGGTCGATGCCGAACACCCCGAACGCGGTGCTCAGGTAGATGCCCCAGTACTTCGCGATGACGGCGCTCGCGGTGAGGGTCTCGAGGATGAGGTCCCAGCCGACGATCCAGGCGAGCAGCTCGCCCATGGTCGCGTACGTGAAGGTGTACGCGGAGCCCGCGACCGGGATGGTCGAGGCGAACTCGGCGTAGCACATGATCGCCAGGCCGCACGTGACGGCGGCGAGCAGGAACGACAGGATGACGCTCGGCCCGGCGAAGTTCGCGGCGGCGTTCGCCCCGACCGAGAAGATGCCGGCGCCGACGGCGACCGCGATGCCCATCGCGGCGATGTCGAAGGTCTTCAGGGACCGCTTGAGGGAGCGGCCCTGCTCCTCGGAGTCGGCGAGGGAGGCCTCGATCGACTTGATGCGCAGGGGTGGTGCCATGGGGGATCCCGTCGTCGGCTGGCGGTGGACCCCGTGAGGGTACTGGTGTACCACCCCGGCTCGCAAAGTGTGTGACCGGCGGGTCGACGGCCGGGAGGCCCGGTGCCGGCCCGGCAGGACGGCGCACCCGGACCGCGGTGCGGGTCAGGCCCCGCGGCGCCAGTCCGCCAGGAAGCGTGCGCCCGCCTCGTCGTGGATCACGCCGTCGGGCGCCGTCAGCACCGGGTACGGCGTCGCGGGCACCCCGTCGGCAGGACGCACGTCGACGTGCGCGACGTCGTGCCCGTTCGCGTGCAGCCAGTCCGCCATCGCGTAGTCGCTGCGCGAGTCGCCGACGGTCCGCCAGGTCACGGGCAGCTCGCCGTCCTGCGCGAGCAGCTCGAGCGCGCGCTCGGCACCCATGTCCTTGCCCGACCGGTCCGACTCCACGTCGGTCGAGATGATCGTCGGGTCGACGCGCCACTGCACGGCGCCGTCGGCGTCGGGCCGGACGTCGTCGAGCCGGCGGACGCCGAGGCCCCGTCGCTCGAGCGCCGCCATCGCCTTCGCGTCGAACTCGGCCTGGCGGGCGAGGTAGGCGGCGTTCGGGACCTCGACCAGCTGCTCGATCGACACCATCGCGTGCTTCGTCTCGTCGAAGAACACCAGGTCGGCGTACTCGGCACGGACGAGCTCGCGCATCTCGTCGGCGAAGTCCCGCGGCAGGGCGAGGTCCTCGGCGATCGCGAGGTCGCTCATCCCGCCCTCGTACTGCGGCCCGATCGAGCACCACACCGCGCCCTTCTCGCACACGGCGTGCACCCGACCGCCGGCAGCCAGACCGCCGTCGAGGAGCGGACCGACGACCTCCTGCCGGATGAACGCGTCGCTCCGGCCCGTGTTGAAGACGATCGGGACGCCCTCGGCGGCGAGCGCGACGAGGTCCGCCACGATCGAGGGGATCGCGATCGTCCGGGTCACCGGGCTCGCGATGGGTCCGTCGACGTCGAGCAGCAGGCCGAGGCGGGGAGCAGTCACGTCCTCATCCTCTCGCACGGACGACCGCCGGACCTCACTCCGCGGCGGGGACCTCGGCGAAGCGGTCCACGAGGTCGCGGAGCACGCGCGCGTCGGGCACGTGCGCCTGCCCGGCGACGACGAGGTGGTGCGACCCCGGCAGCGCCTCGGCAAGGGCAGCGGCCGCACCGCGCATCCACTCGGGGTCGCCGTCGCCGGACGCGACGAGCACCGGCACCCCGATCGAGGCGACCACGCGCTCCGGTACGGACAGGCCGTTGAGCACGCGGACGTCCCGCGCCAGGACGTGCGCGTCGGCGAGGAGCGCCCGCCACAGCCCCGGCTTCAGCCGTGCGGCGGCGATGAACGGGATCGGGACGCCGAGCACGCGGGACAGGAACGCGCGGACCGCCTGCGCCCGACGCCCGGCGGCGACGTGACCGTCGAGGAAGTCGGCGAACAGGACGTCGTCGCCGTGCGGGTCGACCGTGGCGCGGTACGGCGGCTCCCAGAGCACGGCCCGACCGAACGGCACGCCGGCCGCGAGCCCGCGGAGCACCACGCCGGCCCCGACGCAGGAGCCGACGGCGTCGACCGGCCCGTCCACCGAGGCCACGACGGCCGCGAGGTCCTCGACCTCACGGTCGATCGACCAGGGCGCGGTGTCGCCGCTCGCGCCACGACCGCGGCGGTCGTACGTGACGACCCGGTAGCCGTCCCGCAGTGCCGCGACGATCTTGTCGACCGCCGGGGTGCCGTGGTGGTCCCACGCGCCGCCGACCACCACGAGCGCCGGACCGGAACCGGTCTCGGAGACCGCGATGGGGGTCCCGTCGGCGGACACCACCGTGCGGTCGACGTGGTCGGGTGCCCCGCCGGAAGGGGGGGTGCTGGTCGGGGTGCGTCGATCGGGGCATGGGTCCTCACGAGGTGGTGCGACGGCGCTGCGTCGGGTCCTCGGGACGGACCGTGCGGGTCGGTACCCCGAGCATGGCAGCCCGGGTCTCGCCCGTCACCACCCGCAATGAGGGGGAGCGCTCCAGCACCCGACCGGCCGACCGGCCGCGGTCACATGGGTCGTGCCGAACGGACCGGTGTCACACGAGTGCGGTGACGCCGACCGACTCCCGCTCGAGGAGCGAGCGCTTCACGTCGAGCCCCCAGGCGAAGCCGCCGAGGGTACCGTCCGAGCGGAGCACCCGGTGGCACGGCACGAAGAGTGCGGGGGCGTTCCGTGCGCAGACGCTCGCCGCCGCCCGCACGGCGTCCGGCCGGGCCATCGCGGCCGCGAGCTCGGTGTACGTCAGGACGGTGCCCGCCGGGACCGCGCGGAGCTGCCGCCAGCCCTCCGTGAAGAGCTCCGTACCGTGCTGCCGGACCGGCACCTGCATCGCGTGCTCGACCTCGCCCGCGTAGTAGGCGTCGACCGCGTCGGCCGCGGCGACCCGCCCCTCGGTGACCCGCTCCGGCCGGTGCCGGACGGCCAACCGCCCGAGCAGCCGCGCGGGGTCGTCGGTCCACCCGGAGGCGAGCACGCGCCCCTCGCCGTCCTCGAGCACCGAGAACGGCCCGTCGGGGGTGTCCAGCGTCTGCAGGGTCGCCGTGTCGGTCCCGGCCGGCCGTCCCGTCGTCGTCGTCGTTGGGGTCATCGTTCGTCCTCCTGGTGGTTCGTCGTGGCTGCCGCCGCCTCGGCCGTCGCGCTCGCGCGGTCGACGATCGGACGCCAGCAGTGCATCGTCAGGTAGCTCCGCCACGGCGCCACCTGCTCCGACCGTAGGGAGAGCTCGCGCACGCCACCGGGCAGCCCGAGTTCCTGTGCACCGTTGCGTACCGCGAGGTCGCTGTGCAGGAAGACGTCGGGGTGGTGCCGCACCCGCAGGGCCACGTAGTCGGCGGTCCAGGGTCCGATGCCCTTCACCGCGAGGAGCCCGGCGCGCAGGTCCGCGAGCGACTGTCCGCCGTCGACGACGAGCGACCCGTCGGCGAGCGCGCCCGCGACGCGCAGGATCGTGTCGACGCGGGCGGCCGGGCCGCGGAGGACCTCGTGCCCGCTGTCGGCGATCACCGTGGCGGTCGGGAAGAGCAGGCCGCCCTCGGCCAGCGCCGGGTCCACCGCCTCGCCCAGCGCCGTCACGAGCCGGGTCTGCGCGGTCCGGGCGGCGGCGACGGAGACCTGTTGGCCGATGAGGGTGCGGAAGACGACCTCGTGCGCGTCGACCGCGCCCGGCAGCCGGATGCCCGGGACGCGGGCGACGGCCGGGGCGAGGACGGGATCGGTGCCGAGGACGGCGTCGACCGCGACCGGATCGGCGTCGAGGTCGAACAGGGCACGCACCCTCGCCACGAGCGTCGGGAGGTCGGAGAGCGTGGTGAGCCGGACGCGGAGGGCGAGTCCGGGGCGCCCCGCGCCCGAACCGGCCGTGCCGGGGACGGGGGCCGAGGCGGTGAAGCGGGCCGGGCCTCCCGGCAGGGTGAGCAGGCGACCGTACGCGGTGACCCGCCCCGTCGCGTCGCGGTCGACGTGCTCGAGCCCGGGCAGGGCGTGGAGCGCGTGCCAGTCGAGCATGCCCTGCAGGTCGAACGGCGGTCGGGCGGGCAGGTGGACGTGCAGCCAGCCGTCGTCGGCGGTCGTCGGCGCGGCCGTCCGTCGGGCACGGAGCTCGGTGGGGGTGAGGGCGAAGACCTCGCGCACCGTGTCGTTGAACTGGCGGACGCTGGTGAACCCCGCGGCGAAGGCGACGTCGGCGACGGGCAGGTCGGACGAGGTCAGGAGCGTGCGCGCCGTCTGGGCGCGGTGGGCGCGGCTGAGGGCCTTCGGTCCGGCACCGAGCTCCTCGGTCAGGATTCGCCCCAGCTGCCGCTCGGAGTAGCCGACGCGTGCGGCGAGGCCGGGCACACCCTCCCGCTCGACGACCCCGTCGAGGACGAGTCGGACGGCGCGGCCGGCGACGTCCTCGCGGAGGTCCCACTCGGGGCTGCCGGGCGACGCCTCGGGCAGGCAGCGCTTGCACGCGCGGAACCCGGCGAGGTGGGCGGCGGCGCTCGTCCGGTAGAACGTCACGCCCTCGGTCCGCGGGGTGCGGGCGGGGCAGCTCGGGCGGCAGTAGATGCCGGTGGAGTGCACGGCGGTGACGAACTGCCCGTCGAAGCGGGCGTCCCGCGAGGCGACGGCGCGGTACCGCTCGGCGTGGAGCGCGGCGCGGTGGGCCTCTGGCGGTGCGGGGTCGGTCACGCGGCCAGCCTGGCACGGGCGACCGACAGGCACTGGCGGGAATCGGACACGGCAGCGGCGGGCGGCGGGCGGGTCGGTCGAGCGGGGGCGGGTGGTGAGCGGGGTCGGTCGGGAGGCGCGACTACCGTGGGCACCGTGACCTCCGTCGACGACGTGGCCGGGCCCGCCGACCTGCCGTACCGCACCGACGTCGAGGTGGTGGTGCTGCTCGTGTCCCCGCGGCACCGCTACGAGGGGCGGCCGGCGGACGGGGCGCTCCCCGCGGACGGGCCGGAGCTGCGCGACCGGGTCGCGGTGCGGGCCGGCCTCGGCATCGTCGGCGACCGGTACTTCGCCGCCCGGGCGCACGTGCACGCCACGGTCACCGTGATCGGTGTGGAGGGCCTCGAGGACGTCGGGCGCGCGCTCGGCACGACGGTCGACCCCGCTGCGACCCGGCGCAACGTGGTCCTCCGCGGCGCCGACGTCGAGGCGCTCCGGGGCGAGCCGTTCTCGCTCCAGGTGCCCCGCGAGGAGCCCGTGCTGTTCCGGGGGTACCGCCCGGCGAACCCGTGCGCGTGGATGGACCACGAGGTGGCTCCCGGCGCCTTCCGGGCGATGCGCGGGCGGGGCGGTGTGCGCTGCGACCCCGAGTCCGACGGCGTGCTCGCCCTCGGTCCCGCGGTCCTGCGGACGGCCCGTCCGGTCGCGCGCTGAGCCCCGCCCCGCTTCCGCTCGCGGTCCCGCGAAACGCAACGTGGGCGGTTCCTCGCAGCGTCATTCCGCTGCGAGGAACCGCCCACGTTGCGTGTTGCGGAGGGGTCGGTGCGTCAGGCGGTGAGCGCCTGCTCGATCGCGTCGACGAAGGCCGGCAGGTCGTCGGGGTTGCGCGAGGTGATCAGGCCGCCGTCGACCTGGACCTCCTGGTCGACCCACTCGGCACCGGCGTTGCGGACGTCGGTCTGCAGCGAGGGGAACGAGGTGATGGTCTTGCCCTGCAGGACACCGGCCTCGATGAGGGTCCACGGGCCGTGGCAGATCGCCGCGACGGGCTTGCCGGCCTCGGCGAACGCCTTGACGAGCGCGACCGCGTCGGAGTCTTGGCGGATGGTGTCCGCGTTGATCGTGCCACCGGGGACCACGAGCGCGTCGTAGTCACCGGCGCCGTCGACACTGCCGATGGTGGTGTCGACGGACACCGACTTGCCCGGGTCCTTGTCGCCGACGAGGGTCTCGATCGAGCCGGACTCCTGACCGGCGACGGTCACGTCCGCGCCGCGCTCACGGAGCTGGTCGGTGGGGACGACGATCTCGTCCTGCTCCACGCCGTAGTTCGTCGCGATGACGAGGATCTTCTTGCCGTCGAGGGCTGCCATGGTCGCTCCTTCTCCGGGCCGGGATCGTCCGGCCGCACCAGCGGTCGAGGGTTCCGACCGCGGACTCCACGGTCGTCGGGTGCGGCTGGAGGTGTTCGCAGTCCGGAGCCGGCGTTCAGCCCCGGATGCGGAAAGCGGATCCTTCGCGCGTGACCTCGAGTCCGTCGTACCCCGCGATGCGCGGCAGCCCCGCGGTGACCGGCGCCTCGAGCGTCCAGACGACGACGGTGGTCGCGCCGGAGGCGACGGCGGCCTCCACCCCGGCGGGGGCGTCCTCGAACGCCAGGCAGCGGTCGGCCGGGACCCCGAGCAGGGCGGCGCCGCGCAGGTACCCCTCGGGGTGCGGCTTGCTGCGCTCGGCGTCCTCCGACGGTACGAGGGCCTCGGGGACGGGCACGCCGGCTGCGATCATCCGCTTCACCGCGAGCTCCCGAGGGGCGCTGGTCACGAGGGCGACGGGCACGCCTGCGTCGACCAGGCGCTGCACGAAGGCCCCGGCGCCCGGCACCTCGACGATCCCCTCGGTGTAGTCGATCTTGGCGGCGATCATCGTGTCGACGATCACGCGCTGCTCGTCGGGCGTCAGGTGCGGCAGGAAGCGCTGCACGGTGTCGATCGTCTGCCGACCGTGCGAGAACCCGAGGATCTCGGCCGGGTCGATGCCGTGCTCGGCGCCGAAGCGGCTCCACGCGGCCTCGACCACGGTGGTCGAGTCGACGAGCGTCCCGTCCATGTCGAACAGGACCCCGGACACCACGACGTCGATCACACGCCCGACCCTAGCCGCCGCGAGACTCGGCCAGGCGGACAAGACTCGGGCCACGCGCCGCGAGTCTCGTCCGCCACGCCGAGGCTCGGCCACGCGAGCCGCACCAGCACGCGCGCCGGCACCTACCGCGCACGCACCCACCGCGTCAGGAGCACCCCGCCGTCGCCGAGCAGCACGTGCACCGGCCGCATCCGCCGGAGCTCCGGCGACGAACCCGTCGCGATCCGTGGTCCCTCGCCGCCCTCGAGCGACGGGTCGATCGTCAGCGTCAGCTCGTCGACCGCGTCCGCCGCGACGAGCGCCCCCAGGAACGACGGCCCGCCCTCGCAGTGGATCCGGTCGAGGCCCCGAGCAGCCAGGGCGTCCCGCACCGCACCCACGTCGACAGCGGCGGGACCGCACTCCACCACGTCGGCGACCGACGCCAGGGCCCGTCCGGACGACGACGCGGCCCCGTCCGCCGAGGTCAGCACGACCGGCCGCACCGGCGCCTCGGTGAACACCCGCGAGGACGCGTCCAGCGACCCGGAGTTCGTGACGATCGCGAACACCGGGTGGTCCGGCATGCCGTGCTCCCGACGCCACGCGACGTCCTCGTCGCGCAGCACCATCGGCCCGTACTCCTCGTCACGCACGGTGCCCGCGGCGACGAGCACCACGTCGGCCACGCGGCGGAGCAGGTCGAACACGCGCAGGTCGTCATCGCCGCCGAGCGATGCGGTGCGACCCGATGCCGAAGCCGAGCCGTCGAGCGTGGCCACGAAGTTCACGCGCAGCCAGGGGCCGTCCGGCACGCCGTCCGTGTAGTGGTCGAGCAGGTCGTCGTCGGACAGGTCCGCGATCGACGGGGGCAGGACGGTCACGTGTTGTGCCTCGCTTCCAGGGGCTCGCGCCAGCCGAGGACGGCCTCGACCATGCGCATCGCGTCGACGCTCTCGACGACGTCGTGCATCCGGACGATCCGGGCCCCGAGCATCGCGCTGACGGTGGCGGCGGCCAGCGACCCGGACAGCCGCGAACCGCGGGGGCGCCCGAGGGACTCCCCCACGAAGTCCTTGTTCGACACCGCGGCGAGCACCGGGTAGCCGAGCGCGACGACCTCGGGCAGCCGCCGGGTCAGCTCGAGCGTGTGCACGGTGTTCTTGTTGAGGTCGTGCCCGGGGTCGACCACGATCCGCGACTCCGGGATGCCCGCGGCGAGCGCCCGGTCCACCCGCTCGCGCAGGAAGTCCACGACCGAGCCGGTCACGTCGTCGTACGTCGGGGGCGTCGGCAGCTCCTGGCGCGGTGGCGCGGTCGAGTGCGTGATGACGATGGTCGCGTCGGAGTCCGCGACCACGGACGCCATCCGCGGGTCAGACAGGCCGGTGGTGTCGTTGACGACGCTGGCGCCGGCGGCGATCGTCACCGCCGCGACCTCGGGCCGGAACGTGTCGACCGAGATCACGACGTCGGACTGCTCGGCGAGCTGTGACACGACCGGCAGGACCCGGTCGATCTCGTCCTCGGCGGACAGCTCCGGGCCGGGCGCGAACTTCACCCCGCCGATGTCGACCCAGTCCGCCCCCTGTTCGGCTGCGCGGACGGCGGCCTCGACGGCGCGGTCGAGCGCGAAGGTGGCGCCCTCGTCGTGGAACGAGTCCGGTGTGCGGTTCACGATCGCCATGACGGCGATGCGGTGGTCGAAGTCGAAGGTGCGCCGACCGATGGTGCGGACCGGGTCGCGCAGGTCCGGCACGACCCAGCCCGGTCGGTCGGCCGAGAGGCTCGGGGTGCGCTGCTCGCTCGTCACGCGTCCGCCCCGTGGTCGGCTGCGTGGTCGTGCCCGGTACCAGCGGCAGCGCCGACGCCCGCCCCGATCAGCGCGATCGCCTCGGCCCGCCCCGCCGCGTCCGCCAGGGTCCCGGTCGCCGCCACGGTGACCGTCGACGACCCGGACTGCCGCTCGCCGCGGGCGGTCACGCACTGGTGGATGGCGTCGAGCACGACGAGCACCCCGGCGGCGTCGAGCCCCTCCGCCACGGCCTCGGCGACCTGCTCCCCCAGGCGCTCCTGCAGCTGCGGCCGCGAGGCGACGGCATCGAGCACGCGCGACAGCGTCCCGAGTCCGATGAGCTGCTGCCCGGGCGCGTACGCCAGGTGCGCGACACCGGTGAAGGGCAGCAGGTGGTGCTCGCACATCGATCGGAACCGCACGTCGCGGACGACGACGAGCTGCCCGCGCTCCCCGTCCTCCGAGTGCACCGCTCCGGACCGGGCGATCGCGGTCGCGTCGACCCCGATGCCGGCGAAGAACTCGACGTAGGAGTCCGCGACCCGGGCCGGCGTGCGCTCGAGCTCGGGGCGGTCCGGGTCCTCACCGACGGCGAGGAGGAGTTCGCGCACGGCGGCTTCGATGCGCACGCGGTCCAGGCGTTCGTTCACGCGACCATCCAACACCGTCGGTCTGGCGGCAGAGCGCGACCACCTGCCGGAGGTGCCGAGGTGCGCCCGGGTGGGCCGCGCCTCCCGGCCGGACGGGTGACCGGCCTACCAGGGCGACGCGCCGCGCTCCCAGCGTTCTGTAAACTCCTTCGGTGAGCGCCCAGCAGACCGACACCCCGCCCCGCAACCGCTTCGCATCCGGCCTCGACCGCTTCTTCTCCATCACGCAGCGCGGATCGAGCATCCCCCGCGAGGTCCGTGGTGGCCTCGTCTCCTTCGTGACGATGGCGTACATCGTCATCCTCAACCCGCTCATCCTCGGCGGGTTCAGCCAGGACCAGGCGCCACAGGACGTCCTCGGCGGCTGGCTGCAGAACGCGCAGGTCGCCGCCGCGACCGGTCTCGTCGCCGGCGTGATGACGATCGCGATGGGCCTCATCGCGAACCTGCCGTTCGGTATCGCCGCGGGCCTCGGGATCAACTCGTTCCTCGCCGTGAGCGTCGTGCACCAGGTGACGTGGGCCGAGGCGATGGGGCTCGTCGTCATCAACGGCGTCGTCATCGTGGTCCTGGCGCTGACCGGCATCCGGACGATGATCTTCACCGCCGTGCCCGCACAGCTCAAGGCCGCCATCACGGTCGGCATCGGTCTGTTCATCGCCTTCATCGGGCTCGTCGACTCCGGCTTCGTGCGGACCACGAAGAACGCCTCGCCGCCGCTGCAGCTCGGCGAGGACGGCTCGATCGCCGCCCTGCCGACCATCGTGTTCCTGATCGGCCTGGTCGTCATCGGGACGCTCATGGCGCGCCGGGTGAAGGGCGCGCTGCTCATCGGCATCGTCGGCACGACGATCGTCGCGATCATCCTGCAGGCGATCTCCCAGGTGCCCACCTCGGTCGACTCCCCCACCGGGTGGAACCTCAACGCCCCGGGGCTGCCGAGCGCGTTCTTCGCGGTCCCCGACCTGTCGCTCGTCGGGCACGCGGACGTCTTCGGTGCGTTCACCCGCATCGGTCCGATCGCCGCGTCGATGCTCGTCTTCACGCTCGTCTTCACGAACTTCTTCGACGCCATGGGCACGATGACCGGTCTCGCGAAGGCCGCCGGCGTCGCGAAGCCCGACGGCACGTTCCCGCGGCTGAAGTCGGCGCTCGTCGTCGAGGGTGCCGGTGCGATCGCCGGCGGCGGTGCCTCGGTGTCGTCGAACACGGTCTTCATCGACTCGGCGTCCGGCATCGGCGAGGGCGCCCGCACGGGCATGGCCTCGGTCGTCACCGGACTGCTGTTCCTGGCGTCGATGTTCCTCACGCCGCTGACCCAGGTCGTCCCGCTCGAGGTCGCGGCCGCCGGGCTCGTCGTCGTCGGTGCGCTCATGGTGGCGCAGGTGAAGGACATCGACTGGACGGACTTCGGCGCAGCGCTGCCGGCGTTCCTGACGATCGTCGTGATGCCGCTGACCTACTCGATCGCGAACGGCATCGGCGCCGGCTTCATCAGCTGGGTGCTCATCAAGCTGCTGTCCGGCCGCGGCCGCGAGGTCTCGTGGCTCCTGTACGTCGTCGCCGCCGGCTTCCTGCTGTACTTCGCGCGCGGGCCCCTGGAGGCGCTGCTCGGCGTCGGGTAGGCACGCGCCTGCCGAGACACCCCTGCATCCGCGAGACGCCCCCGAATCCGGGGGCGTCTCGTGTGCAAGGGGGCGTCTCGCATGCAACGGGGCGTCCTGCCGCCCCGGCCGGGAGGCACGGCGTCAGTCCGACACGTCCGCCGGCTTGGCCTCGTGGCGACGACGGCCCGGGGTGCGCCGGTCCTCCTTCATGCTCGCCTCGAACAGGTGGCGCTTCCCGCCCACGAGCTGGTCGCGGGCGGTCTGCTCGAGCTCCTTCGCGAGGGCGTAGTAGTTGTCGTCGTAGTCCTCGACGATCTGGAACGTCCACCGCCCGTCGATCACGTTGCGCCCCACCAGCTCGGTGTCGATCCGCTCCGCGAGCTCGGTGTGGCCGGCCTTCCGGAGCTGCTCGACGGCGTCGCCGAGGTTCAGGTCGGCGGTGCCGGTGAGCCGGTGGAACCCGTAGAGGAGCCCGCGCGCGTGCTCGAGCACCTCGAGCGCGGCCGACAGCGTGCCGAGGGCCTCGACGGTCGCCTCGGACACCCCCTCGGGCACCACGTGTGCGTCGTCTGGACCCTGGCCGTCGTCGTGTCGCTCGTCAGTCATGCCCCTCGTCTACCGGAGCGTTCCTCGACCCGCTCCGAGCGAGTGCGGGTCCCGGTTCCCCGGCCGATGCGACCCGCGGCCGCTCCATCAGCCGCCAGCTCCCACCGAGCAACGGCGACAGCGTCACCACCGTGTAGACGACGGCGACCACACAGAACGTCGTCGTCACCCCGATGCCGTCCGCCGCGATGCCGCCGAACAGTCCGCCGAGCGGGATCCCCGCCCACGAGCCCGCCGACAACAGCCCGAAGACCCGCGCGCGCATCGCCGCCGGGATCCGCTCCAGCTCCACGGCACCGAGGATCGGGTTGAGCGCGCCCGCGGCGAGCCCGGACACCACGCACGCGCCGAGCACCCAGGGCAGCCCGAGCCCGAGCGCGGGCACGACGAGCGACGGCCCACCGGCGAGGGCGAAGCAGACCACGAAGGTGATCCGTCTCGGGACCCGGTGCGCCACGTACCCGAAGACGAGGGACCCGAGGAATGCGGCACCACCGAAGGTCCCGCTGACGATGCCGAGCGACTGCGCGCCGTCGAGCAACCGGTCCGCGTACAACGGCAGCAGGGCCGTGGACCGCGCCGCGTCGAGCAGGTTCGTGACGAGCACGAGCGCGATGACCAGCCGGAACAGGGGGTCGCGCGCGCAGAAGCGCAGCCCGGCACCGAGGTCCCGCCAGTACCCGGCCGAGGGCTCGACCGGAGTGTCCTCCGTCGCCGGCGCGACCGTGGCACCGCGCAGGGTGAGCACCGCGAGCAGCGCCGCAGCGGTGAACACCGCGGCCGTCACCGCGAGGGCCGGCAGCGGTCCGACCGCCCCGACGAGGAGCCCTGCGGCCGGGGCGCCCAGCAGCACCGAGAAGCGCACCGACGCCTCGAAGTGTCCGACCGCCCGCTCGAGCGGGATCCCGGCCGCATCGGCCAGGCCGGGCAGCAGGACCCGGCGGCCGGACTCCCCCGGGGTGTCGAAGAGCCCGCCGAGGAACACGAGCGCGAGCAGCGCCCAGCTCGGCAGACCGACGGTCCACGCCAGGAGCGGGATCGCGACGAGCGTCACCGCGCTGACGAGGTCCGATGCGACGCTCGACCGCACGAACCCGAAGCGCTCGACGAGGACGCCGCCGAACGCGCCCCCGAGCACGATGGGGACGGTGGCCGCGAACGCTGCGATCCCGACGTCGGTCGCCGACCCGCCGCGGGACAGCACGACGAAGGGCACGGCGATGGTCGTCGCGACGTTGCCCGTCCGCGACACCACCTGGACCGCCAGGAGCGACCGCAGTCGCCAGTGCGCGTTCACGGTCGGGCCGAACGGTAGCTCTGCACGACGGCGGTGACGCGCTCGGACCCGTCGCCCGGCTCGTGGTCGGCGCTGACCGTCTCCCACCGGTCGAGCACGCCCTGCAGTTCCGCGCCGAGGGCCCGCAGCTCGTCGACCGTCAGGCGGAGGGCACGGTCGCTGCTGTTCGAGGCCGCGACCCACTCCCGCCCGAGCGCCGGCACGGCGTCGATGAACGCCGTGTACTCCGCGGCGTACGCCTGCGCGACGGTGTGGTCGAGTGCGGTCGCGGCGAGCATCCGGTCCGGGTCGTCGAACGCGTCGGCGAGGTTCCAGGACGTGTGCTGCGCGACCGCCCGCCACCACCGCTCGCGACGGTCGGTGCCGATCTCCGGGGCGGGCTCGATGAAGCCCGCCTCCGCCAGCCGCCGGCAGTGGTAGCTGATCGTCCCCGGCGCCTCGTCGACCTGGTCGCCGAGCATCGCGGCCGTCTGCGGCCCACCCGTCCGGAGGAGACCCACGAGCCGCAGCCGGGTCGGGTGGGCGAGCGCGCGCATCTGCGCCGCGTCGTCGAGTCGCTGCACGTCCATGCCTCGACCGTAGATGCACAAGACGCGTTGCGCAACAATGCTTGTGGATCTGTCGGGAGGCTCGCCCTGCGTCACCGACGCGCGCTACGGTTCCGACATGGCCGGGTGGATCGCGCTGCTGCGCGGGGCGAACGTGAACGGGATCACGATCCGGAGCGCGGACCTGGCGGCACTGTTCCGCGGTCTCGGGTACGGGGACGTCCGGACGGTGCTCGCGTCCGGCAACGTGGTGTTCACGGCCGACGGCGACGCCGCGAGCATCAAGGGTGCGATCGAGCAGGGCCTGGGTGACCGCTTCGGGTACGACGCGTGGATAGTCCTCGTCCCGCACGGGGCCCTGGCCGCCGTGGTCGACGCCTTCCCGTTCCCCTCGGACGCCGACCGCCACGACTACGTCGTGTTCGGGTCCGACGACACCGTCCTGGACGACCTGGTGGCCGACCTCGCGCTCGACGAGACGGTCGAGCGGGTCGCCCGCGGGGACGGCGTCGTGTACTGGTCGTGCCCGAAGGGCTCGAGCACCGACACCGTCTTCGCGAGACGGGCCGCCGCGGCGCGCTTCAAGCGCACGACGACGACCCGCAACACGAACACCCTCCACAGGCTCCTGTGAGCCGCGGGGCGCGACCTCAGGACTGCGCGGGCTGCCCGTTGCTCGCGGTGGTGCCGCCGTCGACCGGCAGGACCGCACCCGTGATGTAGCTCGCCGCGTCGCTGGCGAGGAAGAGGATCGCCGCGGCGACCTCCTCCGAGCGCCCGCCCCGGCCGAGCGACACCCGCTCGGCGAAGGCGTGCTGCAGTTCCTCGTCCTCGGCCTGCTGCTGTGTCATGTCGGTCCAGATCAGCCCGGGAGCGACCGCGTTCACCCGCACGCCGAACTGCCCGTTGTCGAGAGCGGCGGCCTTCGTGAAGTTCGTCACGCCGCCCTTCGCCGCGTTGTACGGGCTCATCCGCCAGTCGGCGTCCATCCCGGAGACCGACGAGGTGTTCACGACGGAGCCCTTCGTCTCGCGGAGGAACGGCAGCGCGGCCCGCGTGCCGAAGAACACGCTCGACAGGTCGGTGTCGATCACGCGTCGCCACTCGTCGGGTTCGATGTCGGTGATGTCACCGGAGGTGAAGGTGCCGGCGTTGTTCACGAGCACGTCGATCCGGTCCCACCGGTCGACGGCGTCCGAGACGATCGTCTCCCACGCTGCCGGGTCGGCGACGTCGGCCTGCAGCGCGACCGCACGACCGGTCGGCAGGCTGTCCGCGACGGCCCGGACCTTCTCCTCGACGCTGTCGACGAGCAGCACGTCGGCGCCCTCGTCCACGAAGGCGCGGGCGGTGGCCTCGCCGATCCCCGATCCCGCTCCGGTCACGATCGCGACCTTGCCTGTGAAGCGCTCGTCCATGGGTGTCTCCTCTCGTTGCACGGTGTGTACCGCAGGAGACGCCGTCGGCCCGGGGGCACGGGAGACCACGGTGCCCGGTGCCGGCTGGACGCGCGTGGAGCCGGAGGGGGGCAAACGACCCGCACCGGCCGGGAGGCGCGGTGCGGGTCCGACCCGCACCGCGCCTCCCGGCCGGCGTCAGTCCGCGGGCCGTCGTCAGGCCGTCAGGCCGTCGTCTCGTCGACGTCGAAGTCCCGGTCGAGGGAGATCATCGGGATCGACGCCGTGATCACCGACCCGTCCGCCCGCAGCGTGCCCTGGATGTCGCTCGTGGTCGGGGCGTGCCCGGTCATGCGCGGACCGTGGTGCGGCATCGGCACGACGGTGGGTGCACCGGCGGTGATGTCCCACTGCTGGTTGTGCACCCACGCCGAGAAGCCCTCGCCGGTCTCGACCGTGAACGTCATCGTGTCCTCCTCGAGGTCGACGCGGACACGCGAGCCGTGCACCTGGATCCGGTACGTCAGGCGTTCCCAGTCCATCGGCAGCCGCGGGTTGAACGTCATGCGGCCGCCGTGGTCGCGCATGCCGCCGAAGCCGTTGACGAGCGCTCCCCAGATGCCGCCGGTCGACGCGATGTGCACGCCGTCCGAGGTGTTGCCGTGCAGGTCCGCCAGGTCGACGTAGAGCGCGGTGAGGAAGTACTGCGCGGCCAGGTCGTGGTAGCCGACCTCGGCCGCCATGATCGACTGCACGACGGCGGACAGCGTCGAGTCACCCGTCGTGAGCGCGTCGTAGTAGTCGAAGTCGCGGCGCTTCTCGGCCGCCGTGAACTCGTGCCCCTGGAGGAACAGCGCGAGCACGACGTCCGCCTGCTTGAGCACCTGGAACCGGTAGATGACCAGCGGGTGGTAGTGCAGCAGCAGCGGGCGCTTCGAGTCCGGCGTGTTCTCGAGGTCCCAGAGCTCCTTGTCGAGGAACTGGGCGTCCTGCGGGTGGATGCCACGGTGCGGGTCGAAGGGGATCTCCATCGACTCGGCGGCGTGCTCCCAGTCGGTCACCTCGGCGTCGTCGAGCCCGGTGCGCCGGACCATCCGGCCGTACTCCTCCGGGTCGTCGACGGCGAGCTGCCGCGTGGCGTTGACCGCGAACCACAGGTTCGCCCGCGCCATCACGTTCGTGTAGAGGTTGTCGTCGACGACCGTCGTGTACTCGTCCGGGCCGGTGACACCGTCGATGTGGAACTTCTTGTCGCCGTTCGACCGCCAGAAGCCCAGGTCCGACCAGAGCCGCGCGGTCTCGACCAGGATGTCGATCGCGCCGCGCTTCAGGAAGTCGGTGTCCCCGGACGCGCGGACGTACTGCATGAGCGCATGGGCGATGTCCGCGTCGATGTGGTACTGCGCGGTGCCGGCTGCGTAGTACGCGCTCGACTCCTCGCCGTTGATCGTCCGCCACGGGAAGAGCGCACCGCGCTGGTTCAGCTCGCGCGCCCGCGACCGTGCCGAGTCGAGCATGTTGTAGCGGAAGCGCAGGGCGTTCCGGGCGACGATCGGCGCCGTGTACGACAGGAACGGCAGGACGTAGATCTCCATGTCCCAGAAGTAGTGGCCGCCGTAGCCGGAGCCGGTGACGCCCTTCGCGGCGATGCCGTGCCCGTCGGTGCGGGCGGTCGCCTGGGCGAGCATGAAGAGGTTCCAGCGCACGGCCTGCTGGATCGCCGGCTGCCCCGGGATCTCGACGTCGCTGCGGACCCAGTAGTCGTCCATCCACGCGCGCTGCTTCGCGAACGTCTCCTCCACCGTCTCGGCGCGGGCGCGGTCGAGCGTGCGGTCGCAGCGGTCGGCGAGCTCGCGGGCCGGCACGCCGCGGGACGTGTGGTACACCATGTGCTTCACGAGCCGGATCGGGACGCCACGACGGGCCTGGATCCGGTAGACGTGCTTCGCGAGGTCGTCGTCGATCGACGAGGCCTCGTCCCAGTGGTTCTCGGTCTCCAGGTGGTGCTCGACGCCGACGCAGATCGTCATGCCGGAGCTCGACGCCTGGTAGCCGAGCAGGGAACGCCCACCGGTGCTGCGCTTGAGCTTGGGGTCGAGCACGCGCTCGGTGAACGCCTCGGCCTTGCGCGGGTCGAAGGCGTTCGCCGCGGCACGCATGCCGGCGTGGTACTCGTCCTGCACGTCCTGACGGTTCAGGATCTGGCTGGACAGCAGGATCGAGGCGTCCCCGTCGAGCACGGTCACCTCGTAGTCGATGACGGCGAGGTGCCGGTCGGTGAAGGACACCAGGCGGCGCGCGCGGATGAGCACCCGCTTGCCGGACGGCGTCGACCACTCGGTCTCGCGGTAGAGGTACCCGCCGCGGAACTCGAGGCGCCGCGTGTGGCGCAGGATGTCCGCCTCGGCCAGGACGAGGGGCTCGTCGTCGACGTAGAGCCGGATCACCTTGGCGTCCGGCGCGTTGATGATGGTCTGCCCGGTCTTGGCGAAGCCGAAGGCGTCCTCGGCGTGCCGGATCGGCCAGGTCTCGTGGAAGCCGTTGACGTACGTGCCGTACTGCACGCCGCCACGGCCCTCGTCGAGGTTGCCGCGCAGGCCGAGGTACCCGTTGCCGACGGCGAAGTTCGTCTCCGCGACGCCCTGCTCGTCCGGCGTGTACTCGGTCTCGACGAGTGCCCACTCGTCGACCGGGTAGCGGACGCGGTCGAGGGGGTCCGAGGTGATGGGGTTCATGCGGTTCTCTCCGTGGGGAGGGGTGGGTGTCTCGGGGAGGTCAGGCCGGGAGCTGGTCGACGAGCTCGGCGAGGTCGCGCACGACGACGTCGGCACCGTGCTCGCGCAGGGCGTCGGCACCGGCGCCGCGGTCGACGCCGACGACGAGCCCGAAGACACCGTTCCGACCGGCTTCGACCCCGCTCGTGGCGTCCTCGACCACGACGCACTCCGCCGGGGTCAGGTCGAACCGGGCGGCGGCGTCGAGGTAGGTGTCCGGCGCGGGCTTGCCGGCCAGGCCGTCCTGCCGCGCGACGAGCCCGTCGACGACCACGGGGAAGCGGTTGAGGATGCCCGCGGTGCGGAGCACCTGCGTGGCGTTCGCGGAGCTCGACACGACGGCGACCCGCATGCCCGCGTCGATCGCCGCCGTCAGGAACCGCAGCGAACCCGGGTACGGCTCGACGCCGTGCTCGGTCAACTCGGCGGTGAACTCGGCGTTCTTCCGGTTGCCGAGCGCGCAGACGGTGTCGCTGCCCGGGGCGTCGTCGGGCGTGCCCTGCGGCAGGTCGATGCCGCGCGCCTCGAGCAGTGAGCGGACGCCGTCGTACCGCGGCTTGCCGTCGATGTGGTCGAAGTAGTCCTGCTCCGTGTACGGCGCGACGCCGTGCTCGGCCAGGAACGGGGTGAAGAGGCGGCTCCACGCGCGCATGTGGACGTCCGCCGTCGGGGTGAGGACCCCGTCGAGGTCGAACAGGAGCGCTCGCGTGTCGGCGAGTCGCGCTGGGGTGTGCCGGTCCGGCGTCGTCATCGGGGTTCCTCTGCTCGCGGTGGTCGGTTCGGCTCCGGTCGAGTCTAGGACCGCTCCAGCGCGGACGCCCAGGCTCGCCGGGCACCCGTGGAGAACCGTCCACCCGGGAGCCGACCGCGCACGGTGGACCTTCCGGGAGGGCCTGCACCACCACCCGCGGAGCGTCGACCGCGACGGAAGGCACCACCATGAGCACCACCACGACGCACGAGCCCTCCGGCTCGAAGCTCAAGCAGGCGATCACCGGCCCGCTCCTGTTCCTCTTCATCCTCGGCGACGTGCTCGGCGCCGGCATCTACGCCCTGATGGGCACCCTGTCGAAGGACGTCGGCGGGGCGCTCTGGGCACCGCTGGTCCTCGCGCTGCTGCTGGCCCTGCTCACCGCCGGTTCCTACGCCGAGCTCGTGACGAAGTACCCGAAGGCCGGCGGCGCCGCGGTGTTCGCCGAGCGGGCCTACAAGACGCCGATCGTGTCGTTCCTGGTCGGCTTCAGCATGCTGGCCGCCGGCGTGACGAGCGCCGCGGGCCTGTCGCTGGCCTTCGCGGGCGACTACCTCGGCACCTTCGTGGACGTGCCGCCGGTCCCCACCGCGATCGTGTTCCTGGCGCTCGTCGCGTGCCTGAACGCCCGCGGGATCTCGGACTCGCTGCGGAGCAACGTCGTCATGACGATCATCGAGGTGTCCGGTCTCGTGATCGTCATCGTGGTCGTCGCGGTGATGCTCGGCGGCGGTGGCGGCGACGTCGCGCGCATCGGCGCCTTCCCCGCCGAGGCGAACCCCGCGCTGGCCACCCTGAGCGCCGCGATCGTCGCCTACTACTCGTTCGTCGGGTTCGAGACCTCGGCGAACATCGCCGAGGAGGTCCGCGACGTCCGCCGCGTCTACCCCCGCGCGCTGTTCGGGTCCCTCGCCACCGCCGGTGTCGTCTACGTGCTCGTCGCCCTCGCGAGCTCGATCGCCCTGCCGGCGTCGGAGCTGTCCGGGTCGAGCGGTCCGCTCCTGGCCGTGGTGTCGGCCACCG
The DNA here is from genome assembly GCF_030362955.1 of Curtobacterium citri. Classification (NCBI taxonomy): domain Bacteria; kingdom Bacillati; phylum Actinomycetota; class Actinomycetes; order Micrococcales; family Microbacteriaceae; genus Curtobacterium; species Curtobacterium citri. The sequence continues at coordinate 221,339 of NZ_JAUCML010000003.1, forward strand.
GCGTCCCGGTCCCCGACTGGGTGTTCAGCCTCATCGCCCTGGTCGCCGTGGCGAACGGCGCGCTCCTCACCATGATCATGGCGAGCCGGGTGACCTACGGCATGGCCGAGCAGCGACTGCTGCCCGCCCTGCTCGCGAAGGTCCTGCCGAACCGGAGGACCCCGTGGGTCGCCATCGTCGCCACCACGGTCGTCGCGATGGCCCTCACCCTGGTCGGGGACGTCGGCACGCTCGCCGAGACCGTGGTGCTCCTGCTCCTGTTCGTGTTCATCAGCACGAACATCGCCGTCCTCGTGCTGCGGAAGGACCGGGTCGAGCACGACCACTTCCGGGTGTGGACGTGGGTGCCGGTGCTCGGCGTCGCGTCCTGCGTGCTGCTGCTGACGCAGCAGAGCGGGCAGGTCTGGCTGTACGCGGCGCTGCTGCTCGCCGTCGGCGTGGTGCTGTACTTCGTCGCCCGGGCGACGGGCCGCCGCAGCGGTCGCGACCACGAGGCGGGCCGCATCCACTGAGCGGTCGCGGGACCACCTGACGGACGGGAGGCGCGGTGCCGGCTGGCACCGCGCCTCCCGTCCGTTCGGTCGCGTCAGCGGAGCGTGCGCACCCAGTCATCGATCGCCGCGCTGATCTGCTGGCGAGCGTCCTCGCGCGAGATCGTCGCCATCCGGTCACCCGGCTGGTCGCCGTACGCACCGAAGTCGGCGTGGTTCGCTCCCTCGATCTCGACCATCCGCGCGGTGGACGGGAGCTCGTCACGTGCGGCGGCGACCTTCTCCGGCGTCGACAGGCCGTCACGGGAGCCGGAGACGCTGAGGACCTGGACGTACGAGCGGGCGATGTCGTTCGCGCAGTAGCTGCCGAGCAGCAGCAGCCCGTCGGCGTCCTGGGCGAGCTGGCACGCGCGGACCCCGCCGAGCGAGTGCCCGCCGACGGCCCAGGTCGTTACATCGGGGGCGTGCGCCTCGAACGTCGCCAGCGGACGGGTGTCGAAGAACGCGAGGTTGAGCGTCGGCTTCGTGATGACGACCGTCGTGCCGCTCGCGACCACCTGCCGGAACGTCGCCAGGTACGCGTACGGGTCGACCTTCGCACCGGGGATGAACACGATCCCGGTGCCGTCGGCGGTCCCGGTCGGGGTCATCACGACGCTGTCGCCGGCGTCGCGGACGGCCACGCGGTCGTCGCGCCAGACCTGGAGCGCGGCGCTCCGGGTGCCCTGCATGACGATGTTCGCGTACACCAGGAACACGAGCGCGAGCAGCACCACGACGGCGACGACCCAGGCGGTCCAGCGGAGTGCACGGTTCACGGTCGGTCCTCCTCGTCCGGACGGTCCCCTTCCGGCCGACGGGCCGTCACGGTCAGCCAGCGCTCCTCGGCGCCGGGGCGGGTGGTCTCGCGCACGTCGACGGCTGCCCACCCGGCGCTCGTGACGGCAGCGGCGAGGGCGTCCTCGTCCCAGTACGTGAACCACCGAGGGTCGTCGAGCCCGCGATCGCTCCAGCCGTCGCCGTCGCCCCGCTTCACGGTCGCCGCGAGGATCCCGCCGGGCCGGACCGCGTCTCGTGCGCGCTCGAGCACGGCACCGGTGTCCGACCGCGGGACGTGCAGCAGGACGGCGTTCGCGAAGACGGCGTCGTACGGGCCGCCCCAGCCGTCACGGCGGACGTCGAGCACGCGGGCGTCGTGTCCAGCCGAGCGGAGGCGGTCCACGAACGCGACGCTGCCGTCGGTGCGGTCGACGCGCAGGCCCGCCGACTCGAGTGCGTCGGCGTCACGCCCGGGGCCGGAGCCGAGCTCCAGGACGCGGGCGCAGGCGGGCACGAGGGCGAGCAGGTCGTCGACCAGCCCCGCGCGGTGGTCGTCGGTCCGATCCGTGTAGCGGTCGGCGCCGCGCTCGTAGGCCAGGAGCGTGCGCTCGGCGGTGAGGTCGCGGCGCATGACCGTCTCGTACCGACCGTCCGGCAGCCGGTCGCCGAGGGTGCCCGTCGCGGTGAACCCGATGCGCTCGTAGGCTCGACGGGCGCGGTCGTTGTCGGGCATCACGGACAGCTCGAGCTGCTCCACACCCTGCGCGGTGAGCGACCGGGCGATCGCGTCCACCAGGAGTGCGACGGTCCCCCGGCCACGTGCGTCCGGGGCGACCCACATCGAGACGAGCTCGGCGAGTGCTGGGTCGTCCGCGTCCGGGACCCCGCTCGCCATCCCCACGACGTCGTCGTCCTCGACCGCGAGCAGGTCGACCGCTCCCGGCAGCGACAGCCGTGTGCGCCACCGGTGCTCCGGCGCGTCCTGCCAGTCGCCGAGGCGGGAGCCGAACGCCTGTGGGGCGTCGGCCAGGGCGGCGAGGCGGACCGGGCGCCAGACGGCCCAGTCCTCGGCGGTCACCCGGCGCAGCTCGATCGTCACGGATCGACGGTACCGCCCGGCCCTGTCCGGAGGACGCGGGCGGCACCGGCGGTGTCCGAGGTCAGGAAGACGGCGTGAGGTCGTACATCGTGACGCCGTCGACCGTCGTTGCCTCGAAGTGGCCGGCGACCCATTCGGCGATCTGCTCGGCTGCGTCGCTCCCGCTGCTGCTGCCCGCACCCGACTGCGCGCCACCGATGAACCAGTGGATCTTCCCCGCGGCGACCAGGGCCCGGAACGCCGCCAGGGTCGGGGCCGGGTCGGTGCCGTTGTAGCCGCCGATCGCCATCACCGGGTCTCCGGTGGCGAGCTGGTACGCGGCGGCGCTGTTCGACCCGACGGTCGCCGCAGCCCACGTGAAGGCGTCGGCGTCCGTGGTGAGCGCGGCCACGACCTGGTCCGAGACCTCGGTGGAACCCCCGAGGAGGTTCATGCCGCCGCCGCCACCACCACCGCCAGCAACCGGTCCGACGCCTCGGCCGTTCGTCGCCTGGCCGGGTGCACCCTGCCCACCGGGACCCGCCTGCCCTGCCTGTCCGCCGGGCCCGCCCTGTCCGCCGGGGCCGCCCTGGGCGCCCTGACCACCGGGCATGCCACCGCGACCGCCGCCGGACCCACTCGTCGTGACGCTCGGGCCGGCCGTCGGCAGCGCCCCCGTGTGCCCGACCGTGGTGGTCTGCACCGAGAACGCCGTGGGCCCGAGCAGCGCCGCGACGAGCACCGCGGCCACCGTTGCCCCAGAGAGCCCCCGGCCACGCGGCGGCAGCAGGACGAGCACCGCTCCGACGATCGTCGTCGCCAGGACGACCCAGCGGATCCACGGCTGCCACGACGATGCCTGGGACAGCAGCGCGAACGACCACCCACCGGAGAGCGCGACCACGCCGGCGGTGACGGTGCGCCAGGCGAACACCTCGCGTCGTTGCCACAGGAGCCCGGCGCCGATGCCGACCAGCCCGGCGACGTAGGGCGCGAGCGCCACCGTGTAGTACGGGTGGAAGATCCCGCCCATGAAGCTGAACACCAGGCCGGTGACGAGCAGCGAGCCGCCGAGCACCAGGACCGTGGCCAGCCGCGGGTCACGCCGCCGACGCACCCCGACGGCGACGAGCGCCACGACGAGCAGCACGAGCGCGGTCGGCAGCAGCCACGTCACCTGCGTGCCGAACTCCGAGCCGAACAGCCGCGTCAGCCCGGTCGAGCCCCACGATCCCGCACCGGTCGTCCCGCCGGGCACCACGCTGCCGGTCTCGTCGCCGGTGACCCGGCCGAGGCCGTTGTAGCCGAAGGTGAGCTCCAGGAAGCTGTTCGTCTGCGAACCGCCGACGTACGGCCGCGCCGAGGCCGGCACGAGCTCGACGATCGCGACCCACCACCCGGCGGAGAGCACCACGGCGAGCGCCGCGGCGAGCAGGTGCCCGACCCGTCGGAGCACCGGTCGGGGCGACGCGACGAGGTACACGCCGACCAGGGGCGGCAGCACGAGGAACGCCTGCAGCTGCTTCGTCAGGAAGCCGAGCCCGACGAGCACCCCCGCCCAGACGACCCAGCGCATCCGACCGGACTCGATGCCGCGGAGCGTCAGGGCGATCGCGCCGACCGTCAGCAGGACGAGGAGCGCGTCCGGGTTGTCGTAGCGGAACATCAGGGTCGCCACCGGGGTGGTCGCGAGGACCGCACCGGCGACGAGCGCGGCTCCGGCGGAGAAGCGCCGCCGGACGATCCGGTACAGGACCGCCACCGACGCCACGCCCATGACCGCCTGCGGTACGAGGATCGACCACGAGTTCAGCCCGAACAGGCGGACGGAGATGCCGATCACCCAGAGGAACGCCGGCGGCTTGTCGACCGTGATGGCGTTCGCGGCGTCGGACGAGCCGTAGAAGAACGCCTCCCAGCTCTGGCTGCCCGCCTGCACAGCCGCGGAGTAGAAGGCGTTGGCCCAGCCGTTGACGCCGAGGTTCACGACGTACAGCACGCCGGTCACCAGCAGCAGGCCGAGGAACGCGGGGCGCTCCCACCGCGCGGCGTCCGCACGACCGCGGACCAGCCCCGCCAGGCGCTCGCGGAGGGCACGTGGCCCCGGGGTCGGTGGCGGCAGGAGGCGCGGGCGCTCGGCGGGGATCGTCTCGGTCATGCCCCCGAGCGTGCGACCCCCACGTGCGCGGATCGTCGGCGCAGCCTTGGACGGCCCTAAGGGACGAGCGACCGGCTCCAGGCGACCTCGCGCGCGAGCTGGCCGGTGGAGCGGAACAGCTCGACCTGGGCCGTCCCGGCGAGGACCGTCGCGAGCTCCTGCCGGTCCGCGGCGACGAAGCCGAGACCCTGCCAGAAGGGGCCGGACCGCCGGCTGAACAGCCAGGCCCGCCGTGCGCCGGCAGCCGACGCCTCGGTCATCGCGAACCGGGCGAGCGCCGCCCCGCGGCCCGAGCCGCGCAGCGTCGGTCCGACGGCCACGCTGCGGAGGAGGACGTGCCTCCCGTCCGGCCCGGTCTCGTAGCCCGTGGTGCCGACGACGGTGCCGGCCGCATCACGGACCGTCCAGAGACGGACGCCCGGATCGGACAGGCCCGCGACCGTCAGGTCGCACGCCGACAGGAAGGCGTGCACCTCGTCGACGTCCTCCGGCCCGACGCGGACCGGCGTCGGCTCAGCGAGCCGCACGGACCGGCGCGCCGGACGCGTGCGACAGCGGCCAGCGGCGGTCGAGCCGCGGGCCCATCACGGTGTCGAGCAGGAACCGACCGACCGGGTACCGGACGGCCCAGTAGGCCCCCACGAGCAGGAACACCAGCGCCGACCACACGTGCAGGACGAGGAGCACCACGGTGACGATGCCGAACAGCACACCGAGGGCCGTGGACATCGACCAGAAGCCGGCGGCGAACCGGTCGCGCGCCGCCTGGTCGGACGCTGCGGCCGCCGCCGCTGCCTCCGTCCGCTCGTCGAGACCGCGGACCCCCGCGTCGAGCGCGGCACCGTCCTCCGCCGCGAAGAGCTCGCGCACCGGCACGTCCAGCGCCCGGGCGATCGCCGACAGCGTCTCGAGGCTCGCCTCGTTGCCCCGCTCGAGCCGTTGCACGGTCCGGACGGCGATCCCGCTCGTCTCGGCCAGTCGTTCCTGGGTCCAGCCCCGCTCGCGTCGGAGGGTGGCGATCCGCATCTCGTTCATGGTGCCGAGCCTAGGAACGCCAGGCACGACAGCACCACGACACGGACACGACAGGCTCCCGACACCTCCCCGACAGCAGGCTCACGCGCCGTTCGGGGCGAACCGGTACCCCATCCCCGACTCGGTCACCAGGTACCGCGGGTGCGACGGTTCCGGCTCGAGCTTCCGTCGCAGCTGCGCCATGTACAGCCGGAGGTACCCGGAGTCGTTGCCGTGCGTCGGGCCCCACACCTCGGTGAGGAGCATCTCGCGCGTCATGAGCCGCCCCGGGTTCGTCACGAGGACCTCGAGCAGTCGCCACTCCGTCGGGGTGAGCCGGATCGCGGGCCCGGTCGGCGGCGTGACCTGCTTCGCGACGAGGTCCACCACGAGGTCCCCGATCGTGACGGTCGGGGTCGCGCCGGCGGTGGCCGCCGCGGTCGCCTGCCGTCGCCCGAGGGCCCGGAGCCGGGCGAGCAGCTCGTCCATCTGGAACGGCTTCGTCACGTAGTCGTCGGCACCGGCGTCGAGCGCGTCGACCTTGTCCGACGAGTCGGTCCGGCCGGAGAGCACGAGCACCGGCACCTGCGACCATGCGCGGATGCCCTCGAGCACCCCGATCCCGTCGAGCCGGGGCATGCCGAGGTCGAGCAGCACGATGTCGGGCCGCTCGGTGATCACGGCGTCGATGGCGGCCCGGCCGTCCCGCGCGGTCGCGACGTCGTACCCACGGGCGGACAGCGTGACGGAGAGCGCCCGGACGAGCTGCGCGTCGTCGTCGGCGATGAGGACCTTCGTGCTCACTTGACATCCACTCCCAGGTGTCCGGCGATCGGCAACCGCACGACGACGGTCAGGCCGCCGCCGGGGGTGTCGTCGACCTCGATCGTGCCGCCCATGCCCTCGGTGAACCCGCGGGCCAGGGCGAGTCCCAGGCCGAGGCCGGTGTCGTTGTCGGTGTCCCCGAGTCGCTGGAACGGCTGGAACACATCGCCCCGCCGGTCCTCCGGGATGCCGGGCCCGTGGTCGGCGACGCGGAGCTCCACACCGCCGCCGAAGGCGCTCGCCGCGACGCGGACCCGGGTGCCCTCGGGGGCGTAACGGCTCGCGTTGGCGAGCAGGTTCACCACCACGCGCTGCAGCAGGCCGGGGTCCGCGAGGACGGGCGGCAGGTCCCCGGGCAGGTCGAGGTCCACGTCGTCCGGGCCGAGCTCGAGCTCGTCGAGCGCGGGGGCGACGACCGTCTCGAGCGCGGTCGGCAGCGGGGTCACGGCGAGCACCCCGGCCTGCACGCGGCTGACGTCGAGCAGGTCGGCCAGCAGCACCGCCAGCTGACGGAGGCTCTCGTCGGCGGTGGTGAGCAGCGCCTCCCGGTCGGCGGCCGACAGCTGGATGTCGGCGGCGTGCAGCGTCTGCACGGCGGCCGAGGCGGCCGCGATCGGCCGCCGCACGTCGTGGCCGACGGCCGCGAGGATCGCGCTGCGGACACGGTCCGCGGCCGCGATGCGCTCCGCGTCGACCGCGGTGCGGGTGAGCCGACGGTGCTCGACGGCGGCGTCGAGCTGCTGCTCCACGACGCGCAGCAACCGGCGCTGGGTCGGGTCGTCGGGTGCGCCCGCGAACTCCAGGACGGCGCCGGACGGGAGGCCCGTGGTGGCGTCCGGCTCCCCCGCGAACGTCCCCGACGTGGCCGGGACCTCGTCTCCCTGCCGGATCCGCACGCCGGTGAACCCGAAGGCCTCGCGCGTGCGGTCGAGCAGCGCCTGCAGGGCGTCGTCGCCGCGGAGGACGCTGCCGGCGATGCCGACGAGGAGCCCCGACTCGGCCGCCGCCCGACGTGCCGTTCGGCTGCGGCGGGCGGACCGGTCGACCACGAAGCTGACGAGGACGGCGCTGATCACGTACATCACGAGGGCCACGAGGTGCCACGGCTGCTGGACGGTGACCATGTAGAGGGGTTGCACGAAGAAGTAGTCGAGGCTCAGCCCGGACAGCACCGCGGTGAAGACCGCCGGCCACATCCCGCCCGTGAGCGCGACGACGAGCACGAGCAGCTGGTACGCGAGCACGTCGACCGTGATGGCGTCCGGGTCGTTGCCGAAGGACAGCAGCCAGGTCAGGAGCGGACCGAGCACGAGCGACACGGCGAACGCCGCCACGATCCGCCCTCGGGACAGGCTGCCGCCGAGCTTCGGCAGCGCGAACCCGCCGCCGGCCCGCTCGTGCGTGACGACGTGGACGTCGATGTCGCCGGACTCGCGGACGACCGTGTTGCCGATCCCGGGCCCGGTCATCGCCGCGGCCAGACGGCTCCGACGACTGACGCCGATGACGATCTGCGTGGCGTCGACCGACCGCGCGAAGCGCACGAGCGTCGACGGCACGTCGTCGCCGACCACCTGGTGGTAGGTGCCGCCGAGCTGCTCGAGCAGGGTGCGCTGCTTGCCGAGGGCCCCCGGGTGCCGTTCGCGCAGCCCGTCGTTCGTCGTGACGTGGACCGCGGCGAGCTCGCCGCCGGCGCTCCGTGCGGCGATGCGGGCACCGCGGCGCAGGAGCGTCTCGCCCTCCGGACCGCCGGTGAGCGCGACGAGGACCCGCTCGCGGGTCTCCCAGCGGTGGTCGATGCCGTGCTCGGCGCGGTAGGCCTTCAGGGCGTCGTCGACCTCGTCGGCGAGCCAGAGCAGGGCGATCTCGCGCAGGGCGGTGAGGTTTCCGAGGCGGAAGTAGTTCGACAGCGCGGCGTCGATGCGGGCGGCCGGGTAGACGAGGCCGTCGGAGAGTCGTTCGCGCAGGGACGCCGGGGACAGGTCGACGACCTCGATCTGGTCGGCGGCGCGCACCACGGCGTCCGGCACGGTCTCCCGCTGCACGGTGCCGGTGATCTCGCGGACGACGTCGCCGAGGGACTGCATGTGCTGGATGTTCACGGTCGAGATGACGCTGATGCCGGCCGCGAGGAGCGCCTCCACGTCCTGCCAGCGCTTCTCGTTCGGGCTGCCGGGCGCGTTCGTGTGGGCGAGTTCGTCGACCAGGGCCACGTCGGGCGCCCGGGCGACCACGGCGTCGAGGTCCATGTCGTCGAGGGCCACCCCGCGGTGCTCGACGACCCGACGGGGGACGACCTCCAGGCCGTCGACGAGCGCGGCCGTGGCGGCACGGTCGTGGGTCTCGACGACGGCGACCACGACGTCGCGGCCCTCGGACCGGAGCCGGTGGCCCTCCTCGAGCATCGTGAACGTCTTGCCGACGCCGGGGGCCGCGCCGAGCAGGACCCGCAGTTTGCCTCGCTTCACGGGCTCATCCTCTCGCTGTTCGCTGCTGGTGCGGTGGTGGGTGGCCGGGGTCGTCCGTGGTGCGGGGCGGCCTCGCACAACCGGAAGCACGTCGCGCCACGCGGTTCCGTGGTTCGAGGTGCTTCCGGTTGTGCGCGCTGCTCCGGCGACCAGCGCTCAGCGTGCGGCGGCCAGCGCCAGGTTCAGCTCGAGGACGTTCACGACCGGTTCGCCGAGGAACCCGAGCTGGCGCGACTCGGTGTGCTCGTCGACGAGTCTCCGGACCGCCGACTCCGACAGCCCGCGGGCCTCGGCGACGCGGGCCACCTGCTGCCGCGCGTACTCCGGGCTGATGTCCGGGTCGAGACCGGAACCGGACGCCGTGACCGCGTCCGCGGGGACGTCCGCGGCGGACACCCCGTCGGCCTCCGCCACGGCGGCCCGACGCTCTTCGATCGACTTCACCAGGTCGGGGTTGTTCGGCCCGAGGTTCGAGCCGGACGAGGCGTTCGCGTCGTAGCCGTCCTCGCCCGCGGCGCTCGGCCGCGACTGGAACCACCGCGCGGACGACGACCCGTCGAACGACTGCCCGATGAGGGACGAGCCCACGACCTTCCCGGAAGAGTCGGTCACCATCGAGCCGTTCGCCTGGTCGTGGAAGGCGGCCTGCCCGACGCCCCACACCGCGAGCGGGTAGGCGACGCCGAGGACGACGGTGGACAGCAGGGTGAGACGGATCGCCACACCGGTGGAACGGAAGAAGGAACGGGAGGAGGAAGCCATGGTTCAGAACCCCGGGATGAGACCGACCACGAGGTCGATCAGCTTGATGCCGATGAAGGGGACGATGACGCCGCCGAGCCCGTAGACGAGCAGGTTGCGTCCGAGGACGGACGACGCCGAGGCCGCCCGGTAGCGCACGCCCCGCAGCGAGAGCGGGATGAGCGCCACGATGACGAGGGCGTTGAAGACGACGGCCGACAGGATGGCCGACGCCGGGCTGTGCAGCCCCATGACGTTGAGCGCCGCGAGGCCGGGGAACGCCAGCTGGAACATCGCCGGGATGATCGCGAAGTACTTCGCGATGTCGTTGGCGATCGAGAACGTGGTGAGCGCCCCGCGGGTGATGAGCAGCTGCTTCCCGATCCGGACGACGTCGATGAGCTTCGTCGGATCGGAGTCGAGGTCGACCATGTTGCCGGCCTCCTTCGCAGCGGTCGTGCCGGTGTTCATCGCCACGCCGACGTCCGCCTGCGCCAGGGCCGGGGCGTCGTTCGTGCCGTCGCCGGTCATCGCGACGAGGTTGCCGCCCTCCTGCTCCCGCTTGATGAGCGCGAGCTTGTCCTCCGGTGTGGCCTCGGCGAGGAAGTCGTCGACCCCGGCCTCGGCGGCGATCGCCTTCGCGGTGCGCGGGTTGTCGCCGGTGATCATCACCGTGCGGATGCCCATGCTCCGGAGCTCGGCGAACCGGGCGGCCATGCCCTCCTTCACGACGTCCTTGAGGTGCACGACGCCGAGCAGCGCGACCGACCCGTCGGGCGAGCGGCGTCCGACGACGAGCGGCGTCCCGCCCTGGTCGGAGACCTCGGCGACGGTGGCGTCGATCGACGCGACGACCGCGGCGTCGGCGGGACCGGCCCAGGCGAGCACGGCCGCCGCCGCGCCCTTGCGGATCTGCGACCCGTCGGCCAGGTCGAGCCCGGACATGCGGGTCTGCGCGGTGAACGGCACCTCGACGGCCCCGGCGGGCAGGCCCGTGGCGGCCCCGGCGGCGAGCGCGAGGTCGACGATCGAGCGACCCTCTGGGGTGCCGTCCGCGGCGCTGGACAGTGCAGCGGCGGCGGTGAGGTCGGCCTCGGTCACCCCGGGCACCGGGACGAAGCGGGAGGCCCGCCGGTTGCCGTACGTGATCGTGCCGGTCTTGTCGAGGAGCAGCGTCGTGATGTCGCCGGCGGCCTCGACCGCCCGGCCGGACATCGCCAGGACGTTGTGCTGCACGAGGCGGTCCATGCCGGCGATGCCGATCGCGGAGAGCAACGCCCCGATGGTCGTCGGGATGAGGCAGACGAGCAGGGCGATGAGCACCGGCACGCTGACGGTCGCGCCGACCAGGCCGGCGATGGGCTGCATGGTCAGGCAGACGATCACGAACACGATCGACAGCGAGGCGAGCAGGATGTTCAGCGCGATCTCGTTCGGCGTCTTCTGGCGGGCCGCACCCTCGACGAGCCGGATCATCCGGTCGATGAAGGTCTCGCCGGGCGTCGACGTGATCCGCACGACGATCCGGTCGGACAGCACGCGGGTCCCGCCCGTGACGGCGCTCCGGTCACCGCCGGACTCGCGGATGACGGGAGCGGACTCGCCGGTGACCGCCGACTCGTCGACGCTCGCGATGCCCTCGACGACGTCACCGTCGCCGGGGATCACCTCGCCCGCGACGACGACCACGACGTCGCCCTTGGCCAGGTCGACCGAGGCGATGTCCTCGGTCTCGTTCGTCAGCGCGGCGGCGTCGGCGGCGTCCCAGCGCAGGACGCGACGTGCCGAGGTCGTGGAGCGGGTCTTGCGGAGCGTGTCGGCCTGGGCCTTGCCCCGCCCCTCGGCGACCGCCTCGGCCAGGTTCGCGAAGACGACGGTGAGCCAGAGCCACACCGCGATCGCCGCGGTGAACACGGACGGTTCGACGAAGGCGGTGACGGTGGTGAGCGCGGCGCCGACCTCGACGATGAACATGACGGGGTTCCGCCACATCAGGCGCGGGTCGAGCTTGCGCAGGGCGCCCGGCAGACCGGCCGCCAGCTGGCGGGGTCCGAACGCGGACGAGCGGGTGACCGGCCGGGAGGCGCTGCTCGCCTCCGCCTCGGCGGTCGCGGTGGACGGGGTGGTCGGGGTGGACACGGGTTCGGTTCCCATCAGGAGAGGGCCTCCGCGAGCGGGCCCAGGGCGAGCACGGGGAAGTAGGTGAGTGCGGTGACGATCACGGCGACCGCACCGAGCAGGCCGATGAACAGCGGCCGGTGCGTGGGCAGCGTGCCGACGGTCGCCGGCACCTTGTCCTGCGCCGCGAGCGACCCGGCGAGCGCCAGGACGAGCGCGATCGGGACGAAGCGGCCGAGCAGCATCACGACGCCGAGCGCGGAGTTCATCCACGTCGTGTTCGCGGTCAGACCGCCGAACGCCGAGCCGTTGTTGTTCGCGCCCGAGGTGAAGGCGTAGAGCAGCTCGGAGAGCCCGTGGTTGCCCGGGTTGAAGATGCTCGTGCCGAGGACCTGCTCGCGGACGCCCGGGATCACCAGGGACAGTCCCGTGCCGAGCAGCACCAGGGTCGGCGTGACGAGGATGTACAGCGCGGCGAAGGTCATCTCGCGGGCGCGGATCTTCTTGCCGAGGTACTCCGGCGTCCGGCCGACCAGGAGCCCACCGATGAACACCGTGATGACGGCGAGCACGAGCATGCCGTAGAGACCGGACCCGACACCGCCGGGGCTGATCTCGCCGAGCATCATGTTGACGAGCGCCATCATGCCGCCGGTCGGCGTGAAGCTGTCGAACATGCCGTTCACCGCACCGGTGGAGGTGGCGGTCGACGTCGTGCCGAACAGGGTCGTGCCGAGGATGCCGAAGCGCACCTCCTTGCCCTCCATCGCGGCACCGGCCGCCTGGGTGGCGCTGCCGCCGCCCGCGAGCTCGGCGATCGACATCACCGAGAGCGACACGAGGAAGATCGCGCCCATCACGGCGAGGATCGCGTACCCCTGGCGGTCGTCCCCGACGAGGCGTCCGAAGGTCCGGGGCAGCGAGAACGGGATCACGAGCATGAGGAAGACCTCGACGAGGTTCGTCCACGCCTGCGGGTTCTCGAACGGGTGCGCCGAGTTGGCGTTGAAGTAGCCGCCACCGTTCGTGCCGAGCTCCTTGATCGCCTCCTGCGACGCGACGAAGCCGTCGGGGATGTGCTGGGTGCCGCCCGCGAGCGTCGTGACGTCCACCCCGCCGCCCCACGACTGCACGACGCCGCCGGCGACCAGCACGATCGCGAAGACGAAGGCGCCCGGGAGCAGGAGCCGACCGGTGCCGCGGACGACGTCGACCCAGACGTTGCCGAGCGTGCCCGACCTCCGGCGTGCGAACCCGCGCACGAGGGCGACGGCGACGGCGAGACCGACCGCGGCGGACAGGAAGTTCTGCACCGCCAGGCCCGCCATCTGCACGGTGTAGCCGACGGTGGCCTCGGGCGAGTACGACTGCCAGTTCGTGTTCGCCACGAAGGACGCCGCGGTGTTGAACGCGAGCGCCGGTCCGACGTTCGGCAGCCCGAGGTCACCCGGCAGCACGACCTGGATGCGCTGCAGCAGGTACACGAGCAGGACCCCGACGGCGCTGAAGAGCAGCACGCCGCGCAGGTACGCGGGCCAGGACTGCTCGGCGTCCGGGTCGACACCGATCACCCGGTACACACCGCGCTCCAGGCGGGCGTGCTTCGTCGGGGTGTACACGCGGGCCATCCAGTCGCCGAGCGGTCGGTACGCGACGACGAGCAGCAGGACGAGCGTGGCGACCTGGGCGATGCCGGCCCAGGTGTCGGCAGCGGAGCCCGCCATCAGAAGCGCTCCGGGTGGACCAGTGCCCACACCAGGTAGACGACCGATGCGATGCCGAGGACGGCGGCGGCGATGGTGACGACGATCACAGTCGCTCCACCCCCTTGGCGATGAGTGCCACCACACCGAACACGGCGAGGACACCGGCGACGACGAAGACGTCGAACACGAGGGACTCCGTAACTTGCTGCGGGCCCGACGCCGGGCGGCGCGGACCGCACCACGTGTGGTGCGGAACCGATGCTGGATCCGACGCCGCGCCTCCAGGCCGCTCCTAACGGGATCCTCACGCCCTTCTAGCGGACGCTTGCGCCGTCCTGACGCCCCGCTGCCGACCGACGGGTCCGACGACCGCTCATCGTTGCTGCACCGCTGCTCCTCCGGTAGGATCGATGCATCACGATCGGCCCGCTCGCCTCACGGCTCGGGCCGATTTTCTCGTCTCCGGGGGTGGGGGAAGCGTGCTGACGTACTCGAAACCCTGGTTGTCCGTCGATGACCAGATCGACCTGATCCGAGCTCGCGGTGTCGTCGTCGACGACCACGCCGGGGCAGCGGACCTCCTGCGCGAGGTCGGCTACTACCGGCTGACCGGGTACCTCTACCCCTTCCGTCGTTCCGGTGTGCGGTCACTCCCCGACGGTCGGCGCGAGGTGGTGGTGGACGACCGCTACCGAGAAGGCACCTCGCTCGCAGAGGCCCACGAACTGCTCTCCTTCGATCGTGCCCTCCGAGTGCTCGTCCTCGAAGCGGTGGAACGGATCGAGGTGGCAGTCCGGACGCGCCTCGCGTACGCGATGGGACGACTCTCGCCGTTCGCGCACGAAGAGCCGTCGACCTTCACGTCCGCCTTCACCGGTCCTCGTGAGGCACACGGCGGCGGGAGCGAGCACCAGGTGTGGCTCGATCGACTCGCTGAACGCCAGGCGCGGTCCGACGAGTCGTTCGTGCGGCACTTCCGCGAGCGCTACGACGGCCGGATGCCGATCTGGGTCGTGACGGAGCTGCTCGAGTTCGGGCAGGTGTCCCGTCTCTACGGCGGACTGCGGAACGATCTGGCCACGGAGGTCGCCAACGCGTTCGACGTCCCCACGAAGCAGCTGATGCGGAGCTGGCTTGCGGCGGTGAACTACGTCCGCAACGTCGCAGCCCACCAAGCGCGGCTGTTCAACCGCAAACTCGTCGTCGCACCGAAGCGACCGACCGCACGCCAGGTACCGGCGCTGGCCCACCTGACGTCCGGGAGTGCACCGAAGCAGTTCGGTGTCTACGACGTCCTCGCGGTGATGGCGCACCTCCTCGACTCGGTGCCGTCGAACGTCGACTGGCAGGAGCGGACGGCGGCGCTCCTGCGCGCGTTCCCGGAGACCACCGTCGTCGATGTCCGCTCGACGGGAACCGATCCCGGATGGCTCACCGAGCCGCTCTGGCACCCGCGCCACCGGGAGCGCGAGGGCTGATCAGCGCGCCGCTGCCGCCCGGAGGCGATCCGCGAGTTCCGCGACCGCCCGCCGCAGTTCCTCCGGCCCCTCGACCCGGAACACCACGGTCGACGCGGCGAACGCCCCGGCCAGGCCCTCCCACGACCAGGACCCCCTGGTGACCCGGCACCGTCCGTCGTCGAGCGGCTCGACCACGGCGTCGTCGGGCAGGTACGGGGCCAGCCGTGCGGCGTCCTCCGCCGTGACGACGACGGACCCGGTGCACGGCCACGCATCGTCACGCTCGGAACCCTTGAAGCGTGCGGACACGAACGCGGCGGGGTCTCCTCCGGGGACCGGACGCGGGTCGAAGGCCAGCCGGGTGCGCATCCGCGGTGCCATCCGGTCCACGCGGTGGGTCCGCCAGTCGTCGTGCTCCGGGTCCCACGACAGCAGGTACCACCGGCCGTTCCGGGCGACGACCGCGTGCGGCTCCACCCGGTGCTGGGTGTCCCGCTCGCCATACCCGAAGCGCAGGACCTCGTGCCGGCGCACCGCCTCGCTGACGGCGACGAGCACGTCCGGGTCCACGCGCGGGCCACCCGGCGCCGTCACCGCGTCCACCAGGTCGACGCGGTTCCGCAGGCGCTCGGGCATGACCTGGCGCACGGTCGCGAGCGCCCGCACGGACGCCTCGGCGATGTCCGCACCGGACGCCGGGGCCACCGCGAGCGCGAGGGCGATCGCGACCGCCTGCTCGTCGTCGAACAGCAGGGGCGGCAGGTCGGACCCCGCTGCCAGGCGGTAGCCGCCAGCCGGGCCGCGGACGGACTCGACCCGGTAACCGAGCTCGCGGAGCCGGTCGACGTCGCGCCGCAGGGTCCGTGGGCTCACGACCAGGCGCTCGGCGAGCTCGTCCCCCGACCACTCGCGGTGCACCTGCAGCAGGGAGAGCAGGGCGAGCATGCGGGAGGACGGATCGGCCATGTCTCCCATCCTCGTCCGAGAAGCGGCCACGATCTGACCGCAATGCCGGTCACACTCGTCCCATGAGCATCGAGACCACGACCCACATCAACTTCGACGGACAGGCCCGCGAGGCCCTCGACTTCTGGGCGGCAGCCTTCGGCGGCACCGTGCAGGCGACCACCTACGGTCAGATGGGTGCCTCGCAGGACCCCGCCTGGGCCGACCGGATCGTCTTCGGACAGGTCACCACCGAGGCCGGCTTCCGCATCATGGCGTTCGACGTCTGGCCGGACCAGCCGTACGACCAGGGGGCGAACGCGTTCTACGTCTTCGTGCACGGCGACGACGCCGACGAGGTCACGAGGTACTGGGAGGCACTGTCCGAGGGCGCCGAGGTCCGGCAGCCGCTCGCCCCCTCGCCGTGGGCGCCGCTCGCCGGGCAGCTGCGCGACCGCTTCGGTGTCGTGTGGCAGCTCGACGTCGCGTCCGAGGCCAGCTGACGGCCGTCGTCAGTCGGCGGCCCGGACCGTGAAGGAGCCGGACGCCGCCGCGCAGCTCCCGGAGGTGTCCGAGCAGGGTGCGTCGTCCCAGTCGGCGATGCCGAACACGGCATCGCCGACCGGGAAGTCCCGCGGCAGCGTCACCGACGCCGACCACGACCCGTCGAACGAGTCCGCGCTGCGGACGGCGACCTCGGGCCCGTCCGCCTGCGGGACGGTGGCGACGACGTGCCACCCACCGTCGGGCACCGGGGCGTCGCAGCGGTCCTCGGAGCGGAGCGTCACGGTGTCCCCCGGCTGCACGGTGACCGGTGCGACGGTCAGGAGCGGGACGCACCAGTCGCGTCCCGCGTCGGCGCTCGACGACGACGTGCACGCCGACAGACCGACCCCGGTCCCGAGCGCCAGCAGGCCCGCGACCACCCCCACGACCCGGAACCCCATGGGCCGACCCTAGGGAGTCAGCGCACCGGCGTCCAGGTGCTCACCGTCACGGCCGCGGTGACGGTCGTCGGCGCGAAGGTGCGCTCGGGGTCCACATGGTGGTGGCTCGGGCCCATGTGGACGACGTCGTGCACGTCGTCGGCCGACAGCTCCATCGTCCACGTGCGGTCCTCGGAGGACCGGAGCGCGAACGACGGCGTCAACGAGTCGTGCAGTCGCCGCTCCTTCTCCGGGTCGACCGCGATGGTCGCCTCGGCGAGCTCCGCCAGGTGGCCGGTCCGCGGGGTCACCACCGCCAGCACTCCCTCGGGGTGCAGCACCCGCGCGTACTCGCGCTGGTTGCGGGGCGCGAAGACGTCCAGCACGACGGCGGCCGCGTCGTCGACGACCGGGAGGCGCTCGGTCACGTCCCCGACGACGGCTCCTGCCCGCGCGTGGACGCGTGCCGCCCGTCGGATCGCCACCGCGGACAGGTCCAGGGCGACCCCGAGGCGGGCAGCGACGGCGTCTGTCGGGGCCGGGTCGGGCCTCCCGTCCGGTGTGCCGTCCAGGGCGTGGGCGAGGTAGGTGCCCGGGCCGGACCCCACGTCGAGGACCACCCCGGGTGCGGTCGTGTCGGCGACCACCGCCGCGAGCGCCCGCTCGACGGGCGCGTAGTGCCCGCGACCGAGGAACCGGATCCGCGCGTCGACCATCGCCGGGGTGTCCGCGGTGAGGGCTCGGCGCTTCGCGGGCAGGAGCGTCAGGTGGCCCTGCTTCGCCTCGTCGAACCGGTGGCCGATCGCGCAGCCGACCGTGCCCGCGGCGACACGACCGAGCGGCTCGGCGCAGACGGGGCAGGCGAGCACAGGGAGCAGGTCGTCGCGCACCGACCCAGCGTACGGGCGTCGACGCGGCGGGCCCTCGGCGCCTCGTTCGGGGGACTCGGAGGGAACCGGCGTCTGATTGCAATGTGCAACTTCAACGACGGTCCCCCTGGTCGGCGCTCCTGCCCGCCTCGGTGGTCGTCGCGACGGCCGCACACGACCTGGACGGCCCCCTCACCGACGAGGAGGACGCCGCCGTCGCCACGGCACTGCCGGCACGCCGCGCGGAGTTCGTCACCGGCCGGGTGCTCGCGTGCCGCGCCCTCGCTGCGATCGGCGTGACGTCCGGATCCGTCGGCGTCGCCCGGAGTGGCGCACCGGAGTGGCCCGAGGGCGTCGTCGGCACGATCACGCACTGCGCCGGTCTCCGCGCGTGCGCGGTCGGGCTGGAAGACCAGCACACCGCGCTCGGCATCGACGCGACGCCGGCCGCGCCGTTGCCCCCCGGGGTGCTCGCGCGCATCGCCGACCCGGCGAGCGCGCCCGTCGCGGCCGGTCTCGCCGCCCTGCGGCGGGCCGGGGTTGAGAGTCCGGACAGCGTGCTGCTGGCCGCGTCCGAGGCGGTCGCGAAGGCACGGACGACGGCGCACGGCGGCTGGTTCGGCATCGACGGCGCGGAGATCGACCTGCGGCCGGACGGCTCGTTCGGCGCCGTCGCCCGACGGGGACCCGCGTTCACCGCGGTCGGACGTTGGGCAGTGGACCGGGGGACGGCGCTGGCGGGCACCACGCTCGCCGAGCGCTGACGTGGGGGCGCGGGGGCGCACCCGTGACGAGGAAGGGACGAGGACGATGGACCAGGGACACGACGAGCAGGACGAGGACACGTCGATCGCGACGGTGTTCGCACGGCACGCGGAGCGCCCGGCGCTCCGGCAGCGGACGGGGACGGCCGTGACCGACACGAGCTACCGCGAGCTCTGGGACCGGGCGGGTGCGCTCGCGGCGGTGCTCGCCGAGACCGTCTCGCCCGGGGACCGGGTGGCGGCACTGGGTGCGGTGAGCGCGGACGGCGTGACGCTCGACCTGGCGTGCGCGATCCTCGGGGCGGTGAGCGTCCCGCTCCAGGCGAGTGCACCGGTCGCGGCGCTCCGCGCGATCGTCGACGAGACCACCCCGGTGTGGCTCGCGGTGTCGGCCGAGCAGGCCGCGACGGCGCGGGCGGTCGTCGAGGCGTCGGACACCGGCCTCCGCACGCTGCTGCTCGACGGCGTGGACACCGGGCACGTCGATGACGACGCGACGGCCGCGGTCCCGACCCTCGACGAGCTCGTGGCCCGGGGCGCCGACCTGCCTCGTCCGACGCCGTGGCGTCCCGCGGCCGGGGAGGACCCGCTCGCGCTGCTGCTCTACACGTCGGGCAGCACCGGGACCCCGAAGGGCGCGATGTACACGCACCGGATGGTGGAGCGGCTCTGGCACGCCCTCCGGCCCGACCACCCCGAGGCCGAGGTCGTCGGCTACGCCTACCTGCCGACGAGCCACCTCACCGGACGGGCCGCACTGCTGGCGACGCTCGGCCGCGGGGGCACGGTCGCCCTCGCCACCTCGACCGACCTGTCGACGCTGTTCGAGGACCTGCGGGTGTTCGCACCGACCGAGCTCGTCCTCGTGCCCCGCGTCGCCGAGATGATCCGGCAGGAGGGCGACCGCGAGGAGCAGCGACGCCTCGCAGCGGACACCGACGCCGCCGCGGGCACCGACGCCGCCGCGGTCCATGCCGCCGTGCAGGCGGACCTGCGGGTCCGGGCCCTGGGCGGCCGCGTGCGCCAGGCGGTCTGCGCGAGCGCGCCGCTGACCCCGGAGCTCCGCGCCTGGGTCGAGGGCTGCCTCGGCACCCCACTGCACGACCTGTACGGCTCGACCGAGGCGGGCAGCATCCTGCGGGACGGCGTCGTCCAGCAGCCGCCGGTCACCGAGCACAAGCTCGTCGACGTGCCGGAGCTCGGCTACCGCGTCACCGACCGTCCCCACCCCCGGGGCGAACTGCTCGTGAAGAGCACGGCCGTGATCCCCGGGTACTTCCACCGTCCGGACGTCACCGCGGCCGTCTTCGACGAGGACGGCTTCTACCGGACCGGCGACGTGATGGCGCAGACCGGACCGGACACCTACGAGTACCTCGACCGACGCAACAACGTCATCAAGCTCTCGCAGGGCGAGTTCGTCGCGGTCTCCGCGCTCGAGGCGACGTTCGGCGGGACGCCCGGGGTCCGGCAGGTCGCCCTGCACGGGGACAGCCGCCACGCGTTCCTGCTCGCCGTCGTCGTCCCCACGGACCCTGGGGCCTCGGAGCGCGACGTCCTCGCCGCCCTGCAGCGCACCGCCCGCGAGCACGGCCTCGCCCCGTACGAGGTCCCCCGCGCCGTGGTCGTCGAGCCGGAGCCGTTCACGGTCGAGAACGGGATGCTCTCGGACGCCCGCAAGCTCCTGCGTCCCCGCCTCACCACCCGCTACGGTGACCGGTTCGCAGCGGTGTACGACGCCGTCGCCGAACAGCAGAGCGGCACCCTCGTCGCGGCACTGCGCGAGCACGTCGAGGACGAGACGACCGTCGACACGGTGGTCCGCGCCGCCCGCGAGTTCCTCGGCGCCGAGGTCTCGACGGAGACCGCCGCAGCCGCCCGCTTCTCCGACCTCGGCGGCGACTCGCTGTCCGCACTGACGTTCTCCGGGATCCTCGAGGACGTCTTCGACGCCGAGGTGCCCGTCGGCGTCATCACCGACCCGACCAACGACCTGGCCGCCGTGGCCGCCTTCGTCGAGCGCTCCGCCGCGGACGACCGGCCCACCGTCACCCGCGTGCACGGTGCCGACCCGACGGTGCTGCGGGCGGAGGACCTGCGCCTCGACCGGCTGCTCGGCACGGTGCCGGACCCGGTGGACCGGGCCGCGTGCGACGCCGGTGTCCGGACGGTCGTGCTGACCGGGGCGAACGGCTACCTCGGCCGCTTCACCGTCCTCGACTGGCTCGAGCGTCTCGCCCCCGTCGGCGGCACGCTCGTCTGCGTCGTGCGCGGTGCCGACGACGTCGACGCGCGCCGGCGCCTGGACGCCGCGTTCGCCGCCGACCCGGCCTTCGCCGCCCGCGTCGCCGAGCTGGACGACGCGCTCGAGGTCATCGCCGGCGACGTCAGCGAGCCGCGGTTCGGGCTCGACGAGGGGCGCTGGCGGGGCCTCGCCGCCCGGTTGGACCTCGTCGCGCACGCGGCCGCCCTCGTGAACCACGTGCTGCCGTACGCCGCCCTGTTCGGCCCGAACGTCGTCGGGACCGCCGAGGCGATCCGCCTGGCGATCGCCGCCGGCAGCGTCCCGGTCACGTTCGTGTCGAGCGTCGCGGTCGCCGGCGGAGCCCGTCCGAGCGCCACCGAGGTCGCCGACCCGGACGCACCGGCCGCCCTCGACGAGCGCGCCGACGTCCGCACCACGATCCCGCAGTGGACGCTCGGCGACGAGTACGCGAACGGGTACGGCGCGAGCAAGTGGGCGAGCGAGGTGCTGCTCCACGAGGCGCACGACCACCACGGCGTCCCGGTCGCGGTGTTCCGCTCCGACATGGTGCTGGCGCACCCCCGCTGGCGCGGCCAGGTCAACCTGCCGGACGTCTTCACCCGCCTGGTCTGGAGCGTGCTCGCCACGGGCCTCGCCCCGGCGTCCTTCGTCCGTCGCGACCCGGACGGCGGTGTGCAGCGGTCGCACTACGACGGGTTGCCCGCGGACTTCACGGCCGCGGCCCTCGACGCGATCGGTGCGTCGGTGACGGAGGGGTTCCACACGTACAACGTCGTGAACCCGCACGACGACGGCGTCTCGCTCGACACCTTCGTCGACTGGCTGGTCGAGGACGGCCACGACGTCGAGCGCGTGACCGACCACGGCGAGTGGGTCGAGCGGTTCCGCTCGGCGCTCGAGGCGATGCCCGACGAGGACCGCGCCCGTTCGGTCCTGCCGCTCCTGCACGCGTTCGCCCTCCCCGAGGAGCCGCACGCCGGTTCCGCGATCCCCGCGGACGCGTTCTCCGCCGCGGTCCGGCGGGTCCGTCCGCTCGGGTCGCCGGACGTGCCGTCCCTCGACCACGCGCTGATCACGAAGGTCGCCGACGACCTCGCCTTCCTGGGGCTGCTCCCGCCGGCGCGCGTCAGCGCGCCCTGACGAGCGGTCGGACCGCCGGACGGGAGGCACGGTGCCGGCCCGCACCGTGCCTCCCGTCCGCAGACCGTCGCGACCGGCCCCGTCAGGGCCTGTCTGACCGGGACCGCCGCTGGCAGGATCGATCGGGTGAAGACACTGGAGTTGCCACAGACCGACCTCACCGCGTCCGACGTCGTCGTCGGCCTCATGCGGATCAACGACATGAGCGACGAGGACATCCGCGCGCTGTACTCGGCGTCACGGGACGCGGGCGTCACCATGTTCGACCACGCGGCCGTCTACGGCGTCTGGCACGGGTGCGAGCAGCGCTTCGGCGAGGCCGTCACCCTGTCGTCGTCCGAGCGCGCCGACATCCAGCTGCAGACCAAGGTCGGCATCCGGCCGACCCCGAACGGCGCGTACTTCGACTTCTCGTACGAGCACATCATCGAGTCCGTGCAGGAGTCGCTCGAGGCGCTGCGCACCGACTACGTCGACGTCCTGCTCCTGCACCGCCCCGACGCCCTGGTCGAGCCGGAGGAGGTCGCGAAGGCCTTCGACGAGCTCCACGCCGCCGGCAAGGTGCACCACTTCGGCGTCTCGAACCACACTCCCGGCCAGGTCGAGCTGCTCAAGCAGCACGTCCGGCAGCCCCTCGCGTTCAACCAGGTGCAGCTGAGCATCACGCACGCGAACGTCATCGCGCAGGGCGTCGTGGCGAACATGGGCGCCCTCGACCAGTCGGTCGACCGCGACAACGACATCCTCAACCACGCCCGGATGAACGGCATCACCCTGCAGGCCTGGTCGCCGTTCCAGAAGGGCTTCTTCGACGGCGTCTTCCTCGGCGACCGCGAGCAGTACGCCGAGCTGAACGACGTCCTCGAGGAGGTCGCCGCGGTGCACGGGGTCACCCCGACCGGCATCGCGGTGGCGTGGATCACCCGGCACCCGGCGCACTTCCAGGTCGTGCTCGGCACGACGAACCCGCAGCGCGTCCGGGACTCGGCCGCGGGGTCGGACGTCGTGCTCTCGCGCGAGGAGTGGTACCGGATCTTCACGGCCGCGGGGCACACCGTCCCCTGACCGGCCGCCGCAGCCCGGCCGTTGCCGGGCACGCCCCGCACAACCGGAGGCACCTCGCGCCGCGCGATCACGTGGCGCGAGGTGCCTCCGGTTGTGCACCGGCACGTCGCGCCACGAGATGGCTCCGGCTCTGGCTCCGTGCCGCTAGTCGGCCGTCGGCGCGCTCGGCACGTGCACGTCCGTGGGCGACACCCGCGCCGGGTCGGCCGAGGCGCCACCGACGACGTCGAACGAGATGCCGAGCTCGGCGGCGGTCTCCTCGTCGAGTTCGAGCCCGTCCTGGCTGACCTGGTCCTCTGGGATGGCACGACCCTTCGACGGGTCCCACGAGTTCGCGAACGACATGCGGACGAGCATGCCGCCCGCGGCTGGCAGCGAGGTGGCAGTGCGCCCGGGGTGGCAGTGCGCCCGAGGTGTCAGAGGTCCTCGGGGTGCAGCCGGTCGCCGGCCTCGGGCCGACGGAACACCGGACCGCCGCCGGCCTCGTCCTCGTCCTCGTGGGAGACCGGCGAGACGGCGGGGTCGGCGGAGTCGGGCCCGACGTCGGCGCCGCGGTCCTCCTCGACCTCGACCTCCGTCTCGGTCTCGTCCCGGTCCGGCACCGTCCCGTCCACGGGGAGGTCGGCGCCGGGCTGCTGCGGATCGAACGGTGTGCTCATCGACATGACCGGAGCATGCTCCCGGCGGGTGAACGCGGGGTCAACGCTGTCCGTCCGCCGCGATCAGTTCGAGTTGCGTGAGCGGGATCGACGACATCGCGGTGAACGAGAACACGTCCCCCCGCGCCACGGACCGGAACACCCGGGTCTGCCCCGCGTGCTCGAAGACCGCGTCGTGCACGACCGACTCCCGGTCCCCGAGCGTCGTCCGCCACGAGTACGTCCCCGGCTCGGCGACCGTGACCGTCACGAGCGACGCGTCGGCGCCCGGCGTCGGCACCGACAGGGTCTCGCCGGGTGACAGCACGCGCACCGTCCTGCCGGTGTCGTCGGTCAGGGGCGAGGCACCGGCGGGCAGCAGGTCGACGGGGACGTCCCGGTACCCGTGCACCTCGGACGCGGAGACCGGCCGGGTGTCGGACGCCCATCCGGTCGGTTCCTCGGACAGCGTGAACACGATGCGGGACGCGGCGACGACGACCTCGTGCGGGATGCTCACCGACGTCCAGGGCGAGCCGTCGACCGTCACCGACGCGACGTACGCACCCGTGGAGCCGTCGGCGACCTCGATGATGGTGGGCTGCCCTCCCGGCTGCTGCAGCACCGTCCGCCGGACCGACGGCGGCACGAGCACGTACGTGCCGGTCGACGGCACCAGCGGGTACAGGCCGATCGTCGCGAAGACGTACCAGGCGCTCATCTCGCCGTTGTCCTCGTCGCCCGGGTACCCCTGCCCGAGGTCGGAGCCGACGAACAGCCGTTCGAGGCACTCCCGGACGATCCGGTGTGCGTCGTCGTGCCGTCCCGTGAACATCGGGAAGAACGGGATGTGGTGCGCGGGCTGGTTGGACAGCCCGAGCATGCCCATCCGGACGTCCCGTGCCTCGGTCATCTCGTGGATGGCGAAGCCGTAGGAGCCGGACCGGTCGGTCGCGCCGGTCTCGGGCGTCGCGAAGAACGCCTCGAGCGCCGCGTCGAAGCGGGCCGGGCCGCCGTGCAGGTCGACGATCCCGGCACCGTCGTGCGGCGCCGTGAAGGCGGTCCCCCACGCGTTCGTCTCGGTGTAGTCGTCGCCCCAGTCGCGCGGGTCGAACGCCGCGCCGCCCCGCCACGACCCGTCCGGGTCGCGTCCGATGAAGAAGCCGCGCTCCCGGTCGAAGACGTTCCGGTACTGCAGGGAGCGGCGGGCGAACCACTCCGCCTCGGCCTCGTACCGGCTGAGGTCCTCCGGCGTCGTGGCGCGCGAGGCGAGCAGGCCCGCCATCACCCCGATCCCCCAGTCGTTGATCGCCGCGTCGAGGGTCCAGCTCATCCCCTCGGAGGTCGCCGTGTCGACGTGGCCGCGGAAGGCGGCCGGGAGGCTCCCCTTCCGCCCGACACGCTCGTCCCGCGGGGGGACGGTCGCGTTCCGCACCGCGCTGCGGTACGCCTCCGTCAGGTCGAATCCCGGCACGCCCTTCACCGCGAGGTCCGCGAAGACCGTGTCGCTCGTGGTGCCGGTCATCACGTCCTCGGCACCGGGGGCGCTCCACCGGGGCGTCCACCCGCCGTCGTGGAAGTGCTCGACGAACCCCTGCGCGAGGGCGCCCGCCGTGTCCGGGGTGAGGAGCGCGAGCAGCGGCCAGGCGGTCCGGTAGGTGTCCCAGAACCCGTTCGTCGTCGTGAACGGTCCCTCGACGACCTCGGGCCCGGGCTCGTCGCGGATCGGGTCGACGAGCACCGACCCGTACGGGGAGCGGTGCCGCGGGACGCCGTCGCGGGTGGTCTCACCGGCGTGGTTCGGGTACAGGAAGAGCCGGTACAGCCCGGAGTACAGGCTCGTGAGCTGGTCGGGGGTCGCCCCCTCGACGGTGCACGTGGCGAGCTCCGCCGTCCACTCCTGCTCGGCGTGCGCGAGCACCGCGTCGACGGATCCGGCGGCCGCCGCGTTCGCCCGGGCGTCCTCGATCGAGACGGTCGAGATCCCGACGACCACGTCGGCGGCGCCGGCGGTGCTGATCCAGCCACCGAGCACGTCGCCGTCCACCGTGGTGTGGTCGGCGGTCGCGCCGCCGACGCGCACGTGCAGGTGGTGCGGCGGGGTGCCCGGACGGTCGTCCAGCACGCACTCGACGACCGCGGTGCCGTGCTCGAGCGACACGGTGACGTCGGCGACACGGCCGTGGTGGTCGAGCACGACGGAACGCGTACCGGTGAACCGGAAGCCGAGCGCGAAGTCGTGCGCCGTCATCGTCGCCGTGACGCCCTGGTCGAGGGCGACCCGGTACCGGTGCGGGCCGTCCTCTTCCTCGTCGTGGTCGAAGCCGAGCGCCCGGGCCACCCGGTCGGTGTCCGGGACGTCGAGCGGCGAGGGCATCACCTGGAAGACCCCGCGGTCCCCCATCCAGGGCGAGGGGATGTGGCTCGTGGCGAAGGCCTGCAGCGCGGGACGCACGCGGCCGTCCTCGGTGACGACGCTGTGCTCGTGGTACGCGTACGGCCACCGGTTGCTCGACGCGTCGGTCATCGGCAGGCCGAACACCCCGCCGTGCGGCAGCCCGACGAGCGGAGCGGTGTTGCCGCGGGAGAACCGGGACGAGGCCTGCGTGCCGCGGGTCGTGCGGACGTGCCCGAGCGGGGTGTCGGGGACCGGAGGGGCTGGGGCGATCCGGACGTCGTCGAGCCAGCCGCGCAGGGCGGGCCGCGCGTCGGCGGACGGGGGCAGCGTGGCGGCGCCGAGCCGCGCCTCCAGGCGGTCGACGACCCGTCCCGCGAACGGCGTGAGGTCGACCGCACGACGGTTCCACTGGTCCACCCACTGTGTGCGGGCCGCGGCCTGCGCGTCCGACGTCAGGGCGGTGCCGTACTGGTCCGTCGCGGTGCCGCCGACGCGCGAGCCGTCCGTGAACACGACGTCGACCACGAAGGCGGTGGCGTCCCAGAAGTGTGCGAGGTCGGCCTCGTCCGGTTCGTCGTGGCCCTCGGGCAGGGTGCGCTCGGGGAACCAGACCCACGACAGCTCGTCGCCCACCGCGACGGTCCGTCCGGCGAGCTCCGGGACGACGGCCACGACCTCGTCCGCACCGTCGGGTCGTTCGACCAGCCAACCCTCGGCCGAGGTCCAGCCGACGCCGTTCGGGGCCGCCACGGCCGTCGTCGGGCCACCGCTCCGTCGCAGTTCACGCACCCGGCAACCCTATTTGCTCCACCGTGTCGACGAAAGCCTGACCGAGCCGCGTCAGCCCTTGCCGTGTCCCTTGCCCGGGCCCTCCGTCAGCGACCCCACGGTGGTGTCGACCGTCGTGTCGGCCGCCCCGGTGCCGTCGCCCTTGTCCTTGCCCTTGCCCTTGCCCTTGCCGCTGTTGCTCCCCGGCCCGTTGCCGTTGCCGTTGTTCCCGGTCCCGCCCTGCGGTCCCTGCACGGGGTTCGACGCCGGACCGCCCGGCTGCGGGCCGACCGTCGGGTCGTCCACGGGCTGGCTGGGCTGCTGCTCGGGCTCGCTCGGCTCCTGCGACGGCTCGCTCGGCTGCTGCTCCGGCTCACTCGGCTCCTGCGACGGCTGGCTGGGCTGCTGCTCCGGCTGACTCGGCTGCTGCTCCGGCTCGCTCGACTCGTCGGACGGGGTCGAGGACTGCCCGGACTCGGTCGGGGCGGGGGTGGTGTCGTCCCCGCGGTCCAGGGCGGCCAGCGCGACGCCGATCCCGGCGAGCACGAGGAGCACGACGACGACCGCGGCGATGATCGGCCCGCGGCGCCGCTTCGACCCGTCGTCGGCGGTGGCCGCGGTCCTTCCGGGCCCACCCGTACCGCCCGCTCCCGCGCCCGCAGCCGCACCGCCCGCAACCGCACCGCCGGCGGCGGCACCACCGGCGGCCGCGCCGCGCTGGGTGCCGAGCACCGTCGTGGCCACGTCGTCCTGCCCGGTGGGCCGAGGGGTGGGTGTCGTCCGGTCGTACGCCCGCGTGGCGTCGTCCGGACCGCCCGCCGCGGCCGCGGTGGGCATCGCCCGGGTCGCCTCGTCGGCGGATGCGGCGGCGGCTGCTGCGCCACCGGCGCCGAGAGCGGCACCGCCGACCGCGGCCGCGCCCGCCGCAGCGGGGGTGAGGGCTCCGGGGGCACCGGGCAGCAGCTGCGTGGCCGGCGCGCTCCCGTCGCGCTCGAGGGCCCGCAGGCGCCGTGCCGCCTCGGCCGCGGTCGGCCGCTCGGCGGGGTCCTGCGCCGTCATGACGTGCAGGAGCGTGCGCCAGGCGGTGGGCAGGTGCTGGTCGATGACCGGACCGCGGGTGAGCCGCGCGGTGGCCGACTCGACGGCGGTGCCGGGGAAGGGCCGCTCGCCGGTCAGGCTCTGCAGGAGCATGAGCCCGAGGGCGTAGACGTCGGCCTGGCCGGTGATCTCGCGCCCGAGCACCTGCTCGGGGGCGATGTACGCGGCGGTGCCGATGACGGTGCCGGTCCCGGTGACGCGGGCGGCGTCGCGGAGCAGGGCGATGCCGAAGTCCGCGAGCTTGACGTGCTCGCCGTCGCTCTCCAGGAGCACGTTCGCCGGCTTCACGTCGCGGTGCACGATGCCCTGCGCGTGCACCGCCGCCAGGCCCTCGGCGACCTGCGCACCGACCCGGGCCGTGGTCGTCGTGTCGAGGGGTCCCTCGCGCAACCGGGTGTCGAGGTCGCTGCCGGGGACGAGCTCCATGACGAGGTACGAGTCGCCGTCGACGTCGTCGAGCGCGGCGTCGTAGAGGGTCACGAGCGAGGGGCTGCGGAGCGCGGCGAGGGTCTGGATCTCGGCCTCGGCGCGGGCGCGTTCCCCGTGGTCGACGGCACCGATGCGGAAGACCTTGACGGCGACCTCGCGGCCGAGCTGCTCGTCGACGGCGCGGTACACGGACGCCATGCCCCCGTGCCCGAGCGTGCCGGTGACGCGGTACCTGCCGCCGAAGACCCGATCTGCCATGCCGGGCAACCTACCGTGGCGACCTGACCGGGCATGCCGCCGAGGTGTGCCTGCCCGCTCCCCGACGACGTCGGTGCGGGTGCGCTCCCGCGTTCAGCGGACCGTCCCGTCCGACCGGTCCGCTGCACCACGGGTGGACGGCCGCGTGCGCTGCTTGACGGGTTCGGCACCGCGGTGCAGCGCAGTCAGGTACAGCCGGTGTGCGGTGACCACGAGCGCGAGCCACGCCAGCCCGAGGGCCCACGCCGCCAGGACGTCCGTCGTCCAGTGGTGCCCGAGGAACACCCGCGAGACGCCGATCGACAGCACGAAGAGCGTGCCGACGACGATGGTCCACACCCGGGTCACCGTGCGCGACTGCCGCAGGATGAGCAGGTACACGATCGTGCCGACCACCACGGTCGCGTTGAGCGTGTGGCCCGACGGGAACGAGGGCGAGTGCTCGTACGGCGGCACGGCGTCGGACAGCGGCGGCCGGGCGCGACCGATCAGGTCCTTGCCCGCGATCGTCATGAGGAGCGACCCACCGCTCGCCGCGACGAGCAGTACCAGGGGCGTCCACGCACGCCGCTGGACGGTGAAGCCGACGAGGAAGCAGAAGGCGACGATCGGCATCCCGATCGTGCCGGCGATGTCGGTCCACCACGTGACCGCCTGGTCCGCGAACGGGGAGCGCAGCGTGAGCATCCAGTCGAGCACGGGCCGGTCGAGCACGGCGACGTCGTCGCCCTCGCGGACGGCGTCGTACACGCCGGAAGCGGCCCAAGTGGCGACGACGGCGATGCCCATCCCGACCAGGAGCGTCAGGACGAGGACCGGCAGGGCGCCGTAGCGGCGGCCGAGCGCAGCCCAGGCCTCGGCGGTGGCGTGACCGGCCCGCGACCGCCACGAGGTCAGGTCGACCTCGCCGAGGTGCCGGTCCTCGGCGACCGCGGAGCGCTCGGCCCGGGTCACCTGCTGCGCGGCGGTGTCGTCGTGGTGGTGTGGCTCCATCGACCCACCCTGCCCGGACCCGGCTGCGAGCACGTGCGTGCGTGCTCAGTCCTTCGCGGCCCCGTAGTCCCGCACCGTGGAGACCGACAGCGGGAACACCACGGGGAAGTCCCGGAAGAGCAGCCGCCCGGCGTCCACCGCCGCCGCCCGGACCTGCTCGGCGACGAACGCGGCGTGCTCGACCGGCGTGTGCACCACGATCTCGTCGTGCACGAAGAACACCAGGTGCGGCCCGGTGGTCACCGGGCCCGGGAACCGCGTCGCGAGCCGGGTCCGCAGCGACCCCATCCACGCGAGCGCCCACTCGGCCGCGGTCCCCTGCACCACGAAGTTCCGCGTGAACCGTCCCCAGCTCCGGGCACGGGACTCGACCGCCCGCTGCTGGGCGGTCGTCCCGTCCACCGACCACGCCCGGTTGCGGGCGGCGAACCAGGCCTCGTCCGGCACCGGCGAGGTCCGACCGAGCAGCGTCGTGACGGGCTCCCCGCGTTCCCCCGCCCGGGCGGCCCGGTCGACCAGGCCGAGCGCGGCCGGGAACGCGCGCGCGAGCCGGGGCACGAGTCGGCCGGCGTCGCCCTGGGTCGCGCCGTACATCGCGCCGAGCATCGCGCCCTTCGCCTGCTGCCGGGTCTCCACCGCGCCCGAGGCCACCACGCCGTCGTACAGGTCACGCCCGTCGCCCGCCGTCGCCATCGCCCGGTCCCCCGCCATCGCGGCGAGCACCCGCGGCTCGAGCTGCGCGGCGTCCGCGACGACGAAGGCCCAGCCGTCGTCGGCCACCACGGCGCCGCGGACCGTCTTCGGCAGCTGCATCGCACCGCCACCGTCCGCCGCCCACCGACCGGTGACGACCCCGCCGACGACGTACTTCGGGTGGAAGCGGCCGTCCTGCACCCACTCGTCGAGCCAGGCCCAGCCGTTCGCGGTGAGCAGACGCGACAGGCGCTTGTACTCGAGCAGCGGGGCGATCACCGGGTGCTCGAGCTCCTGCAGCTCCCACTTCCGCGTGCTCGCCACCATCAGCCCCGCGGCCCGGAGCGACCGGAGGACGTCGGTCGGCGAGTCCGGGTTGAGCCCCGGGTCGCCGAGGTGTCCGCGGATCACGACCGCGAGCTCCTCGAGCCGACGCGGGCGCACCCCGGCCGGCACCCGCGGCCCGAGTGCGTCCTCGAGCAGGCGCTCGTGCACGTCCGCCCGCCACGGCAGGCCCGCGTGCAGGATCTCGGCGGCGACGAGTGCGCCGGCGGACTCCGCGGTGGTGAGCAGGCGCAGCGCGCCGGGCGTGGTCGAGGTGGCGACCGCGTCGAGCTGGCGGCGGAGCTCGGCGACCGTGTCCGCCGCGTCGTCGGCGGGCGCGACGGTGAAGAGCGCGTCGTCGAAGAGCGACGCCTGCGTCGCACGGGTGGGACGGGCCTCCTGGCCGGGGGCGTCCCACGTGTCGGACGGGAGCCGCGCGAGGGCCGTGTCCCGCGCGGCGAGCGCACTGCGCAGGATGCGGCGGCACAGCCGCAGGTCGGTGCAGCGGGCGACGCGGCCGCCGGCCGCCAGGACCGCCGGGTACCAGCGGGCCGTGTCGTCCCAGACCCAGCGGACGTCCGGTCCGTCGTGCGCCGCGACGAAGGCCGGGAGGCGCGGGTCGTCCAGCCGGGTCGGCTCACCCGCCGGCTCCCCAGCGTCGGTCAGGGGCGTCGCCGTGACGCCGCCGTCGACGCGGTGGAGGACGAGGTGCACCCGTCGATCTTCCCCCGGACCACCGTCCCCGCCGGACCGTGGGTCAGTCGGCGTGGTGCGGGTCCTGCGCCGCGTCCGTGCGGGGGTCGGTGCCGGCGGCGTCGCCCGGGCGGACCGCCGCGGTGTCGGCGACGTCGATGCGGACGTCGCCGTCCTCGGCGCGCGAGACCTCGACCCGGGGATCCGCGTCGTGCTCGTCTGAGCCGGACATGCGCCGGAAGGTGTCCTGCCGCCGTTCCTCGAAGGACATGTCGACCCCGTCGTCGAGCTCGTCGTGGTCGGGCTGGTCGGGCTGGTCGGGGAGGTCGTGGCCGGTCGCGCTCATGGTGCCGACCGTACGCGCGCGCGACCCGGAGGACCGTCCGCAGGAGTCGAGGAGCGCTCGTCGATTGTGTGCGTGATCTGGACAACCGGCAGGATGTCGGCATGCAGATCGACGCCACAGGAACGATGCCCTGGCGTCCGGTGACCCCGGACGACGTCCCGATGCACGCCGTGGTGCGCTACGAGGACCGCGGCCGGTCGGTCCTCGGCACCGCCGTCGACGTCCTCGACGCGCACGGCCGCCCATCGCTCATCGTGCTCGACGACGACGGGCAGCGGCACGTGGCGCCGTGCGACGTCACGCTCGAGATGCGGGTCGACTGACCGCTCAGCAGAGCGGGACGTTCACCGCCAGACCGCCCATCGCGGTCTCCTTGTACTTCGTCGACATGTCGGCACCCGTCTGCCGCATCGTCTCGACCACCTGGTCGAGCGACACGTGGTGCACCCCGTCGCCGCGCATCGCCATCCGCGCCGCGTTGATCGCCTTGTTCGCCGCGATCGCGTTCCGCTCGATGCACGGGATCTGCACGAGCCCGCCGATCGGGTCGCAGGTCAGGCCGAGGTTGTGCTCCATCGCGATCTCGGCGGCGTTCTCCACCTGCTCGGGACTGCCGCCGAGGACCTCGGCGAGCCCGGCGGCGGCCATCGACGCCGCGGACCCGACCTCGCCCTGGCAGCCGACCTCGGCGCCGGAGATCGACGCCCGCTCCTTGTAGATCGAGCCGACCGCCCCCGCCGTGAGCAGGAACCGGACCACGGCGTCGTCGCGGTCCTCCGGTGCGATCTCGGAGACGTAGGTGAGCGCGTAGGAGAGCACCGCCGGGATGATCCCCGCGGCACCGTTCGTCGGCGCGGTCACGACCCGGCCGCCCGTGGCGTTCTCCTCGTTGACCGCCATCGCCGTGAGGTTCACCCACTCCATCGCGAAGAGCGGGTCGTGGTGCGGGTCGTCCCGGGTGAGCTGCTCGTACCAGTTCGCGGCACGCCGACGCACGGCGAGGCCGCCCGGCAGGGTCCCGGTCCGGCGGATGCTCCGGTCGACGCTCTCGCGCATGACGTCGTGCACGTGCAGGAGCCCCGCACGCACGTCATCCACGCCACGGATCACGGTCTCGTTCGCCAGTGCGATCCCGCTCACGGGCAGGCCCGTCGCGGCGCAGGCGGCGAGGAGCTCGGCGCCGCTCGAGAACGGGTACGGCACGGCGTCGTCGACGGGGATCGCGGCCTCGGCCACGGCTCCCTCGGTGTCGCTCGTGACGAAGCCGCCGCCGATCGAGTAGTAGGTCTCCTCGGCGAGCACGGCACCGGCGGCGTCGGTGGCGGTCAGCCGCATCGCGTTCGGGTGCCGCGGCAGCATGGTGAGGGGGTGCAGCACGATGTCGGCCTGGCGGAACGGCACCGTCGCGCCACCGGCCAGTCGCAGTGACCCGGTGCGCTCGAGGTCCTCGAGCGCCGCGACCATCTCGTCGGGGTCGACCGTCTCGGGAGCGGACCCCATCAAGCCGGCGAGCACCGCGCCGAGGGTGCCGTGCCCCTGCCCGGTCGAGGCGAGCGAGCCGTACAGGTGAACGTCGATCCCGGCGACCGGTGCGTCGACGACCGCGGCGGCGAAGGCGGCCCCGGCTCGCATCGGCCCGACGGTGTGGGAACTCGACGGGCCGATCCCGACGCTGAACAGATCGAACACGGAGACCGGCACCCCTGCACACTAACCCGTCCGGACGGGCAGCCTCGGAGCCGGCAGCGCGTGGACCGCTCCATCGGCGGCAGCGTGGGACACTCGTGCCATGCCCATCCTCAACAAGGACATGCAGGTCTGCATCTCGCTCGCGGCCCGCCCGAGCAACATCGGCACGCGCTTCCACAACTTCCTCTACGACGAGCTCGGGTTGAACTTCGCGTACAAGGCCTTCACGACGACCGACCTGCCCGGCGCGGTCGCCGGCATCCGCGCGCTCGGCATCCGCGGCTGCTCGGTGTCGATGCCGTTCAAGGAGGCGGTCATCCCCCTCGTCGACGTGATCGAGGACTCCGCCGAGGCGATCCGGTCGGTCAACACCGTGGTGAACGACGACGGCGTGCTCACCGCGTCGAACACCGACTACGAGGCCGTCGCCGCCCTGCTCCGCACGCACGAGGTCGACCCAGCCGCCCGCGTGGTCCTGCGGGGTTCCGGTGGCATGGCGAAGGCGGTCACCGCGGCGTTCCGCGGCGCGGGCTTCGACCACCTCACGGTCGTCGCGCGGAACACGACCGCCGGCCCCGCCCTCGCCGAGCAGTACGGCTTCGACTGGGTCCCCGTCGAGCAGCAGGCGCCGGAGGCCGACGTGCTCGTGAACGTCACGCCGCTCGGCATGCGCGGGGCCGACGAGGACACGCTGGCCTTCGAGCAGGACCGCATCGACGCCGCGTCCACGGTCTTCGACGTCGTGGCGTTCCCCGCCGAGACCCCGCTGGTCCGCGCCGGACGCGCGTCCGGCACCCGGGTCGTCACCGGCGCCGAGGTCATCGCGCTCCAGGCGGCGCGCCAGTTCGAGCGCTACACGGGCGTCGCCCTGACGGACGACCAGGTGCAGCGCGCCAGCGCGTTCAGCCGCGCGGAGTGACGGCGGCGCGGCCCTCCGCGATCCAGCGCAGTCGGCGGATGCCCTCGTGGTTGCGGATCCAGATGCCCGGCTGGGCGAGGAACCCGGGGACGAACGACACCGCTCCGCGAACGAACTCCTCGCGCAGGGTCACCCGGCAGCCGCGCGGGTGGGGTTCGACGTCGACCTCGACACGGGCCTCGCCGAACGGCCAGCCCCGCGCCTCGATGACCAGGCGCCGTGGTTCGTCCACCTCGAGCACCGTGGTGGTGTCGTCGATGACGAACGGCCAGATGCCGAACGAGTGGTGCAGCTCGCTGCCGACGGCGGGCCACGAAGGGTCCTGGCCGCGCATGCGCGAGGCGCCGACCACCCAGGTCGGGTAGAGCCAGCCGTCGCGGAGCACGTCGAAGACCTGCTCCGGGGTGCAGTGCATGATGCGGACGTTCTTGGCCACGGTTCAGTCCTCCGGTTCGAGGTCGACGTGCTCGGACAGCCCGAAGGTGTGCGTGAGGGCACTGCGGGCGGCGTGCCACCCCGCCATGCCGTGCACCCCCGGGCCGGGTGCCGACGCCTCCGAGCACAGGTACATGCCGCCGCCCATGCGCCAGGGGTCGGACGACAGGACGGGCCGCTTGACGAGCTGCCAGAAGCTCGCGGCCCCGGCGGCGATGTCGCCGCCGACGTAGTTGGGGTTGTACTCGCCCATCTGCACGGCCGTGCGGCTGGCCGACCGCAGGATCGTGTCGCGGAAGCCGGGGGCGAACCGCTCGACCTGCCGGACGATCGCGTCCGTGGGGTCGACGTCGGATCCCGCAGGCACGTGCGCGTACGCCCAGAAGACGTGCTTCCCGCGCGGCGCACGACCCGGGTCGACGACGGTCGGCTCCGACCCGAGCACGTACGGCCGCTCGGCGTGCTGCCCGTTCGCGACCGCACGCTCCGCCGCGGCGATCTCCGCCCGGGTACCGCCGATGTGGACCGTCCCCGCCCGGCCCAGCTCCGTGTTCGTCCACGGCACCGGGTCGGACAGTGCGAAGTCGACCTTCGCCGCCGCGTTGCCGAACCGGAAGCGTCGGAGGGCGCCGCGCTTCGGGGTCGGGATCTGCTTCCCCGCGATGCCGAGCATCCCCGGCACGCTCGTGTCGAAGAGCACGGCCTTCGCCGGGGTGAGGTCGGCGAGCGAACGGACCTCGCGACCGGTCTCGATCGTGCCGCCGTGGGCGACGAGGTCCGCGGCGAGCGCATCGACGATCGCCTGGCTGCCGCCGATCGGCACCGGCCACCCGCGGCCGTGCGCGTACGAGCCGAGCGACAGCGCAGCGGCGGCCGTGGACAGCGACGGCATGTGCTGGATGGAGTGCGCCGCGACGCCGGACACCATCGCCGGTGCCACCTCGTCGCGGAAGCGCAGGTTCCACGCGGCGCTCCCCTGCTCCAGCGCGCGCAGGCCGAAGCGCGCCACGGTCAGCGGGTGCCGCGGCACGTGCAGGAGCGCGTCGGTGGCGAAGTCGGCGACCTGGTCGGCGTTGCCGGACAGCGGCGCCATGAGGTTGCGGAACGCGGGACCGTCGACGCCCAGCGCCTCGGCCGTGCGCTCGAGGTCCCGGTAGGCGATGCCGGCACGGCCGCCGTCGAGGGGGTGGCCGTACTGCACGTCGGGCAGCCGGAGCTCGATGCGGTCCTCCATCCGGAAGCGCCGGAAGAACTCGGACTGCAGCGCCATCGGGTGCACGGCCGAGCAGACGTCGTGGTGGAAGCCCGGCAGCGTGAGCTCCGCCGTGCGGGCGCCGCCACCGATCGTGTCGTTCCGTTCGACGACCTCGACCGACAGACCGGCCCGCGCGAGCGTCACCGCTGCCGCGAGCCCGTTCGGTCCGGCACCGACGACCACCGCATCAACCATGGCCCGAGCCTAGGGTCCCGTGCTTCCGTGCTCGGTCAGACGACCGTTCCGCCGCGGGACGCCCGACCGCGCTGGCTGCCCGTTCCTTCCCAGAACGCCTGTGATGGCTGGTGGAACCGGGCATGCCTGGTGGAACGGAAGGACCAGGTACGCCCGAGAGGACCAGGTACGCCCGGAACGACCAGGGCCACGCGCCGCTCCCGGGCGGGGGCCGGTGAGGGTCAGGGGCGCGCGCTGTCCGCGTCCGCGGGGTCGGTGCCGTCCTCGGCCCCGTCCCCCTCGTCCGGCTCGTCGGCGTCCGCCGGCGTGTTCGCGGGCGACCCCGCGCCGGTCGGGTGCTCGGCGAGCAGTGTCGCGAAGTCCTCGTCGAGCATCTGCTGCAGGCGCTCGTCGCGGCCGACCTCGTAGTCGTCGGCGGGACGCTGCGCCCACCCGAGCCGTCCGACCACCGTCGTGCCGATGTCGTCCCAGGCCCGTGCCCGGGCGTGCAGGACGATGCCGTCGACGAAGCCCTGGTCGTCGCGACGCCGGTCGAGCATGGTGGCGAGCTGCTCGTAGGTGGCCTCGCGCGTCCGGAGCTTCAGGTCGTCGCCCCGCTTGTAGTCGTGCTGGTGGCGCGAGCGGCCCTTCTGCTTGCTCGAGGTCGCACGGATCTCCCGCATGCGGGCGGCGTCGCCGCGCTGCTCCTCGGCCATCCGGTGCAGTTCCTCGCGGGTCGCCTCGGCGATGAGCGCGTGGTCGAAGTACCCCTGGTCGCGGAGTGCGTTCGTGATGATCCGGTTCGCCACCGCGACGGTCACGGCCGCCCGGGCGATGAGGAAGCCCTCGTCCACGGCCCGCTTGAGCTCGACCTGGCTCACGGGTCGGTCGCGGACATCGTGCTTGGTGCGTCGTCCGAACAGGGCCATGCTCCGACGATACCGGCGTGCGGCCGTCCGTCCGCAGGCTGACCCCGGATCCCGCCGCGGACGGACGCGGCTCGCTCGCCCGGCCCGTAGCGTCGAGTGCATGACCACCACGCAGACCCTCCCCCGTACCGGCCTCGGCACCGCGAGCCTCGTGCTCGGCATCTGCTCGCTGCTCGCCGGGTGGACCTTCTTCGCACCGGTCGTCGGCCTCTGCCTCGGCATCGCCTCACGGAGCCGCGAGCCGATGGCCCGCAGCCGTGCGGGCTGGGGCATCCTCCTCAACCTCGTCGCGCTGGCCGTGTGGATCCTCGCCCTCGTGCTGGTCGTCGCCTTCGGGGGCCTGGCGGTGTTCGCGAGCTTCGCCCAGACCCACTGAGCTGAGCAGACCCACTGCGCCGCTCAGACCCGCTGCGCCGAGCAGATCCGCTGCGCCGCGCCGGTCAGAGCACCAGGCCGTAGACCGCGACGTCGACCCGGCGGTCACCGAGCGGCAGCGCGCTGCGGAGCGTCCCCTCGTGCGCGAACCCGAGGCGCTCCGCGAGACGCCGGCTGCGCTCGTTGTCCACCCCGGTCCGGATCTCGACCCGGGCACTCCCCCGCTCGCGGGCGACCTCGACGAGCGCGGCGGCAGCCCGGTGCGCGATCCCCCGCCCCTCCGACCCGGCGTCGACCCAGTACCCGAGCGACGCCTGGCCGAGGTACGGGTCGAGCGCGAGCGAGGCGGACCCGACGATCCGTCCCGCGGAGCGGACGACGCACGGCACCGCCCGGTCCATCGCGTACCGGCCGAGCAGCTGCTCGGTGTGCAGCACCAGGGCCTCGCGGGTCACCGGTCCCCACGCCCACGGCTCGGCCGCGCGGAGCCGCTCGAGGTTCGCCGCGACGAGGTCGTGCACGGCGTCGACGGTGCTGAGGTCGCGCAGCGTGAGCGCGCACCCGTCGCCGAGGTCCCGTCCTGAAGCCGCCACGCTCCCGACACTAGGCACCGGCACGCCCGCACGTCCGGTGCACCCCTGCAAGCTTGCGCACCCTGCAGATCCGGGCCTCCGACAGCTACAGTGACGCCATGTCCGACACCGCGTCCGCACCGGCTCCCGCGCTGGGCCTGCGCGACCGCAAGCGCCTCGAGACGCGTCGCCGCATCGCCCGCGCCGCCCGGTCCCTCGTCCTCGAGCAGGACCTCGAGCGCACGACCATCGAGCAGATCGCCGCGCGCGCGGACGTCTCCCCGCGGACGTTCTTCAACTACTTCGCCAGCAAGGAGGACGCCGTCCTCGGGCACACCGAGGTCGACCTCTCGCCCGAGGCGCTCGACGCCCACCTCGCCGCGGTGTCCGGCCGGCCCGTCGTCGAGGCCGTGGTCGACCTGGCGTTCCTGGTGTTCGGCGAGTCCTTCGGCGACGAGCGCGAGCGCACGGACCGCAAGGAGGTCATCGTGCGCTTCCCGCAGCTCGTGCGCCGGCAGGTGGCCCGGATGACGACGGTGGCCGAGGCGATGACCGGCGCTGTCCGGACGATCCTGGCGCGCGATCCGGCGTGGGGGCCCGAGGCGGCGACGCCCGAGGCGGCCGAGATGCTCCTGGGCATGTGCATGACCGGGCTGCGCAGCGCGGCCCGCCACGAGGGCTCGGACCCCGTCGAGGTGCGCGCCCGACTCGTCGCGACCATCCGCGACACCGCCACCCGCCTCGACGCGGCCTGACGCGGACCGGCCCCGCGCAGACCGGCGCACCCGGCGACCGCGACGCGACCCCGTGGACGGCGGGAGGCGCGCCACCCACCGGCACCGCGCCTCCCGTCCGGACCTGCAGGAGGTCCCGACCACCCGACGATCCGACCACCCGACCACCCGGTCAGGGCGCCGTGATGAAGCCCTCGTCGACCATCCAGTCGAACGCGACGTCCGCCGGCTCACGCCCCTCGACGTCCACCTGCCGGTTGAGCTCCTGCAGCACCTCGTCGGTCAACGCGGGCGAGATCTGGTCGTACACGTCGCGGAGTTGCGGGTACTCCTCGAGCGTGGCCGAGTCGATCACCGGCGCGACGTTGTAGGCCGGGAAGAAGCCACGGTCGTCCTCGAGGACGGTGAGCCCGAGCGACTTGATGCGCCCGTCGGTGGTGAAGACCTCGCCGAAGTTGCACTTGCCGCGGTCCGTGGCCGTGTACACCGTCCCGGTGTCGAGGATGCTGACGTTGCTCGTCGGCACGCCGTCCTCCCCCGAGCCACCGAGCTCCAGGCCGTACTTCTCGAGCATCGGCTTGAAGCCGTCCGCACGCGAGTTGAACTCCGACTCGACGCAGAACGTGCGCTGGTCGACCGGGAGCTTCGTGATGTCCGACAGCGTCTGCACGTCGTCGAGCTCGGGGACGGCCTCGTCGCGCACGGCGAAGGCGTACGTGTTGTTCATCGGCGCGGGTTCGAGCCAGGTCAGACCGTTGCCGGCGTCCTCGTCCTTCACCGCCTGCCACTGCTCGGTCTTGTCCGGGATCCCCTGGTCGTGCGCCATGAACGTCAGCCAGGCGGTGCCCGTGTACTCGTACGTCACGTCGGCGCTGTGCGAGGTCATCAGCTCGCGGACGGCGACGGAGCCGGGCACGTTGGTCTCGTCGGTCACGTCGAACCCGGCGGCCTTCGCGGCGAGCACGGCGATCTTCCCGAGCACGAGCTGCTCGGTGAAGTTCTTCGACGTGACGGTCAGGTGGACGTCGTCCGGCAGGTCGTCGATCCGCTGGATCGAGCCGGGTGCGGCGCCCGGTACGAAGGACGCGGCCGGCTGCAGGCCGCAGCCGGTCAGGACGAGGGCGCTCGCCCCCGCCACGGCGGCTGCGGCGAGCGCGCGGCGACGGACGGACGGACGGGAGGCACGGCTCACGCCCGGCACGTCGGTGCGGCCCGCGGGGCGGTGCGGCCGAACGGCGTGCGGCTGGGCGTCGTGCGGCTGGACGGCGTGCGGCTGGTCGTCGTACGTCATCGGAGTCCCTTCGGTCGTGCGACGGTCTCGACCACGCGGCCGATCCAGTCGATGGTCAGGGCGAGGAGCGCGACGAGGAGCGCCCCGGAGACGAGCACCGCGGGCAGGAACAGGTTCACGCCCGTGGTGATGAGCAGCCCGAGGCCACCCGCACCGACGAAGGTCGCCAGGCTGGCGGTGCCGACGAGCAGGACCAGGGCGGTCCGGATGCCCGAGAGCATGACCGGCACGGCGAGCGGCAGCTCCACCTTGAGCAGGACGGCGAACGCGCTCATGCCCATGCCGCGACCGGCCTCGACGAGCCGGTCGTCGACGCTCTGCACGCCGAGCATGGTGTTCCGCAGCACCGGCAGGATCGCGTAGAGCACGAGGGCGACCACGGCCGACCAGCTGTTCAGCCCGAGCCAGGCGGCGAGCAGCACGATGAGCCCGACCGCCGGGGCGGCCTGCCCGAAGTTGGCGACCGCGATGACGGCGGTGCTCGCCCGGCGGAACGGCCCGCGGGTGAGCAGGATGCCGAGCGGGATGCCGATGACGAGCACGAGCACGGTCGCCTGCAGCGTGAGCACGAGGTGCTGCCCGGTCAGGTCGAGGATGCTCGACGGGTTGAGCGTGCTGCGCTCGGTGGCGGAGAGGTCGGCTGTGGCCAGCCACACCGCGAACCCGGCGAGGACGACGAGGATCGCGATCGGCTGGACGAGCAGGCCCTTCCAGGGGGTCCGCTCGCCCGTGGCGGGCCCGGCGACGGCGGCGGTGCTCACCGGTCGTCCTCGGCGGCACCGGTGCGGGCCGCGTGCTCGTCGTTCCGCTCCTCGATCGTGACGGGCGACGACGGCAGCGTCTCGATCGGGTTCGTGTTCGTGCCGACCGGGGCGTACGCCTGGTCGGACGCGGCGGCGGCCCGGGACCGGGTGATCGCGTCCATGACGGTCTCGACGGTGATGACGCCGCGGAACGCCTCACCGCGACCGGTGACCAGCGCGGCACCGGCACTCGAGACGAGCATGGTGTCGAGCGCGTCGTTGAGCGTCGCGGCCTCGCCGACCACGGGCAGGTCGGGCTCGACGCCCTCGGGCACCCGGGTCAGGCGCTCGAGCTGGCGGCGGCTCGGCCAGCCGACGGGGCGCTGGCGGCGGTCGACGACGACGGCGTGCTGGTGGCCGCCGGCCTCGTCCATGCGCTGCAGCACGGCGCGGGTCTCCTCGCCGGCCGAGCACGTGACGGCCGAGGCGAGCTCGACGTCACGCACGCGGTTGAGCGTCAGCTGCTTCAGCCCGGCGCCGGAGCCGATGAAGTTCTCGACGAACTCGTTCGCCGGCTCGGCCAGGATCCGCTCCGGGGTGTCGTACTGCACGATGTGCGCACCCTCGGTGAAGATCACGATCCAGTCGCCGAGCTTCACGGCCTCGTCGAAGTCGTGCGTGACGATGACGATGGTCTTGTGCAGCTCCTCCTGGATCCGGAGGAGCTCGTCCTGCAGGCGCTGCCGGGTGATCGGGTCGACGGCACCGAAGGGCTCGTCCATGAGCAGCACGGGCGGGTCGGCGGCGAGCGCGCGGGCCACGCCGACACGCTGCTGCTGACCGCCGGACAGCTCCCGCGGGAACCGGTCGCGGTAGGTGTCGGGGTCGAGGGACACCAGGTCGAGGAGCTCGTCGACGCGGGCGGCGATCTTCTCCTTCGACCAGCCGAGCATCTTCGGCACGATCGCGATGTTCGCCGCGACGGTCATGTGCGGGAAGAGCCCGCCCGCCTGGATGACGTAGCCCATGCGGCGACGGAGCTCGTCGCCGTCGATGCTCGTGACGTCCTCGTCGCCGACGACGATGCGGCCCTCGGTGGGCTCGATGAGCCGGTTGATCATCTTCAGCGTGGTGGTCTTGCCGCAGCCGGAGGGACCGACGAGCATGACGACCTTGCCGGCCGGGATCTCGAGCGTGATGCCGTCGACGGCGGGCTTCTGCTGCCCCGGGTAGCGCTTGGTGACCTCGTCGAGCAGGATGCTGCGACCGGTGACGTCGCCCTCGGGTGCGGTGGTGGTGGCGGGGTCAGTGCTGGACACGGATACCTCTCGGGGTGGTCAGGCGGCCGAGGCCGATGAGGAGCAGGTCGAGGACGAGGGCGAGCAGGACGACGCCGACCACGCCGATGACGACGGAGTTCAGGGCGTTCGCGCCGCCGAGCCGGGAGAGCCCGGAGAAGATGAAGCCGCCGAGGCCGGGGCCGAGCGCGTAGGCGGCGATCGCGGCGATGCCCATCACCATCTGCGCCGACACCCGGACGCCGCTGAGGATGATCGGCCACGCCATCGGCAGCTCGACCTGCAGCAGGGTGCGCATCCGGCTCATGCCGATCCCCCGCGCCGACTCGACGACGGTCGGCGGGATCTCGGCGAGGCCGACGACGGCGTTCCGCAGGATCGGCAGCGTCGCGAAGAACACGACCGTGACGACCGACGGCACGACGCCGAAGCCGAGCGGCACGATGAGCAGCCCGATGACCGCGAAGGACGGCAGCGTCAGCCCGATGGCCGACACCCCGTTCGCGATCGACGTGAGCTGCGGACTGCGGTAGACGAGCGTGGCGAGCACCACGGCGATGAGCGTGGCGAGCACGGTGCACTGGACGACCAGCGAGAAGTGCTGCCACGACGAGAACCAGATCTGGTCCCATCGCTCCACGACGTACTGGAGCACGGGTGGGCCCCTTCCTGGTGGGCTGGACGCCCCACAGGACGGGGCACGGACCCGACCGACCGTACGCAGGGCGACCCCCGCTTGTACAACGACAAGGACGCCGAAGCTGCGGATCCTGCGATTCCGCCCAGGAGGAAAGCCCAGGTCACGAGGGCAGCGCCCCGCACTGCCTGGGAGAACGGTAACGATGTCGAGCGGCGGTCGACTACCGGTCGTGCTCGGCCAGCCCCGCCCGCTCGGCGATGTCGACCAGGTGCGCGCGCCAGTCGGCCCACTCGGCGGCGGTCTTGTCGGCGAGGTTGCCGTCCCCGTCGCCGGCCAGACCGTCGAGCATCTCGCGCACGACGTCGGCGTGCCCCGCGTGCCGCGCGGTCTCGTACGCCAGGTGCACGAGGATCCGGTGCAGCGTCACGTCGCGACGGTCCTCGGGCCACCACGGGACGACCCCGCGGGCGTCGAGGTCGAGCGCCCCGATGGTCGCGTCGGCGTGCGCGGCGCTGCGGTGGTGGAACGCGACGACGTCCGCGGTGGTCTCTTCGAGCGAGGCGTACATGTCCTCGCCGTCCCACGACTCGAGCCACGCGGGCGGGTCGGGCAGCGGACGGTCGAACACGAGCCCGAGGTAGCCCGCCTGCACCCCGGCGACGTGCTTGACGAGCCCGAGCACGTTGGTGCCGGTCGGGGTGAGCGGCCACCGGGCCTGCCGCTCCGCCAGGCCGTCGAGCTTGGCGAGCAGCGCGGCCCGGTGCTTCCGCAGGTAGCGGTGCAGCGTGTCCTTCACCATCGCCGCGTCCGTCGTCGGGGCGGAGCCCTCGTCGGACAGCGCCGACAGGCCACTCGCCGCGATCGACGGCGACGGTGCGGCCGGGGTCACCTGCGGGACGGCGTCGGTCACGTCGTCGGGACCGCCGTCCGCCGCGCCTGGACGCGCGCGGCCTCGTGCACGGCGACGCGCTCCGCGGTGAGGAGCAGCGAGGCCACCTCGGTCGCGGTGCGGTCCGTGCCGTCGTTCCAGCTCGTCAGGTCGCGGACGCGGGCCATCCGGATGTCCGGCGCCGGGCACCAGGCGACGGCCTGCCCCTCGTCGGCCGCGAGGGCGTGCCAGACCAGGTCGAGCGCCCGCTGCACCTGCTGCGAGTGCACGACCTGCGGACCGCCGGCGGCCGAGACCACGGCGCCGACCAGGCACGCTGCCACGAGCGGACGGCCCTGGGCGTCCATCGTCGCGGCGCTCGCGGCCTTCCGCACGCGACCGTGCTCGTCGAGGTAGGCGAACCAGGAGTGCTGGATCCACCCGCGCTCGACCACGCCGCGCGCGTCGGTCAGGAGCCGCTGGAGGTCGTCGAGCTCGTGCAGGTGCGCGACCAGTCGACGGTCGCGGGCGACGGCCCGACGGGCGGCGAGGCGGTCGAGCAGGCCGCGGACGCCGGCACGCCCGGGAGCGTTCGGACCCCGGCGGTC
This sequence comes from Curtobacterium citri, assembly GCF_030362955.1. Taxonomy (NCBI): domain Bacteria; kingdom Bacillati; phylum Actinomycetota; class Actinomycetes; order Micrococcales; family Microbacteriaceae; genus Curtobacterium; species Curtobacterium citri. Next base: position 265,360 of record NZ_JAUCML010000003.1, read on the forward strand.
GGACCGGGTGGACGGGGCGGGGGTGGCGTCGGTGTCGACGTCGTGCGGGGCGTGGAACTCGAGGGTCATCAGGCCCCTCCGATCTCCGGTGCACGGTCAGGTGAGGGAACGATAAGCCCCGGTGCCCTCAGTCGTCCAGCACCGCGTCGATCGCGGCGGCCGCGGTCGTCCGGAACGCGTCGTCGTCGGTGACGGCGAGCGCCGACGCGAGCGACACCGCCCAGCCGCGGGCGCGTGTCCAGGTGGCCGCGTCGGCGGGGACGAGCGCGGCGAACGCGCGCCGTCCCGCACGGTCGAAGGTCAGCCACCGCGTCGCGAGGTCGACCGCCGGGTCGCCCGAGGTCACGTCCCCGAAGTCGACCACGGCGGACAGGTGCTCGTCGCCGAGCGGCTGCCGCTGGACGAGCAGGTTGAAGGGGTGCAGGTCGCCGTGCACCCAGACGGGAGGCCCGGTGTGCGTCGGCTCGCCGGCCGCGGTCCGCCAGAGCGCCGCCAGCTCGGCCGCCCGGGGCACGTCGGCCGTCGCCAGTCGCGTCAGCACCGCGTCCGTGCGGGTCGCCAGCGGGACCGCGCGGACCGGGTTCACGGGGGCGTCGGCGGGGGCGGGCACGTGCAGCCGGTCGAGGAACGCCGCGAGCGTCCGCGCCACCGCCTCCCCCTGCGGGCGCTCCCCGGCGGGACGGCCCGGCAGCCAGGGCACGACGCTCCAGGTCCACGGGTACCCGAGCGCCGGTCGGCCGGTGCGGACCGGCTCGGGGACCGCCACCACCCCGCCGACCCGGGCGGCGATGTCCGGCAGCCAGCGCTGTTCGTGGGCGACGAGCCGTGCGGCCGCCGCGCGCCGGGGCAGCCGCACGGCCAGGTCGTCGCCGGCACGGACCACCACGTTGTCCCAGCCGCTCGCGACGACCCGCAGTGGTCGGTCGGCCAGGTCGGGGTGCTGGTCGCGGAGCAGGGCGGCGACGAGGGCCACGTCGATGCGGTGCTCGGCTGCCGGGGTCGCCACGGGCCCAGGGTAGCGGGGTCGCCGGTCCGGGCCGGGCGGTCCCGCGAACTGGGGCTGCTCGCGGAAACGTACTCCGCGGTATCCTCGTGGCACAGCGACGTGGGTGTCCCTGGGGGGACCCGCGTCGCCCTCAGTCGACCGGGTCCCCGGCACCGTCCGCACACGCGGCCGGTCCCGGTGGGTCCGGCGCGATGATCGCCACCAGCCGTGGCACCTCGGCCCGTGTCCGTTCCGTCCCGATCGCGCTGAGCAGGACCGTCCAGAGCTCCCGAAGGCGCTCGTACAGGTCGGCGCGGTCGCGCAGCACGTCCGAGATCATCTGGACGCCCGCGACCGCGGGGTTCACCACGCGTCCGACGAGCTCGGGGTCCCACGACGGGTCGACCTCACCCGCGTCCACTGCGCGGCGGACGAGGTCGGCGGTGTGCCCGACCCAGTGGTCGTACGGGTGCTCCCGCGGGATCGCCCGCGCGTTCGGGTCGGCGGTCAGGCGCAGACCGGCGCGCACGACGACCTCGCTGGTCATCTGCGCGGCGACGCCCTGCGACATCCACATGAGCGACTCGAGCGGCGACGCCACCCGGGCGGCGGCCGCCGCGGCGTACCGGCGCGAGACCTCGTCCTGCGCCGCGATCACCGCGCTCGCCGTGTCGGCCTTCGACCGGAAGTGGAAGTAGAGCGCGCCCTTGGTCATCCCGGCCCGCTCGGCGACCCCGTCCATCGACGCCCCGGCGTAGCCGCGCTCGTCGAACTCCGCGGCGGCGGCCTCGATGAGGGCCGCCCGCGTCGCCACCGCCCGATCCTGCCTGCCCCGGCCGTCCTGCGCCATGCCGTCGATGGTAACCAGCGGAGCCGGTCGGAAGGAGGCCCTCAGGGGACCCCCCGGCGCGCTGTCGTACCGTGACCGGCATGGACGGATGGCGGAACCCGCGACGCTGGGCCCGGACGGGACGGTGGCTGCTGCTGCCGATCGCGGTGCTCGACTGGGTGGCGCTCACCCCGCAGCCCGTGGTGGTCGTCGCCTTCCTGCTCGCGGTGCTCGGGTTCGCCGGGCTCGCCGCGGCCCTGGTCGTCCGGATGCTGCACGGCCCGCGCGGGGCGATGGCCGGGCTCGGCGTGGTGCTGCTGCTCGGCGGTCTCGTCGTGCTCGGGACCGACCCGTTCCCCGGCACGGTCCCGTTCCTCGACCCGTGGTGGCCGGCGGCGATCACGCAGCCGCAGGTGGTCGGCAGCGCGTACTGGAAGACCGCGGGGCTCGGCGTCGAGCTCGCCGGTGTGGCGCTCCTGGCGACCCTGCTCGTGGCGGCGGCCACCGGACGACCGGCACCGCGCGCCCGCTAGCCCGCTGCGTCCGTCAGTCCACAGCGTTCGTCAGTCCGCAGCGCCCGTCAGTCCGCAGCGGGCCGGGTGAGCACGACGACGGTGACGTCCGCGGTCGTCCGGTCGGTGGGGACCAGTGCCCGGACGTGGTCGACCAGGTCGTCGGGGTGCGCCGCGGCGACGGTCGCGAGGCCGTGCGCGTCCCCGACGCCGTCGAGCCCGAGGGTGCCGTCCGTGACGAACACGACGCGGTCGCCGGGCGCGAGGTCGAGGGAGGACACGCTCCGCTGGACCCCGCCGGACCGCAGGCCGAACGGCAGGTCCGTGGACCGCAGCGGGGTGACGGTGCCGCCGGACAGGTGCAGCGCCTCCCCGTGGCCGGCGTCCACCCACTCGGCGTGACCCGACGTCGGGTCGAACCGCAGGTGCAGGAGCGAGCCGACGGCGCCGGCGGTCGACAGGTCGGGGGTGAGCTGTGCCTCCAGGCCGGCGACCGCGTCGCGGAGCGGCAGGTCCGTCCGGGCGACCACGGCCGCGCGGACCGAGGCGGCGAGGAGCGCCGAGGCGCGACCGGCTGCGGTCACCGTGCCGACGGTGACGTGCACCGAGCCGTCGGCGGCGGTGCGCCAGTCGGCGAGGTCGCCGCCGTCCTCGTCCGCCACGACGAGCCCCGTGACCGACGCACCGGGGACGGTGACCGGGTCCGGCACGAGCCCGGCGAGCACCCGCTGGACGCGGCCGCGCTCGATCGAGTACCCGAGCTCCCGCTCCGCCCAGCGGGCGAGGTCGCCGAGGAGCGCGAGGTCCTCGTCGGAGAAGACCCGCGGCTCGGCGTCCATCACGCAGAGGGTGCCCACGCGCGTGCCGTCCGGCATGGTCAGCGGGGCGCCCGCGTAGAACCGGATGCCGTACTCGGTCACCGCTCGCGACTGCGCGAACCGCATGTCGAGCGCGGCGTCCGGGATCACCATCGGCTCGGGGCTCAGCACGGTCGTCGCGCAGAACTGCTCGCTCGCGGGGACGCTCGTGCCCTGCTGGAACCCGAACGTCGACTGCGTGGTGACGAGGTCGTGGTGGACGAGGTTGAGGAAGGTGAGCGGGACGCCGAAGGCCTCGTGGGTCATGCGGGTGATGCGGTCGAAGCGCTCCTCCGGGCCGGAGCCCAGGACCTCGAGCGCCTCGATCACCGCGGTGCGCCTGTCCGCACCGGCGAGATGGTTGGTCACGCCTCCTGTGTACCCGACCCACCGCTGAGGAACCAGTCCCGCGGGTGGGGGTCGGCCGTCAGCTGCCGGCGCTCGGACGTGGGAGCGGCCCAGGCTGCGGCGTTGGCGAGCACCCGCTGGACGTCCGCGTGGTGGTACACCGGGTACTCCTGGTCGCCGGGCGAGAAGTAGAACACCCGGCCGAGACCCCGGCGGTAGGCGACCCCGGAGCGGAAGACCTCGCCGCCGGCGAACGTCGACAGGAAGACCTCCTCGTCCGGGCGCGGGATGTCGAAGTACTCGCCGTACATCTCCTGACGGTCGATGACGATCGGGTGCGGGACGCCCGCGGCGATCGGGTGCTCGGGTGCGATCGTCCAGACGAGCTCCCGCTCGCCGTCGTTGCGCCACTTCAGGGAGCACGTGGTGCCCATCAGCCGGGTGAACGGCTTCGAGTAGTGCCCGGAGTGCAGGACGACGAGCCCCATGCCGGCGTGGACGGCCTCGACCACGCGGGTGACCACCTCGTCGGACACGTCCTGGTGCGCCACGTGGCCCCACCAGAACAGCACGTCGGTCGTGGCGAGCCGCTCGGCGGTCAGGCCGTGCTCGGGCTCCTGCAGCGTGGCCGTGGACACGGACGCCCCGGGGTGTTGCTCGCGGAGGGCGGCGGCGATCACGGTGTGCATGCCGTCGGGGTAGTGCCCGAGCACGGTCGCGTCGCCGCGGCTCTCGTGCACGTTCTCGTTCCAGACGACGATGTTCAGGGGACGGCTCTCGGTCGGCGCTGACATGACGACGACGCTACCCGGTGTCGGGTCGAATCGATACGACCGGCCGTGTGTCGGGAGTCTCCCCGGCAGGGTGCGCGACCATGTCGGCATGACTCCCCGATCCCTGTTCCGCGCCGCCGCCGTGGCCGAACTCGTGACCTGGACGCTGCTCATCGCCGGGATGGTGCTGAAGTACGCGCTCGACGCCGGCGACTGGGGCGTGCGCATCGGCGGGAGCATCCACGGCTTCGTGTTCCTGGCCTACCTCGTGGTGACGACGGTCGTCGCGGTGAACCAGCGCTGGTCCGTCGGGGCGCTCGTGCTCGGCTGGGCGAGTGCCGTCGTGCCGTACGCCACGGTGCCGTTCGAGGTCGCGGTCGCCCGGCGCGGCATGCTCGAGGGGCCCTGGCGACGGACCGCCGACGAGCGGTCCGGGGTCTGGGACCGCCTGCTCTTCTTCGTGGTGCGTCGGCCCGGGGTGTCGGCGGCGATCGGGGTCGTGGCGGTCGCGCTGGTGTTCTCGGCGCTGCTGGTCGTCGGTCCCCCGGTCCCGAAGGGCTGACGCGGCAGGCCTAGCACGCGCGGCGCGCGGCCTCCGACCGCCGAGGTTCCACGACTTGCCGCTCAGGTTCGTCGAGGTTCCGCTCGAGCGCTGGATCTGCCTCGAGAGTGCAGAATTCGGGAACCTCGAGTGCGCGGCGGCGGCGGGGCAGGCGGCACGACGACGGACGGGAGGCGCGGTGCCAGCCGGCACCGCGCCTCCCGTCCGTCGTCGGTGCGCGTCTACAGGGTGGCGAGCGCCTCGTTGAACGTGGCGGACGGCCGCATCACGGCGTTCGTCTTGGCGCTGTCGGGGCGGTAGTAGCCGCCGATGTCGGCGGGCTTCCCCTGCACGGCGACGAGCTCCTGGACGATCGTCTCGCCCTGCTCGTCCAGCGTCGACGCCAGGCTGCGGAAGGCCGTTGCGAGCTCGGCATCCTCGGTCTGCCGGGCGAGCTCGTCGGCCCAGTACTTCGCCAGCCAGAAGTGACTGCCGCGGTTGTCGATCGAGCCGAGCTTGCGACCCGGGGACTTGTCCTCGTCGAGGAACGTGCCCGTGGCGCGGTCGAGCGTGTCCGCGAGGACCTTCGCCCGGGCGTTCCCGGTCACGCCGGCGAGGTGCTCGAACGACACCGCGAGCGCGAGGAACTCACCGAGGGAGTCCCAGCGCAGGTAGTCCTGCTCGACGAGCTGCTGCACGTGCTTCGGGGCCGAACCGCCGGCACCGGTCTCGAACAGGCCGCCGCCACCGAGGAGCGGGACGACGGAGAGCATCTTCGCCGAGGTGCCGAGCTCCATGATCGGGAACAGGTCGGTGAGGTAGTCGCGGAGCACGTTGCCCGTGACCGAGATGGTGTCCTCGCCGCGGCGGATGCGCTCGAGCGAGAAGCGCATGGCGTCCTCGGGCGCCATGACCTCGATCTGCAGGCCGTCGGTGTCGTGGTCGCCGAGGTACGTCCGGACGAGCCCGATGAGGTTCGCGTCGTGGGCGCGGGTCTCGTCGAGCCAGAACACGGCGGGCGAGCCGGTGGCACGGGCACGGGTGACGGCGAGCTTCACCCAGTCGCGGATCGCGATGTCCTTGGTCTGGCAGGCGCGCCAGATGTCGCCCTGCTCGACGTCGTGCTCGATGACAGTCTCGCCGGAGCTGGTGACGACGCGGACCTTGCCGGCGGCCGGCAGCTCGAACGTCTTGTCGTGCGAGCCGTACTCCTCGGCCTTCTGTGCCATGAGTCCGACGTTGGGCACCGAGCCCATGGTCGACGGGTCGAAGGCGCCGTTGGCACGGCAGTCCTCGATGACGGCCTGGTAGATGCCGGCGTAGCTCGAGTCCGGGATGACCGCGAGGGTGTCGTGCTCCTCGCCGTCCGGGCCCCACATGTGGCCGGAGGTGCGGATCATCGCGGGCATCGAGGCGTCGACGATGACGTCGCTCGGCACGTGCAGGTTCGTGATGCCCTTGTCCGAGTCGACCATGGCGAGCTCGGGGCCGGCGTCGATGCCGTCGGCGAACGCCTGCTTGATCTCGGCACCGTTCGGCACGCTGTCGAGCCCGGCGAGGATCGAGCCGAGGCCGTCGTTCGGGTTCAGGCCGGCGGCGGCGAGGTCGGCGCCGAAGCGCTCGAAGACGCTCGGGAAGAACGCGCGGATGACGTGGCCGAAGATGATCGGGTCGGAGACCTTCATCATCGTGGCCTTGAGGTGCACCGAGAACAGCACGCCCTGCTCCTGTGCGGCGGCGATCTGGTCGCGGAGGAATGCCTCGAGCGCGCGGACGTGCAGCACGGTGCCGTCGACGACCTCGCCCGCCAGGACGGGGACCGCCTGCTTGAGCACGGTGGTCTCGCCGTCGGCCGCCACGAACTCGATCGTCAGGGAGTCGTCGGCCGGCGCGATCCACGACTGCTCGTTCGAGCGGAAGTCGTCCTTGCCCATCGTCACGACGTTCGTCCCCGAGTCGTGGCTCCAGGCACCCATGCGGTGCGGGTGCTTCTTCGCGTAGTTCTTCACGGAGAGCGGTGCGCGGCGGTCCGAGTTGCCCTCGCGGAGCACCGGGTTCACGGCGCTGCCCTTGGTGCGGTCGTAGCGGGCGCGGACGTCGCGCTCCTCGTCCGTGGTGGGCTCGTCGGGGTAGGCGGGCAGGTCGTAGCCCTGCGCCTGGAGCTCCTTGATCGCGGCCTTGAGCTGCGGGATCGACGCCGAGATGTTCGGCAGCTTGATGATGTTCGCCTCGGGCTGCTTCGCGAGCTCGCCGAGTTCGGCCAGGGCGTCGTCCAGGCGCTGCTCGTCACTGAGCCGCTCCGGGAACTGCGCGATGATCCGGCCGGAGAGCGAGATGTCGCGGGTCTCGACGTCGACCCCCGCGGTGCGTGCGAACGCCTCGACGACCGGCAGGAACGAGTGGGTGGCGAGGAACGGTGCCTCGTCCGTGAGGGTGTAGATGATCTTGGCCATGCTGGCGGGTACTCCCTTGTTCGACCGTCGGTACGTCCACGCTACTCGCGGCGCGGGATGTCTCGACATCAAGATACATGGGCCCTCCGGCGACAGCCAGGCTGGCCCCCGACGCGTCAGACGGTGATGCGTCAGACGGCGACGCGTCAGACGGCGACGCGTCAGACGGTGATGCGGAACACGCGCACGCCGGCGGCACGGAGTCCCGCCGTGCCGAGCCGCGTGCGCATGCTCCGGAACGGACGCTTGAACCCGGACGTGGCGGACGCGATCCCGATCTGGTGCAGGACCTCGGACGTGAGCGTGCGCTCGACCTTCGGCGCGAGGCGGGTCACACCGGACACCGTGACGACGATCCGGACGGCGTGGGGGGCGAGCAACGGCGCGATGAGCTCGGCTGTCTCCTGCGCGCGGTGGAACGCCGGGTCCTCGCCCGGGCGGCGGATGGCGATGACCGCGAGGTCCGCGTCCGCGTGGTCAGCGACCTCGTGCACGTCGTCGACCCCGACGACCCGCATCCGCGACGCGTCGACGCCGGCCCGCACGGCGGACGTCCGGAGCACCGGCAACAGGTCCTGCGTCCCGGCGAGCACGACCTCGGCGGTCGCGAGGTCGATGGGTTCGTGCCGTTCCCGCGGCGTTCGGGCCATGGCGCAGGTCCTTCCGGTCGCTGGACCCAGACACTACCGATCCGTCGCCCAGCGGGTCCGCAGGCAGGGTGACGCGTCAGCGGACTGTCAGCCGTTGTGTAACGAGGAGATCACGGAAAGGCCTGTACAAAGCGACAGACTCGTGCAGAATGGTCTGCGGCCATGACGACGACACACGACACCGACCAGCAGCCGCCGGAGACCCCGGTCGTGCACCTGTCCCGTCGCGCTGCCCTCGAGGCCGAGCGCGCAGCAGCCAGGAAGCCCGCCCGACGCGCCCGCGCTCCCCGCTCCCCGCGCAGCACGGCGGTCCTGCCCGCCACCGCCGCGGCGGTCGCTCCGGACACCGCAGCGACCACCGCAGCCGAGCCGGCACCGGCACCAGCCGAGGCAGCAGCAGCGCCGCAGGTGCTCCCCACGGAGAGCCGGCCCGGTCGACGAGCGACCACGGCGCGCGTGGCCACCGAGCACGTCGATGCCCGCATCACGAAGGTCGTCCGCCGCCGCCCCGCCGCGATCACGACCGCCACCACCGTCCGCGCGCCCCGCACGTCCCGCTCGAACCGCGCGAGCCGCATCACCCTGACGAGCGCCGCCGCCGCCCTGGCCATGTTCGCCGCGTCCGCGATGCCCGCGCACGCCAGCGCCGGCACGTCGACCGCGACCTCCACCCTCGCGCCGCAGGTCCGCACCCAGGACTACGCCGTCACCCAGGCGGTCACGGCGAGCGCCCTCGACCGTGACGACTTCACCGTCAACGAGGCCCAGAAGGTCGTCGTCGCGGCCACCGGCGGCTCGGCCGACGGCGTGGGGGCCGACGGCTCCGTCTCCGCCGGCGGCGAGGTCCGCTCGCCGTTCCCGGGTCCGGTCCGGATGAGCTCCGGCTTCGGCTACCGCGCGGCCCCGTGCGGCGCGTGCTCCTCGCTCCACCAGGGACTCGACTTCAACCCCGGCATGGGCGCTCCCATCGGCGCCGTGGCGGCGGGGACCGTCCGGGTCTCGGGCACGTACTTCTCCTACGGCAACACCGTGATCATCGACCACGTGATCGACGGACGCCGGGTCTCGACCCTGTACGGCCACATGATCCCCGGGTCGTCGCCCCTCCGGGCCGGCGACACCGTGGCGGCCGGGCAGTTCATCGGCAGCGTCGGCTCCTCGGGCGTCTCGACGGGTGCACACCTGCACCTCGAGGTCCTGATGGACGGCGTGACGCCCATCGACCCCGAGGCCTGGCTCGAAGCGCGGATCGGTCGCTCGCTCACCACCTGACCCGGTCGGACGCTCGCCGGATGCCCAGCGCCCGCGCAGCACCGACGCGGCTGCCTCCCAGCCAACCTGTGCACAATCACAGCATGGACGATCACCACAGACCGCCCGCCCGTCGTCGACCCTCGGTGGTGTCCCGCTGATGGACGCCGACACCTGGATCGCCTTCGGGCTCGTCATCCTCTTCGTGCTCGTCGGTGGCGTGTTCGCCGCCGCCGAGATCGCCCTCGTGTCGCTCCGCGAGTCGCAGCTCCAGCAGCTCGAACGCCGTGGCAGCCGCGGGGCCCGGGTCGCTGCCCTCGGTCGTGACCCGAACCGCTTCCTGTCCGCCGTGCAGATCGGTGTGACGGTCGCCGGGTTCTTCTCCGCCGCCTACGGTGCGTCCTCGATCGCGCCGGACGTCGCGCCGCTGCTGTCGGGTCTCGGACTCGACCAGGGTGCCGCCGAGGCCGTGGCCCTCGTGCTCATGACCCTCGTCATCGCGTACCTGTCGCTCGTCTTCGGTGAACTCGTGCCGAAGCGCCTCGCGCTGCAGCGCGCCGAGGGCTTCTCGATGGCGGTCGCCCCGACGCTGGACCGCTTCGCGATCGTGATGCGCCCGGTCATCTGGGTGCTGTCGGCGACCACGAACGCCGTGGTCCGGCTGCTCGGCGGCGACCCGAACGCCCGCAGCGAGTCGATGAGCACCGAGGAGCTCCGCGGCCTGGTCGAGGACCACGACGCCATCGACGCGCAGGGCCGCCGCATCGCCCGGAGCGCGCTCGACGCCGGCGACCGGATCCTGCGCGAGTCGATGCGGCCCTGGTACGACGTGTCCACGATCGACGCGTCGGTGTCCATCGCCGAGGCCACGGACCACGCCATCGAGGAGGGGCACACCCGCTACCTGGTCACCGAGGGTTCGCGCGACGACGTCGCCGGCTTCGTGCACCTGCGGGACCTGCTCCGGCCGGCCGACCCGGCCGCGTCCGTGTCGACCCTCGTGCGGCCCGTCCTCGCCATGCCCGAGACGAAGTCGCTGTCGAGCGCGATCGCCGACATGCGGACCGACGGCCACCAGATCGCCCTCGTCGTCGACGAGTACGGCGGCAGCGCCGGCATGGTCACGCTCGAGGCCCTGCTCGAGGACCTGGTCGGCCGGATCCGGGACGAGTACGACCCGCCGGCCGCCGAGTCGGACGGGATCGACGGTGCCACCGTGCTCGAGGACCTGGCCGCGGACGGCGGCCCGCAGCTGCCGGACGGCGACTACGAGACCGTGGGTGGCCTCGTGCAGGTCCACCTCGACCGGGTGCCGGAGGTCGGCGACGTCGTCGACGTCGGCGAGCACCGGCTCGAGGTCACCGAGATGGACGGCCACCGCGTCGCGCGCGTCCGGGTGACGCCCGCTGCCGCGGCGGCTCCGGCCGGACCGGCACGCACGGCCCCGCCGGCCGTGTAGCCGGGTCACCGCCGGACGGGAGGCGCGGTGCGGGCGGGCACCGTGCCTCCCGTCCGCGTTCCGGTCACCTCCCACCGCGACGGCCGCGCCGTCCACGGGTACCGCTGGTGCCTGTCGCCGCTCGGGTCCGGCCACGTACGCTCGTGCCCATGGGTATCGACGTGCGCAACGAGATCCGTGACTTCCTGTCCTCGCGGCGGGCGCGGCTCACCCCGGACGAGGTCGGCATGCCGTCCTTCGGCGGAGGGGTGCGTCGCGTGCCGGGCCTGCGTCGGCACGAGGTCGCGATGCTCGCCGGCGTGAGCGTCGACTACTACACGCGACTCGAGCGTGGCTCGCTGAAGGGCGTCTCGGACAGCGTGCTCGAGGGCCTGGCCGGCGCCCTGCAGCTCGACGAGGACGAACGCGTGCACCTGTTCGACCTCGCCCGGCTGGCGAACGCCGGGGTCAAGGTCATGCACCGGAACGTCCCGACCCGGGTGCGTCCGGGCGTGCAGCGCCTGCTCGACGCGATCACCGGTGCCCCCGCGTGGGTGCGCAACGAGCGCGGCGACGTCGTCGCGACGAACGAGCTGGGCCGCGCGCTGTACGCGCCGATGTTCGCGGGCCCCGGCCGACCGGTGAACACCGCACGGTTCACCTTCCTCGACCCCGCCGCCCGCGACTTCTTCCCGGACTGGGCGGCCACGGCGCGCGAGGCCGTCGCCGTGCTGCGGGCCGCCGCGGTGGCGAACCCCTGCGAGCCGGGCCTGGTCACGCTCGTCGGCGAGCTGTCGACGCGGAGCGAGGAGTTCCGGTCCTGGTGGGCAGCGCACGACGTGCGGATGCACCGACGGGGCGGCAAGCGGATCGCACACCCGATAGTCGGCGAACTGCAGCTCGACTTCGAGGCGCTCGAGCTCGTCGCGGACCCCGGTCTGACGATGTTCACGTACTCGGCGGAGCCGGGCAGCGAGTCCGAGCGGTCGCTGGCGCTGCTGGGGACCTGGGCCGCGACGGAACGGTCCGAGCGGCTCGCCGCCGTGCGCGCGGGCGACGCCGAGCAGGCCGACTGAGCGTCGGGTGGGTCCTCGTCAGGAGGCCGTCGGGCCCGACGGCCGGTCCGGGGCGCCGGTGACGCCGGGACCGTCGGTGCCCTCGTCGCCGAGCGTGTCGACGAGCGCGTCGACACGGAGCCGATCGATCCGCAGCTCCTTCTCGGTCGCCGTCAGCCACAGCACGCGGATCGCGGCGAACACGAGCACGACGAGTGCGACGACGAGCACGAGCGCCAGCAGCACGACACCCAGGTAGACGAAGCTGACGACGGCGAATCCCCCGGAGACCATGCGTCGACGCTAGCAGGGAGCCTCCGTAGGGTGGGGCGGTGACGACGATGCCGACGGACGAGGACCGAGCGTCGCTCCTGCGTCGGTACCGCCGCCCGGAGCCGACGTTCGTCCGCGCGGTCGCGAAGGCCCTCGGTGACGCCCGCACCGTGCGCGAGGTCCGAGGGGGCCCGGTCTCGTACGTGCCCGCGGACCGCGAGCTCGTCGCCGACGGGGATGCCGATGCCACGCTGCTGACCTTCCCGGCCGAGGACACGCTCGCCGCAGTCGCGCTGCCCACCGGTGGCCGTGTCGTGGTGCTCGCGCGCGACCCGGACCGCCTCCGTGCCGGGTGGCTCGCCGAGTATGCACCCGACGTGGTCGCCGCCGAGGCCGCCACGCTGCCGACGATCGACCGGCTGGTGACGCTCGTCGGGCCGTCCGTCGACGTCGTGCGCCTGCCGGTGCCGTTCACGTGCGTGGACGGCTTCGGTGAGGGCTACTACGCGCGGCCGGAACGGCTCCTCGACGCCGACGTCCGGGCCGCCGACCCCGCGTGGAGCCTGGTCGACGACCTGACCGCTCGCCGATCGATCGCCGCCCTGCGGAACGCGCTCACGTCGGGCGAGTGGGACGCGCGCCACGGTGCGCTCCGTCGGCAGCCCGCGCTCGACGGGTCGGTCGTCCTGCTGCGGCCTGGCGCTTGACCGGGCTGCCGGCGCGACACGCCCGGCTTGACACGTCGTCGTAGGCTGGACACGTGAGTCAGCAGGAGGTGGTCGGCGCCCGGAGCGCCGGCATCAGGGCGTGACGCCCCCGGCTGTGCCGTCCGGCACGGCCGCCGTCGTCGAACCCTGACCACCCACCCCCTCGTCCCGCGCGGCGCACTCGCGCCCGGGCCCCGTCGAGAGCGACCACACTGTGCTGCCCATCAGCGAGAAGACCATCCGTTCCTCCTTCGTCAACGCCTCCCGCAAGGAGGTCACCGACCTCACCCTGCCCGCCGACCTCGACTCCCTCGACTGGGAGGCGCTCGACTTCCTCGGCTGGCGCGACCCGAAGACCCCCCGGCGTTCGTACGCGGTCGTGCCCACGCTCGAGGGCGACCTCGTCGGCGTGCTGTTCCGGCAGGCCGAGGCGTCGCCGCGGTCACGGGCGCAGTGCTCGTGGTGCCAGGACGTCACGCTGCCGAACGACGTCGTGTTCTCCGCCGCGAAGCGCTCGGGCAAGGCCGGTCGGAACGGGAACACCGTCGGGACACTGGTCTGCCAGGACTTCGAGTGCTCCCGGAACGTCCGGCGCCCGGTGCCGCCGGCGTACGAGGGGTTCGACGTCGAGGCCGCCCGCCTGCGCCGGATCGAGGACCTGCAGCTGCGCGCGGCGTCCTTCGTCACCGAGCTCTGACGCCCGGGCACCCGAAACGCCCGCGTAACGCGGTCTGCCTAGGGTGAGGCGCGTGGACCTCAGCGACTTCGACTCCGCCCCCGCCGCCGACGCCCGGACGACCGCCCTGGGGTGGGCAGCGGTCCCCGCGTGGGCCGACGCCCTCGTGGCCGGACGCCCGTACCGGTCGGTCCCGACGCTCGTCGCGGCGGCGACCGAGGCGGCGGCAGCGTGGACCGCGACGGACCTCGACACCGCGCTCGCCGAGCACCCCCGCATCGGCGAGCGCACCACCGAGCCGACGTCCGCCCGTGAGCAGGGGGCGATGGCCACGGCGCAGGACGACGTCGCGGCGGCGATCGCCCGCGGGAACGCCGCGTACGAGGAGCGGTTCGGCCGGGTCTTCCTCGTGCGTGCTGCCGGTCGGACGCCGGAGGAGCTCCTCGCCGAACTCGAACGGCGGCTCGCCGGGGACCCGGAACCCGAGGTCGCCGAGGCCACCGCCGCCCTCGCCGACATCGCCGTGCACCGCATCCGGGCGACCTTCGGCGTCCCGCACCTCACCACGCACGTGCTCGACGCCCGGACCGGCACCCCGGCCGCAGGTGTCGCGCTGACGCTGCGGACGGCCGAGGGCGAGGTCCTGGCGACCGGCGAGACCGACGCGGACGGCCGCGCCGGGCTCGGTCCGGACGTGCTGCCGCAGGGCGAACTGGAACTCCGGTTCGACACGGGCGCCCACCACCGTGCGACCGGTGTCCCGTCGTTCCACCCGTACGTCGTCGTGGCGTTCACGGTGTCCGGGACCGACCACCTGCACGTCCCCCTGCTGCTCAGCCCCTTCGCCTACAGCACCTACCGCGGCAGCTGACCAGGCGGTCGGCCGGCGGCCGAGCCTCGCCCAGGCGGACACGTTCGCGGTCCAGGTGCCGCGAACGTGTCCGCGGAGCCGAGTCTCGCGGGAGCGGCCGGCGGCGGGACGGACGGGAGGCCCGTGGCGGGGTCGCCACGGGCCTCCAGTCCGCCTCCTGGTCGCGTCAGCGACCGATGGACGACATGTCGGGGTAGCGGTCGCCGGTCGGGACGGGCAGCGCCGACAGGCGCGCGAGCTGGTCGGCGGAGAGCGAGACGTCGGCTGCGCCGACGTTCTCCTCGAGCCGCGAGACCCGCTTCGTCCCGGGGATCGGGACGACGTCGTCGCCCTGCGCGAGCAGCCAGGCGAGCGCGACCTGCCCCGGCTTCGCGCCGACCTCGTCCGCGATCTCCTTGACCTCGTCGACGATCCGCATGTTCTCCGCGAAGGCCTCCTGCTGGAAGCGGGGGTTCTGCTTCCGGAAGTCGTCGTCGTCCAGGTCGGACGGCTTCGTGATGGCCCCGGTGAGGAAGCCGCGGCCGAGCGGGGAGTAGGGCACCAGGCCGATCCCGAGCTCGCGGAGGGTGTCGAGCACGTCGCCCTCGGGGTCGCGCGTCCACAGCGAGTACTCGCTCTGCAGCGCGGTGATGGGGTGCACGGCGTGGGCCTTGCGGATGGTGGCCGCCGACGCCTCGGACAGGCCGATGTGCCGGATCTTGCCCTCCTGCACGAAGCCGGCGAGCTGGCCGACGACGTCCTCGATCGGGACGTCCGGGTCGACGCGGTGCTGGTAGTAGAGGTCGATGTGGTCCGTGCCGAGGCGGCGGAGCGATCCCTCGAGGGCCTCGCGGACGGACTCCGGGGCGCTCGAGATGCCGCGCTGCTGGGTCGGCGTCTCCTCGCCGGCCTCGTGCCGGTAGAGGCCGAACTTCGTGGCGATGACGACCTGGTCGCGGCGGTCGCCCAGGGCACGGCGGAGGAGGTCCTCGTTCGTGTACGGGCCGTAGGCCTCGGCGGTGTCGAAGAGGGTGACGCCGAGGTCGATCGCGCGGTGGATCGTGCGGATCGACTCGTCGTCGTCGGAGCCGGCGCCCGAGTAGAAGGCGCTCATGCCCATGGTGCCGAGGCCGATCGGACCGACCTCGAGGTCTGCGAGCTTGCGTGTCTGCATGGTGCCGGTCTACTCCCGGCGACTCCTCGCCAGGGGGGTACCACCACGGCTACGCTGTCAGGACGGACAGGGGGTCCGTGCGGAAGGGGAACGCCGTGATCGTCTTCGTGATCGTCATCGCCGTCGTGGTGGTCATCGCCGCCCTGCTCGTGGTGCTCGAGGTGCAGAACGTCCGACGCCGCCGGGCGCTGTCGCACCTGGAGCCCGTCGACCCGCGCGTCGGCGAGCGCGCGATGACCGAGGCATCGGCCGCCCACGCGGTCACCGAGGGGACGGCCAAGGCCGCACACCCGGGGATCACCGGCGGCGCCGGCGGACCGCTGGGCTGACCGCGGCCGGTTGGAGGGTCGGGTGCACCGTGTTGCACTCGGCACCGTGACGCTCGTCCGCTTCCTCCAACGGGCTCGACGGCGGGGCCGGCTCCTGGTGGGATCGGCACGTGAACCTGTACCTCCGGCTGTTCCTGCTCGCCGTGCGTGTCCGACTGGCCGGCGCGCGACCA
Organism: Curtobacterium citri; assembly: GCF_030362955.1. NCBI lineage: Bacteria > Bacillati > Actinomycetota > Actinomycetes > Micrococcales > Microbacteriaceae > Curtobacterium > Curtobacterium citri. The sequence goes on from NZ_JAUCML010000003.1 coordinate 281,234, forward strand.
GGACGGCGACCCTCGCTGTGGGGCGAGGCGCGCACGCCGTTCCGCGTCGTTCCGACGGACCTCGACACCCTGCGCCACGTCAACAACGGCAAGTACCTGGCGATGCTCGACCTGGGGCGGTACGACCTGCTCTTCCGGTCCGGCTTCTGGCAGGAGGCAGCGCGACGGGGCTGGTACGCGGTCGTCGCCGCGCAGACCATCACGTACAAGCGGTCCCTGACGCTCGGTCAGCGGTTCACGCTGCACACGCGGGTGCTCGGCGTCGACGAGCGTGCGGTGTACATGGAGCAGACGTTCGTGCGCCACGGCGCCGTCGTCGCCCGGGCGGTCGTGCAGGCGCGGTTCCTCCGCCGGACCGGCGGCGCGGTCACGCCGGACGAGCTCGTCGCCGCGACGGGCGGCACCACGCGGGACCTCACCCTGCCCGCGTGGGTGCACGCATGGGCCGACGCCGTGCGGATCAGCAGCAGCGAGGTGCGCTGACCGGTCGGCCACGCCGTGTCCTCCGCGCGGACGATGGCCGGCGCGCGGCGGAGGCGTAGACAGGTCGCGTGCAGCAGGAGCGACCACGCGACGACCGACCGCGCGACGACGACCGCGACGACCGGAGCCGGCGGGCCACGCGCCGGACGGTGCTCGCCGGCGGGATCGGCCTCGGCGTCGCCGGGGTGCTCGCCGCGTGTTCCCGGCCCGATCCCGCTCCGTCCGGCAGCCCGAGGCCGTCCGGGCCCGGATCGGCCGCACCCTCCACCGGCACCGGTACCCCGTCGTCCTCGCCGACCCCAGGCGGCCCGGACTCCTGGGACGCCCTCGCCGCCGTCGTCACCGGCACCCTGCTCCGGTCGGGGTCGTCCGGCTGGGACGCCGCCCGCGTGCTGCAGAACCCCCGCTACGACGACGCCGACCCGCAGGCCGTGCTGCGCGTCGCGGGCGTCGGTGACGTGCAGGCAGCCCTGGCGTTCGCCCGGAACACCCGTACACCGGTCGCGCTGCGCTCCGGCGGGCACTCCTACACCGGGTGGTCGGCGGGCGGCGCACCGGGCACCGACGTCCCCCGGTCTTTGGTGATCAGCACGCAGGACCTCGACGACGTCCGAGTCGACGGCGACACCGCGACGATCGGCCCCGGTGCCCGACTGGCGGACGTCTACGCGACCCTGGCCCGTGCCGGACGGGCGATCGGCTCCGGCTCGTGCCCGACGGTCGGCATCGGCGGACTCACGCTCGGCGGCGGTGTCGGCGTGCTCGTCCGGTCCTCCGGCCTCACCTGCGACCAGCTGACCGGTGTCACGCTCGTCACCCCGGACGGCCGGGTGCACGAGGTGTCGGCGACGGCGGAGCCCGACCTGTTCTGGGCCTGCCGCGGCGGCGGTGGCGGGACGGTCGGCGTCGTCACCTCGATGACCTTCCGGACGCAGTCCGCGCCACCGGTGCTGCTGTTCAGCATCGTGTTCCCGTGGTCCGCCGCGGCCGCGGTGGTGCGGGCCTGGCAGGACTGGGCGCCGGTCGCGGACCGCCGGCTCTGGTCGACCCTGAAACTGCTGAACGGGACGCGGCACAGCGCACCGACGGTCACCGTCACCGGCGTCTGGACGGGGCCGGAGCGCGGCGCCGACGCATCCGTCGACGCGTTCGTCGCAGCGACCGGTGCGACGCCGACGTCCCACACCGCCGACGAGCTGACGTACGGCGCTGCCGTGGTCCGCCTCGCCGGGACGCCCCAGCGGGTGTCCGAGGCGGCCACCTCGTCGATCGGGACGCGGAAGCTCACCGGGGCGGAGATCGCGGTCCTCGTCCGCCAGGCGGCCGCCGCGGGGGACGTCGCGGGCAACCGGGAGGGCGGCGTCGCCCTCGACGCCCTCGGCGGTGCCGTCGCCGACGTCGGACGCACCGACTCGGCCTTCCCCTGGCGGGACGCGCTGATGACCGTGCAGTACACCGCGGTGTTCGCCGACGGCGCGGACCCCGCCCCCTTCGACGCCTACGTCCGCGGGTTCCGGCAGGCCATGGAGCCGGCCTGGGGGACCGGTGCCTACGCCAACTACTGCGACGCGGCGATCACCGACCCGTCGGCGTACTTCGACGTGAACACCTCGCGCCTGCACCGCATCGCCGAGCAGGCGGATCCCGACGGACTGCTCGACCAGCCCCACTGGGTCTGAGCCGGACCGCCGTCCTACGATGACCGCATGGACGACGAGGACCTCGTGCTGCCGGACGCCGCCGCGTGGCGCACGTGGCTCGACGCGCACGAGGACGACCCGGACGGCGTCTGGCTCGTCCTCGCGAAGAAGGGCACCACGGAGCCGACGACGCTGACGTACGACCAGGCCCTCGACGAGGCACTGTGCTCCGGGTGGATCGACGGCCAGAAGCGCGGTCGCGACACGGCGACGTTCCGCCAGCGGTTCACCCCGCGCCGCCGGGCGTCGCTCTGGTCCGAGCGGAACGTCGGCCTCGTCGCGGCACTCGAGGACGCCGGGCGCATGCGGGACCGCGGCCGTGCCGAGGTCGACCGCGCGCGGGCCGACGGTCGGTGGGACCGCGCCTACGCCGGTGCCGCGTCCGTCGCCGTGCCCGACGACCTCCGGGCCGCCCTCGACGCGTCGCCGGCCGCCGCCGCCCTGTTCGCCGACCTCGACGGCACGAACCGCTACGCCGTGCTGCACCGGGTGGTGACCGCTCCGAGCGACACCGCCCGGGCAAACCGGATCGCGAAGCTCGTCGCCGGCCTCGCCGTCGGCGACGCCCCGTACCCCCGCCCGACGCGGTAGGGCCGTCGCCGGTTGCCGCTGGTCGGCGGTGACCAGGGGGACACCGACCCAGGAACGGGTCACGGCACGGGCGTAGACCGGATCCATGACCACTGGTACCGACACCACGAACCGTCCTGCCGCCGCATCGGGCACGTTCCGCATCGGCGGCGACCTCGAGGTCCACCGCCTCGGCTACGGCACCATGCAGCTCACCGGCCCGGGCGTCTGGGGGCCGCCGAAGGACCACGACGAGGCCGTCCGCGTGCTCAAGCGCGCCGTCGAGCTCGGCGTCGACTTCTTCGACACCGCCGACTCCTACGGCCCGTACGTCGCCGAGGAACTCCTCCGCGAGGCGCTGCACCCCTACGGCGACGACATCGTCATCGCCACCAAGGCCGGCCTCACCCGTACCGGCCCGAACGAGTGGCCGCCGGTCGGCCGCCCGGAGTACCTCCGCCAGGAGGCCGAGATGAGCCTCCGCCGCCTCGGGCTCGAGCGCATCGACCTGTTCCAGCTGCACCGCATCGACCCGAAGGTCCCGCTCGAGGACCAGATCGGCGAGCTGAAGAAGCTGCAGGACGAGGGCAAGATCCGCCACATCGGTCTGTCCGAGGTGTCCGTCGACGACGTCAAGGCCGCGCAGGAGCACGCCGAGATCGTCACCGTCCAGAACCTCTACAACCTGACCGACCGTTCGGCCGAGGAGCTCCTCGACTGGTCCGAGGAGCAGGGCATCGGCTTCATCCCGTGGTTCCCCCTCGCCACGGGTGGGCTGACCGGCACGGACTCGCCGCTCACCGAGCTCGCGGAGGAGAAGGACGCCACGCCGGCGCAGGTCGCGCTCGCGTGGCTGCTCAAGCGCTCGCCGGTGATGCTGCCGATCCCGGGGACCTCGAGCGTCGACCACCTCGAGGACAACCTGCAGGGCGCGACCATCGAACTGACGGACGCGGAGTTCGAGGAGCTGTCGAAGCTGGGCGAGTAGTCCCCACCAATCGACGGACGGGAGGCGCGGTGCCGGCTGGCACCGCGCCTCCCGTCCGTTCGTGGCCGATTCGTGACTTGCCTGCTGCCGGTCTGCTTGTGCATACTCGGTATGGGCATACGGAGTATGCCTCCGACGGTACGAGGGGGAAGTCATGAGCGTACGGATGGGCGTGCTCGCGCTGCTGGTGGGAGGACCCGGGTACGGGTACCAGCTCCGGGGGGAGTTCGAGCAACGGACCGGGGGGAGCTGGCCGCTCAACATCGGCCAGGTCTACACGACGCTCGACCGTCTGGAGCGCGACGGTCTCGTGGCCCGCGGCGACGCCGACGACGACGGACACGTCGTCTACACGGCGACCGACGCGGGTCGCGAGGCGGTCGCCCGCTGGTTCAGCGAGCCGGTGCCGGCGAAGCGCGGGCGCGACGAGCTCGCGATCAAGTTCGCCCTCGCGGTGACCGTGCCCGGTGTCGACGTCCCGCGGCTGGTGCAGGTGCAGCGTTCCGCCGCCCTCGGCACCCTGCAGGACCTGACGCGGCTCAAGCGCTCCGCCGACCCCGCGACCGACCTCGCGTGGTCGCTCGTCCTCGAGTCGATGGTGTTCCAGGCGGAGGCCGAGGTGCGCTGGCTGGACCACGTCGAGTCGGCCGTCACCCGGCACATGCCGCCACCCGCCTCCGTCACGGACGTCGCATCGGTGCGCACCGCGGAGCAAGCACGATGACCGCCCCGCTCCTCGAGCTCGACGCCGTCAGCGTCCAGTACGGCGGCGGCGCCAACGCGGTGACCGCCCTGGCAGGTGTCGACCTGCGCGTCGCGCGCGGTGAGATGGTCGCGGTCATGGGCACGTCGGGCTCCGGCAAGTCCACGCTCCTCGCCTGTGCCGGGACCCTGCTCCCGCCCACCTCCGGCGAGGTCAGGATCGACGGTGAGTGGGTCTCCGACCGCCCGTCCCGCGAGCTGTCCGCGCTCCGTCGCCGGATGATCGGGTTCGTCTTCCAGGACTTCAACCTGATCCCCTCGCTGACCGCCGTCGAGAACGTGGCGCTCCCGCTCGAGCTCGACGGCTGGAAGGCCAGCAAGGCTCGTCGCGCCGCGGAGCTCGCGCTCGAGAACGTCGAGCTGTCCCACCGTGCCACCGCCTTCCCCGACGACCTGTCCGGCGGCCAGCAGCAGCGCGTCGCGATCGCCCGCGGGGTGGTCGGCGAGCGTCGACTCGTGCTGGCGGACGAACCGACCGGTGCGCTCGACTCGCAGACCGGCGAGGTCGTCCTGCGGATGCTCCGCCGGCACGTCGACAACGGCGCCGGAGCCCTGCTCGTCACGCACGACGCGCGGCACGCGGCATGGGCGGACCGGATCGTGTTCCTGCGGGACGGCCGGGTCGTCGACGAGACGGTGTACGCCGGCGTCGAGACGCTCGTCGGTCGAGCGGCGTCGTGAGCGGCCGTCGGCGCAGCGCTGGCGACGACCGGGAACGGGTCGAACGACGCGGTCCCCGGGTGTCCCGGACGGTCGTCCGGAGCCGCACGCGCACGCCCGTCGCACTCGGCCCCGCCCTCCGACTCGGTCGTCGACTGGCCTTCGCGAAGGCCGGCCGCGCGGTGCTGATCATGTCGCTGATCGGCATCCCCACCGCGGGCTTCGCGGCAGCGGCCGTGGTCGTCCAGTCGACGCTGCCCACCGTGCAGGAGCAGCTCCGGTACGACCTCGGCCACGCGGCGGCCCAGATGCGGCTGTCGGGCCCGGACCTGCCCGGGATGCGGCAGGACCCCGTGCAGTGGCAGCTGACCGACTCCGCACGGGACAGCCCGGTGACGACCGCCGACGAGGACTCGCCCTGGGCCGAACTGCTCGACCACGTGCCCGCGGGGGCCGAGGCGATCCCGGTCCGGACCACGCAGGTGGTCGTCGCCGGCCCGGAGGTCCCCGTCGCCGTCTCCGCGGACGAGGGAGCGACGTGGTCGCCCGCCCTCGACGGGCACTGGCACGTGCTCTCCGGCCGTGCACCGACCGCGCCGGACCAGGCGATGGTGACCCCCGCGACGCTCGAGCGCCTCCACCTGACCGTCGGCGACACCCTGACCGTGACCGATCCGGTCCGCCAGCGGTTCACCGTCACGGGCACCATGCGCGACGCCGCCTCCGGCCCGGACGCCGAGGGGGTGTTCCTGCCGTCGGGGTCCCTGCCGGCCGAGCTCCCGCACTCCGTGCAGCGCGGTGGGTCGGACACGACCGTGTACCTGCCCGAGGTCGCCCCGACGTGGTCGGAGATCCGCGCGTTGAACGCCCACGGCATCGTCGTCGAGTCCCGTCCGGTCGTGCTCGACCCGCCAGCGGACCGGCTCGAGGGCGTCCCGACCGGGACGACCGTGGACGCGTACCTCGGTGCCATGGCACTGGTCGGGGTGTTCGCCGCCTTCGAGGTCGCACTGCTCGCGGGTGCGGCGTTCCTGGTCGGCACCCGGGCGGACACCCGCACCTACGCGATCGTCACGAGTGTCGGCGGTGGGCGGGGCTTCGTCCGTGCGGTCGTCGCCGGTTCCGGGCTGGTGCTCGGTGCGGCGGGTGCGCTGCTCGGCACCGCGCTCGGTACGGGGCTCGGCGTGCTCGCCTTCCACCTGCTCGACGACGGCAACGTCGGGACCTGGCCGGGGCTGCACGTGCCGACACTCGCCCTCGTGACGATCGCGGCGGTCGCCGTCGCCGCCGGACTCGTGGCGGCCCTGGTCGCGGCCCGTTCGGCGACGCGGGTCGACGTCCTCGCGGCCCTCCGCGGTTCCCTGCGCCCCGCGGCGGCCCGTCCCCGGACGGAACGTCGGCGGCGGGTCTGGGTCCCCGTCCTGGTCGTCACCGGGACGGTGATGACCCTGGCGTGCGGTGCCGGCGTGCTCCTGCTCAACGACCGGCCCGTGCAGCAGGACCGTTGGGCGGTGCTCGCCGGCGTCGGGGTCGCGCTCGGGCCGTGCCTGGTGCAGCTCGGCGTCGCCCTGGCGTCGCCGTGGGTCCTGGCCGGCGTCGCACGGCTCTCGGCGCGCCTCGGCCTGTCCGCCCGGATCGCCGCGCGGGACGCCCGGCGCAACCCGGTCCGCACGGTCCCGGTGCTCGCGAGCGTGATGAGCGTCGTGTTCGTCGCCTCGGTCGTGATCACGTGGAGCGCCTCGGAGCACGCCCGGTTCGTCCGGGGGTACGAGTACACGACCGCCGTCGGGGTCGCGACCGCGACCGTCTCGCTGACCGACCCCGACGGGTACGGCGACGGGTACGACGCCGCCGTCACCGACCGGGCCGCGCGCGTGCTCTCCGGAGCGTTGGACGGCGTCCGGCTGCACGTGCTCGCCGTGAACCGCGAGGACGCCGGCCAGGAGTCGACCACGATCACCACGCCGCACGACTTCGTCCGGCGGGACTGCCCGACCTCCGACACGACCGGCTGTGCGACCTTCCTGCAGAGCGTCGGGAGCGGTGAGCCGCACATCGCGGCGGGGACGCTCGACGACTACGCCCTGCTCACCGGGCACCGCCCGTCCGCCGAGGTCCGACGGGCGCTCGCGGACGGCGAGGCCGTGTCGCTCTGGCCCGAGTACGTCCACGACGGGGCGGTCCGGATCGACAGCTTCCGGGACCGCACGATCGACGACGCCGCACTGCTCGAGGACACCCGCCCCGACGCCTCGACGACGATCCCGGCCGTGGTCGACGTGCAGACGCCACGGATCAAGATCGGGGTCTTCATGACCCGCGAGACCGCGGCGGCACACGGGGTCCCCCTGGTCGACGGCCTGCTCGCGATGCACCTGTCGCAGGACCTGACCCTGTCCCAGTACGACGAGCTGTCGTCCGCGTGGCAGAGCAACGGCGGCGCGGACCGGGAACGATGGGGTGGTCCGGGCTTCGCCTACGAGCGCGGACCGGTGGACGAGCAGGCGACGGTGCAGGCCCTCGTGCTCGCCCTCGCCGCGGCGGTGACGATCGGCGCCACGGCCGTCGCCGTCGGGCTCGCCCGGTCCGACGGTCGCCTCGACGACGAGGTCCTCGACGCGATCGGGGCCGCACCGGTCCTGCGCCGGCGGGTGTCCGCCTGGCAGGCAGCGATCCTCACCACCGTCGGCGCGGTCGTCGGCACGCTGCTCGGACTGCTGCCGATCCGGGCGCTCACCCTGCGGTTCGACGGCGGCCCGACGGGGACCACGCACCTGCCGTTCGTCGCGGACTGGCCGGTGCTGGCCCTGCTCGCCCTGGGGCTGCCGCTGCTCGTGACGGCGGGCACCTGGCTGACCGCCGGCCGGGGCCGTCGACCGGTGGTGCGCCGTGCGCACTGACCGCGAACCTGTGAGCCGCCGCGAGGACCCTCAGCCACGCCGCCGGTTCCCCAGGTCGGGGGACTGGTCCGCGCGGTCGATCCGCGGGATACCTGTACCTGTGACCCGCACCACCCGCCTCGCCCTCGTCGCGAGCATCGTCTCCGCCTCCTGCATCGTCGGCGCCGGCGCCTTCGTCCTCTCGTCGACCCACACCGCCAGCGCCGACGACCGCCCGGTCGCCGCGGCGGTGGGCACGCGGGTCGAGCGGAGCGCCGAACTCCCCCGGCCGAGCACGCCGGACCAGGTCGTCACGGGGGCCCTCGACACCCCCGCGCTGTCCGACGCCGTGCCGTTCGCGTACGCCGGGGACTCGATCACCGCCCGACCCGACTCGTGGCTGCACCAGCTCGAGGCAGACGACCGGCTGCACGCGGTCGGCGGCTACGCCCACAGCGGGTACCGCGCCGACCAGGTGCTCGCCGAGATCGGTCCGGTGCCGCAGGCCCGCGTCCTCGTGGTCGAGGTCGGCACGAACGACGTCAACCAGGCGGTCCCGACCGAGCGGACGATCGCGGGCGTCGACGCCATCGTGCGCAAGGTCGGGGCGGAGCGCGTGCTCGTCGTCGCCGGGCCGCCCGCCGACTGGACGTGGAGCCGCTGGGGAGCCGACCGACGCACCGGACAGCTCGTCCTGACCGACGCGCTGCACGCCGACGCCGACCGGCACGGGTGGGCCTTCGTCGACCCCTTCCGGGCGATCCGCGCCGCGGACGGCGCCTACGTGCCGGGCACCTCGCCCGACGGCATCCACCCGACGGCCGAGGCGAACCGCGGCGTCGCCGCGGCGATGGCCGACGCGATCGAGCGCACCGCGCGCTGACCGCGACCACCGACGGACGGAAGGCCCGTGGCGACCCCGCCACGGGCCTTCCGGCCGTCCCGGCTCACTCGGGCAGCGGCTCGGCGTACGTCCGGAAGTCCCCGCGCTCGGTGTGGATGGTCCAGAGGCGCTCGGCGATGGCCGCACCGGAGTGGTCGTCCTGGCCGTCGTCGATGCCGAACGGGATGATCAGCTGGCCGACGTGCACCTGCTCCTCGGCGACGGCGTCGTGCAGGAGCTGCGCGTAGGCGCTCTCCCCGGCGAAGGCGACGGAGGTCCCGGTCACCCGCGCGCCCGGACGGACCGCGCTGCCGCCGTTGACGAACAGGATCGTGCCCTTGCCGATGGCCCGCATGCCGGGCAGCACCTGGCGCACGGCGTTCACGGAGCCGTAGACCGAGAACTCGATCGGGCCGACGAGGTCCTCCGCCGTGGTCTCGAGGACCGGACGCATGTACTCCTTGGCCGGCAGCGGGCTGTACTGCAGCACCTCGATCGGGCCGAGCTGCTCGGTGGCGGCCTCGAGGGCGGCGCGGAGCGAGTCCCCGTCCCGTACGTTCGCGGCGAAGCCCTGGGCGCGGTACCCGGAGTCGCGGAGCTCGGCGGCCAGCGAGTCCAGCCGGTCCTGGTTGCGGGAGATCAGCGCGATGTCGAAGCCCTCGCGGCCGAAGCGGTCCGCGACGGCGAGCCCGAGGCCCTTGCCGGCGCCGACGATGGCGATGGTGGTCATGGATGGTCCTCTCCGACCGGGAACGATGTGCTGCCGACGGTAGGCCGGTGCGCGCAGCGGTGAGGGGTTGTGCCGGGAACCCCCAGGGCTTTCCCGACCGCAGCGTGTGGACTCGCACCACGACCCGGGAGGAACACCGTGGACAGCACCCGCACGACCCGCAGCACGCTCCGCAGCCGCCGCACCTGGTCCGCCGTCGGGCTGGCCGCCGTGACCGCCCTCGCCCTGGCCGGTTGCTCGGACGACCGGAGCGCGACCGACTCGGGCGACGCCGCGCAGAGCAGCACCGCCAGCCCGCCGCCCGACCTCGCGGCCGGTCAGGTCGCTCCGGACGGTGCCACCTCCGACGTCGTCAGCGGGCTCGAGGCCCCGTGGTCGGTCGTCCCGGTGGGCGACGACGGCGACGCGTTCGTCAGCGAGCGGGACTCCGCCCGCGTGCTCGAACTGCGCGCGGACGGCTCGACGCGCGAGGTCGGCACGGTCGCCGGCGTCCGGCACGGCGGCGAGGGCGGACTGCTCGGCCTCGCCCTGCACGACGACGACCTGTTCGTGTACTCGACCGCCGAGGACGGCAACCGGATCCAGCGCTACGAGCTCACCGGGGACACGGGCTCGTGGCGGCTCGGTGACGCCACGACCGTGATCGACGGCCTGCCCGCGAACACCTTCCACGACGGCGGCCGGATCGCGTTCGGTCCCGACGGCATGCTCTACGCGAGCGTCGGGGACGCCGGCAACCGGTCCGAGGCGCAGGACCGCGACTCGCTCGCGGGCAAGATCCTCCGGATGACGCCCGACGGCGCGGTACCCGACGACAACCCGTTCGACGGCTCCCCGGTGTGGTCGCTCGGCCACCGGAACGTGCAGGGCATGGGCTGGGCGGCGGACGGCACGATGTTCGCCGCGGAGTTCGGCGAGAACCGCTGGGACGAGCTCAACGTCGTCGAGCCGGGGAAGGACTACGGCTGGCCCGAGGTCGAGGGCACCGGTGGCGAGGACCGCGGCTTCGTCGACCCCGTGCAGCAGTGGTCCACCGACGAGGCGTCGCCGAGCGGGCTGACCGTGATCGGTGACACCGTCTTCGTCGCGAACCTCAAGGGCGAGTCCGTGCGGGGTGTGCCGGTGTCCGACCCGTCGACCGCGACCGAGTACTTCGCCGGGGACTTCGGCCGCATCCGGACGGTGCTGCCCGGGCCGGACGACACGCTCTGGTTCGTGACGAACAACACCGACGGCCGCGGCGACCCCCGCGACGGTGACGACCGGATCGTCTCGGTCCCCCTGACGACCGGCAGCTGACGACCGGCAGCTGACGGGGGTTCCGGCAGCACCTCGTTGCCGTGGCCGTGCCGTCGTAGCGTGGAGCGCATGGACCACCGTGACGAAGCCCGAGACTTCCTGTCGAGCCGTCGCGCCCGGATCACCCCGGAGCAGGCCGGCATCCGGACCTCCGGGACGCGGCGACGCGTCACCGGCCTCCGGCGCGAGGAGGTCTCGGGCCTGGCAGGGGTGAGCATCGACTACTACACCCGGCTCGAGCGCGGGAACCTGCAGGGCGTCTCCGACAGCGTGCTCGACGCCGTCGCCACCGCGCTGCAGCTCGACGCGGCCGAGCACGAGCACCTGCGCGACCTCGCACGACACCAGAACGAGCCGCCGCGCCGGGCCGTTCGGAACGTCCGGGTCGCCGCCGTGCGACCGGAGCTGCAGTACCTGCTCGACGTCGTGACCGAGGCCCCCGCGATGATCGTGAACAACCGCCAGGACATCGTCGCCGCGAACGCCCTCGGGTGGGCCCTGCACGCCGCGCTCGTCACCGGGGACCGCCCGATGAACTTCTCGCGCTTCATCTTCCTCGACACCCGGGCGCGGGACTTCTACCAGGACTGGGACCGCGCGGCGCACACGAACGTCGCGATCCTCCGGCGCGAGGCCGGCCGGAGTCCGCGCGACCGGGACCTCGCGGCGCTCGTCGGCGAACTGTCCGTGCGCAGCGAGGACTTCCGCCGGCTGTGGGCCGCGCACGACGTCCGACGGCACTACGCGGGCGTCAAGGCGTTCGACCACCCGGTGGTCGGCCCGATCGAGCTGCACTTCCAGTCGCTCGAGCTGGCGGAGGACCCCGGCCTGAGCCTCACCGTCTACCCCGCGACGCCGGGCAGCCCCACCGCCGACGCGCTCCGGGTCCTCGCCTCGTGGGCGGCGACCGAACGGATCGCCGACCGCGCGACCGGGCGAATCGCCGACCGCGCGAGCGGGCGGACCACCGAACGGGAGGACGCGTGAGCGACACCTCGTCGGTCGAGACCGCACGGGCGCTGCCGGCGTCGTCGCGCTGGGACCGTCTCCGCTTCCGCTGGCACGCCGAGCAGGAGATCCACGACCTGACCCGCGACCGGGAGCACGAGGAACGCGTCGTCGCCGAGGCGACCGTCCGCCTGCAGCCCGGGCCGTGGAACATCGCGCTGCTGTTCCGTCGGGACGCCGGGTCCCGCCGGTGAGCGCCGCGATGACGACCGGTCGCACGGTCCTGTTCGCCGTCGCGGGCGGAGCGGCCGTCGGCAACCTGTACTGGGCGCAGCCCCTGCTCGACGACGTCGCCGCCGACCTCGGGACGTCCTCGGCGCTGGCCGGGCTGCTCGTCACCCTGACCCAGGTCGGCTACGCGCTCGGCATCCTGCTCGTGGTCCCGCTCGGCGACGTGCTCGACCGGCGTCGGCTCGTGCCGGGCGTGCTGCTCGCCTCGGCCGTCGCACTGGTCGGCGCGGCCGTCGCCCCGGGGTTCGCCACCCTGCTCGTCGCGCTCGCCCTGGTCGGCACGACGACGGTCGCCGGGCAGCTGCTCATCCCGCTCGCGGGCGACCTCGCCGACCCTGCGGCGCGGGGCCGGGTGGTCGGGACCATCGCCTCCGGGGTGCTGACCGGCATCCTGCTCAGCCGGACGGTGAGCGGCGTGATCGCCGGGTTCGCCGGGTGGCGCACGGTGTACGTCGTCGCCGCGGTCGCCGCGGTCGTGCTCGCCGTCCTGCTGCGGCGGGCGATCCCCGAGCTGCCCCCGCGCGAGCGGGTGGCGTACCCCCGGCTCATCGGCTCGGTGTTCCGCGCCGTCGGTGCGCACCGTGCGGTCCGCGTCACGCTCGTGATCAGCGCCGCCGTGTTCGCGGTCTTCACGATGTTCTGGACCTCGCTGACGTTCCTGCTCAGCGCCCCGCCGTACGGTTGGTCGACGACCGCGATCGGTGCCGTCGGACTCGTCGGGCTGGCCGGTGCGGTGGCCGCGCAGCGGGTGGGACGGTTGCACGACCGCGGGTGGTCGGTGCCGGTCACCGGCGGTGCGCTGGTCCTGGTCCTCGTGTCGCTCGTGGTCGCCGGGCTCGGTGCCGGATCGGTCCCGGTGGTGCTCGTCGCCGTCCTGCTGCTCGACGTGGGCGTGCAGGCGACGAACGTGCTCAACCAGACGCGCCTGTTCGCGATCGACCCCGCCGCGCGGAGCCGGCTGAACACGGCCTTCGTCACGAGCAACTTCGTCGGCGGTGCGATCGGCTCGGCCGTGGCCGGGGTGCTCTGGAACGCCGGCGGGTGGACCGCGGTGACGATCGGCGGTTCGGTGCTCGTCGGCTTCGCGACGACCGTCTGGGCCGTCCACCGGCGCCGTGCGCTCGTGGTGCCGGAGCGCACGGCGTCCGCCTGACGCGACCGCGACGACCGCGACCACCGCGCAGCCCCGCGCAGCCTAGAGCAGCCCCCGGCCGGACCCGGTGCCGTCAGGGACGGAAGGACGCGTCGACCGCGAGGTCGCCGTGCTCGGCCTGCCACCGCAGGGCATCGCGGACCGTCTCGGACGCGGTGTACGCCGGTGCGTACCCGAGCAGCCGCTGCGGCTTCTCGGTGCTGAACACCTGACTGCGCGACAGGTGCTCCCAGCTCGCGTCGGCGTGCTCGGTGGCCGTGGTCTCGCGGAACCGGTCCCAGCTGACGGACTCGAGCCGTGCCTCCCGGCCGGACCACGACGCGACCAGCGCGGCGTACCCGCGCACGGTGAGCGCCGTCGGGGCGGTGGCGAAGAAGTCCTCACCGGCGGCGGCGTCCCGCTGCTCGACGGCCAGCTGGAAGAGCTGGGCGACGTCGTCGGCGTGCACGTGCGCCATCGACTCGGCGCCGAGCCCGGGGACCTCCACGACCTCGCCCGCGGACAGCCGGGTGACGACCGTCGGGTCGAGGTTCCCCAGCGGGCCGATCGGCAGCCACCCCGGACCGCTGATGTGCCCCGGGTGGATCGAGGTCGTGACGACACCCCCACCGGCGATTTCCTGCTTGAGCATCCGGGCGATGGCGTCCTTCTGGGTGCCGTACTCACCGAAGGGCGGTGTTGCCGTCTCCTCCGTGATCGGCAGGACGTGCGAGACGCCCGCGCGCCAGATCGACCCGCAGTGCACGAGGTGCGTGCCGCTCCCCCGGAGCGCACGGACGAGCTGCTCGGCGGACTCGAGCGTGAAGCAGACGAGGTCGACGACGGCGTCCGCGGCGAGCGCCGCGATGCGGTCGCCGAACGTGCCGTCGCGGTCCTCCTGCTCCCGGTCAGCGGTGACGCGCTCGATGCGCTCCCACTCCGGGGCGTCGGCGTACGGGGTGCTGGTGCCGCGCGAGACGGCCACGACGTCGTGGCCGGCGCGGACGAGACGGGGGACGAGGAACGTGCCGATGTGGCCGGTGGCTCCGATGACGACGATGCGCATGGCGCTCACGCTAGGCGCGCGTCCCCGGGAGCGGCAGGCCCTGGTGGTGCCCCCGACGTCACGAACGGGAGGCGCGGGTCGTGGCCGACCCGCGCCTCCCGTCACGTCGTGGTCGGGTCAGACCGTGCGGACCGCCTGCACCGACCCGGCGATGACCGCCGCGTCCTCGGCGACGGCACCGACGGCGTCCGGGAGCCCGGCGCTGCTGAGGAGCTTGCGCGCGGCCCAGCCCGCGAAGCTGCCGACGATCGCGCCGACGCCGCCGAGGATCGCACCCTCGAGGCGGAGGTCGCGGCTGCCGGTCGTGCCGAGCGCCGCACCGGCGAGCGCACCGGCGCCGATGCGGCCGATCAGCCCGACGGGCGAGATGCGCGCGGGCGCCTTCTTCGACTTGTCACCGATGAGCTCGCCGACCGCCGACGCGACGAGCAGCCCGCGGCCGAGCGGCGTGCTGAAGGCCTTCCACTGCTGCCAGTCGCCCTTGAGGGCCTTGTTGTCGTGGTTCAGGGCGAGGACGGCCAGCGGGGTGCCGCTCCGTCCGCCGCTGAGGACCCCGAGAGCCAGGGTGCGGACCAGGGTGTGCTGTTCGTGCTGCTTGCTCATGGTTCTCCCGTCGTGTCAGGTCGGACGGTACTCGCGCACCGCTCGGGGGACGCAGCGGTCCGCGTCGTTCGGAGCCGCCCCGCGTACCGTCCCGGCCATGAGCAACGTCATCCTGTTCGGCGGCCACGGCAAGGTCGCACTCCTGGCCACCCGCATCCTCACCGAGCGGGGGCACCGCGTCACGTCGGTGATCCGGAACCCCGACCAGCAGGACGAGGTCCGCGCGCACGGCGGGGACCCGAAGGTCGCGAACGTGCAGGAGCAGTCGCTCACCGACTTCGCCGACCTGGTCCGCGGGCACGACGCCGTCGTCTGGTCGGCCGGTGCCGGTGGCGGTTCGGCCGACCGCACGTGGGCGATCGACCGCGACGCCGCGGTGCTCTCGGTGCAGGGCGCGGCGCAGGCCGGGGTGGACCGGTTCGTCATGGTCTCGTGGGCCGGGTCGCAGCTCGACCACGGGGTGCCGCAGGACCAGGACTTCTTCGCGTACGCGCAGTCCAAGATGATCGCCGACGCGGTGCTCCGCGACTCCGACCTGCAGTGGACCGTCGTCGCACCGAGCACCCTGACCGACGACGAGCCGACCGGGTCGGTCGACTGGGACGGTTCGGCGTCGCAGGTGCCGCGCGGGGACGTGGCGCACGTGGTGGCCGACGTGCTCGAGGACCCCTCCACCGCGGGGCGCACCATCCGCTTCAACGAGGGGTCGACCCCGATCGCGGACTTCCTGCGGGCGTAGTCACTGCGCTCTGGCTGTCGCGCGACGCGCGTTGCGCGACGCTCGTCGCGCGACGAGCGTCGCTGTGAGCGAACCGGGCGGACGAGGGTCGGGCTGGGTGCCTAGGTTCGGTCCATGACCGCAACCGGCACCGCCCCGACCCTCGTCTTCGTGCACGGCGCCCTCGTCCGTGACGGCGCCTGGTGGTGGCGCCCCACTGCTGACCTGCTCCTGGAACGCACCGGGGTCGCGAGCGTCGCCGTCGCCCTGCCGTCGTGCGGCGAGACCGACGCCGACGGGGGCGACCTGCGGGACGACGCGGCCGCACTCCGGGCGGTGCTCGACGCCCACGACGACGTCGTGCTCGTCGGCCACTCGTACGGCGGCACGGTCATCGCCGAGGCCGGCGCGCACCCGTCCGTCCGGCACGTCGTGCTCGTGTCGAGCTACACGCCGCCGGTCGGGGCCTCCCAGGGTTCGATCATGAGCGGCGAGCCCGACCCGGTCACCGTCCGGGTCGACGACGGTCGGATCCTGCTCGACGGGTACGACGAGGCGTCCTTCGGGGCCCGCTTCCTGCAGGACGCCGACGAGCCCCTGCAGCGCGACGCGTTCGCCCGGACGACGTCGCAGGACGCGGCGGCCTTCGGCACGACGACGACCCGGACCGGGTGGGCCGACGTCGACTCCACCGCCGTGGTGTGCACCGAGGACCGCAGCACCACGGTCGCGCTGCAGCGGTCGCACGCCGCCCGGGCGACCGCCACCGTGGAGCTCCCGACCGGGCACCACCCGTTCATCAGCCGTCCGGACCTCGTCGTCGACCTGCTCGAGCCGCTGCTCGCCTGATCCGGCTCAGGCGAACTGGGCGTAGAACGCCTCCGGCGCACCCTGGAGCGATGCCTTCACCCCGCGGCTCCACTCGTCGACGAGGACCTCGGCCACACCGGCCTCGACCCCGTCGAGCGACGCACGGGCGACGTCCGCCGGGTCGACCATCGAGCCCTCGTACCCGGCCATGATGTCGGTGTCCGCCGCTCCGAGGTGCAGCCCCTGCACGGTGATCCCGGCGGACGCGAGCTCGAGCCGCACGGCGTTCGTCAGGTTCCACTCGGCGGCCTTCGCGGCCGCGTACCCGCCCGACCTTGGGTACACGAACCACGACAGGGCGGACAGCACGTTGACGACCGCGCCGCCGCCGTTCCGCTCGATGACCGGCGCGAAGGCCCGCAGCACCGACAGCGTGCCCCAGTAGTGCGTGTCCATCTCGCGACGGGCGTCGGTCAGGTCGCCGCGCAGGAGCGACCCCGTCGTGGCGATGCCGGCGTTGTTGACGAGCAGCGTGACGTCCTGCGCGGCCGCGGCTGCGGCGGCGACCGAGGCCTCGTCGGTGATGTCGAGCGGCAGCACCTCGACGCCCTCGACGTCGACGAGCTCGGGGCGACGTGCGGTCGCGTAGACCTTGCTGGCGCCCCGCTCGAGCAGCTGCGTGACGAACCGGCGGCCGATGCCCCGGTTCGAGCCCGTGACGAGTGCGACGGATCCGGCGATGTCCATGATGTCCTCCTGCCGAGCGGGCGTCTCCCGCACCGGCTCGGCTACGGTAGGACCTGACATCAGTGTCAGGTGCAAGCACGGATCGGAGCAGGCATGCGCATCGGGGACCTCGCGGCGGCGACGGGGGCGAGCGTCCGGTCGCTGCGGTACTACGAGCAGCAGGGACTGCTCACGGCGACCAGGACGTCCGGCGGCCAGCGCTCGTACGCCGGGACCTCCGTCGAGCGGGTGCAGCTCGTGCAGCAGTTGTTCGCGGCCGGTCTGCCGAGCCGGACCATCGTGCAGCTCCTGCCCTGCGTCGACGCCGGCGTGGCCACGGCGGAGTCGTTCGCGCTGCTCGTGGCCGAACGCGACCGGATCACCGCACAGCTCGCCGACCTCGAGGCCGCCCGAGCCCGCCTCGACGAGGTCATCGCGATCTCCGAGCACCCGACGCCGGAGCACTGCCCGGCCCTGCGCGAGCCGACGACCGCCGCGGCCTGAGCCCGGGTCGGGCCCGATCGAGCTGTCGGTGGCCGGTCGTACCGTGACGGCATGCCCGAGGGTGACTCCGTCCACCGCCTGGCTGCCCGGCTCCGCAGCACGGACGGTGCCCTGGTCGCGCGGGGTGAGCTCCGCGGCGGTCCCGATGCCGGTGCGACCGTGGTCGGCCGCCGCATCCTCGCCCACGCCACGCACGGCAAGCACCTGCTGACCCGTTTCGACGACGGCTCGACCCTGCACACCCACATGCGGATGACCGGCTCGTGGACCGTCACCGCCGCCGGCCGCCGGCTCCCCGTGCACGCCGCGCGCGAGGCCCGGGTCCGGATGGCCCTCGACGACGGCCGGACGGTGTGGGGCATCGCACTGCCCGTGGTCGAACTGCTCCCGACCCGCGACGAGCACCGCGCCGTCGGGCACCTCGGCCCCGACCTGCTGCACGACGACCCGGACCTCGACGAGGCCGTCCGGCGCTGCACCGCCGACCCGGACCTGCCGGTGCGGACGGTCCTGCTCGACCAACGCCGGGTCGCCGGCCTCGGGAACCTCTGGGCGAACGAGCTCGGCTTCATCCGCGGGCTCCACCCCGACCGGCCGATCGGCTCCGTCGACGTGCCGCCCCTGCTCGAGACCGCGCGTCGGATGCTCCGGCACTCGGCGACGACGCCCGACGCGTACCAGGTGACGACGGGCGTCCTCCGCCGCGGCGAGCGCCACTGGGTCGTCGGCCGCGCCGGGCGTCCGTGCCTGCGCTGCGGCACGCGCGTCCGGGCCCGCGATGACGTCGAGGTGGTCGGCTCCCCGCCCCGCCGGGTCTGGTGGTGCCCGCGCTGTCAGCCGGCGGCCGTCTGACCGTCGGCGATCAGACGGGCCACCTGCTCGGGGCTGCGGTCGACGGTGGAGACGACCTCGGCAGCGTCGTGCAGCCAGCTCCGCGCCGCGTCCGCGTAGGGCTCGAGGCGGCTCATCCGGAAGGTCGAGAAGCCCATCACGGCGTCGTCCTCGATCCGTCGCCGCAGGGTGTCCTGGTCGGCGTGGAGCACGACGTGACGCACCGGGATCGCGTGCGCGTCGAAGCCGTCGGCGATCTCGCGCCAGTACGCCTCGACCAGCACGGTCTGCGGCATGACGAGGGTCCCGCCGACGTGGTCGAGCAGCCGACGAGCGGTCTCGACGACGAGTGGCCGCCACGGATCCCAGTGCTGGAAGTCACCGTGGTCCGGCAACGGAGGACGCACGTCCATGAGGACCTCGCCGATCTTCTCGGGGTCGAGCACGTGCGCGTCCGGCAGCATCGGCTGCAGCAACCGCGCCGTCGTCGTCTTGCCGGCCCCGTGGGTACCGTTGATCCACACGATCACCCTGCGGACGCTACCGCACCCGCGGCGGCGAGCGCGGTTCGCGACGGACCACGCGCCGGACGGGAGGCTCCCCCACCGGCCCGCCCCGCGCCTCCCGTCCGGCGCACCGGCCGTTCACCGCGGTGCGGCAGGATGGCCGGGTCCCCCAGCCCGACGACCCTCCCGGAGCAGACCGTGTCCGACCAGAAGCCCGCCGTCCTGTTCGTCTGCGTCCACAACGCCGGCCGGTCCCAGATGGCTGCGGGGTGGCTCCGGCACCTGGCGGGCGACCGCGTGGACGTGTTCTCCGCGGGGTCCGAGCCCGCGGACCGGATCAACGCGGTCGCGGTCGCGGCGATGGCCGAGGAGGGCATCGACATCGCCGGCGAGCAGCCCGCCGTCCTGACCACCGACGCCGTGCGACAGGCCGACGTCGTCGTGACGATGGGGTGCGGGGACGCCTGCCCGGTCTTCCCGGGCAAGCGGTACGAGGACTGGGCGCTCACCGACCCCGCCGGTCTGCCGATCGAGCAGGTCCGACCGGTGCGCGACGAGGTCCGTCGCCGGGTGGAGACCCTGCTCGGCGAGCTGCTCTAGCGTCCGCCGGCCCGGCTCAACGTCGGCGCGGCCCGACGGGCGTCCGAGGCGGAGCCCTCCGGGTACAGGGTGAGCCCGAGCACGGCGAGGAGCGCCAGCACCGCGAGCACGAGGGTCAGCCGGGGCGCCCGGGCCAGCAGCACCCCGAGGAACGGGGCGACGACGACGACCACGACGAGGACGCCGAAGGCGAGCCAGGGCACCTGGACGAGCAGGGTGGAGAGCAGGGTCAGGTCCTCCGGGGAGCGGGGAGGGGCAGCTCCCGCGCCTCGTCCCACGGCTCCGACCAGCCGAGCCGGTCGAAGAGCGCGTCGAGGAGCATCGCCGTGAACCCCCAGAGCGTGTGGTCGCCCTGGTCCGACCGTACCGTGAACGCCGGCCCCCGCCACTCCTGGCCACCGCGCCGCAGCACGGTCACACCGCGGTTCGCCGGGTCGAGGAGGTCGGCGACGGGGGTCCGGAACACGGCGGCGGACTCCCGTTCGTCGACGACCCGCACGGGGGTGGGCTCCCGCCACCAGCCGAGCACGGGCTGCACCAGGTGGTTCGAGTGGGCGAGCGGTACGGCCGGCAGGGTCCCGAGGACCTCGACGCCGGACGGGTCGAGACCGGTCTCCTCCCGGGCCTCGCGGAGGGCGGCGGACACGGTGTCCGGGTCGCCCGGGTCGACGCGTCCGCCGGGGAAGGCGACCTCACCGGGGTGCGAGCGGAGGGTCGACGCGCGGGCGAGCAGCAGCACGTCGAGGTCGCGGTGCACGGCCGGTGCCGCGGCGGGGCGCTCGCTGGGCGTGCGGTCGAGGACGCCGAACAGCATGAGGACCGCGGCCGCACGTGGATCGGGCGTGGCCGGCATCGCGGGGACGAGGGGCGCGGCCCCGGGAGCGGCGACGGCGGCGAGCGCTGCACGTGCGGCACGTGCGGTGCCTCCCGCGTCAGCCGGTCCGGCGCCGTCGGCCGGCGTCACCGGTCGGTGCCGTGCTCGGCCGTGTCGGTGCCGTCCGCGCTGTCGTCGGCTGGCGCAGAGTCGGCCGGCGCAGAGTCGGCCGGCGCAGAGTCGGCGGGCACGGCGGTCCGACGGGTGCGCAGGGCGCGGATGCCGACGACGGCGGCGAAGGCGACGACGGCCAGTGCGACGAGCAGCAGCAGGACGGTGTGGTGCTGGTGTCCGCCGACCGGGGCGGTTGCCTGCGTCGCGGTGATCTCGTCGGTGGTCCCCGTCACGGCGTCCGCGGTCGCCGTCGCGGTCGCGGTCGGCTCGGAGGCCGCCGTCGTGGGACCGGCGGTCGGCGTCTCCGCGGTCGCACCCGTCGACGTGAAGCCGTACTCGCCGGAGATCGGGTGCCCGTCGACCGAGACGCTGCGCCACTGCACGCGGTACGCACCGGCGGCGGTGAGGTCGACGTCCTTCGCGATGGTCGTGCCCTCGATCCGGACGTCGCCGACGGTCCGTTCGGCTCCCCCGCCGTCGGTGACGCTGATGACGATCCCGGTCTGCAGCCCGGACAGCGGCGGCTCGGACAGGGTCAGCGTGACGCGGTCGAGGTCACCGGAGACGCTCGAACCGGCCGCCGGGTCCGAGCCGACGAGGGCGTCGTGCGCGGATGCCGGACCGGCGACGAGGACGATCGGTGCGATCGCTGCGACGACGACGCTGGCGAGGAGGGCTCGGAGACGCACGGGTGCCTTTCATCGGCTGACGACCCGGCAGGGACCGGACGTCCCGAGCGTACCCGGGCTCCTCCTCGCGGAGCCGCGGTGTCAGGCCTTGCTGACGAACTGCACGTCGGACGAGCCCAGCTGCAGCTGCTCCTCGATGCCCTTCTGGTCCGTCGATCCCCACCGCTCGGCGATCTTGCCGTCGACGAACTTCGACACCTGGATGCCGCGGACCGTGAAGTCGCGACCGGTCGGCTCGTGGCCCTGGAACGGTCCGGTGTGGGTGCCGTGGATGGTGAAGACGGCGGTGATGAAGTCGTCGGTGACGACGAGCGGGTCGGCCTCGAGCGTGAGGTCCGGGAAGGCCGTCGTGAACTCGGTCCAGAAGTCGACGATGCCGGCGAGACCGGGTGCCTGTCCGGGCGCCGGGTCGTGGTCGACGACGTCCTCGTGCCAGGCCTCGTGCATGCGGCTCCAGTCGCGGGCCTCGAGGATCCCCCCGAGCTGCTCCTGTGTGGCGGCGTTCGCGTCCTTGCTCATCTGTGTTCCTCCCGTGGTCGGACGGTGAGCGTCCTGACTACGCCCGCTCCCCGTGTACGACCGGGGCGTCCGCGGGACGGCTGTCCGGTCGGCGAACGCGGGACGCGACGGACGGGAGGCGCGTGGCGACCGCGCCACGCGCCTCCCGTCCGGCAGTCCGTCCGGCCGGGGTCAGCGACCGGCGGCGAAGTGGTTCGCGACCTGGGTCGCGGTGAGCTCCGTCGTGTACACCGCCGCGAAGCGCATGGTGCCCGTGAAGTAGTAGTTCGCCGGAGCGCCCGGCCACCCGCTGATCGTGTCGTACCCGACGCGGAAGTACCCGGTGTAGTTCTCCGGTGCCGTGAACACCGTGTTCGAGGCGACGAGGGTACCGTCGAGGTACAGCCGCATGCCGTTCGCGGGCGACATCGTCGACACGACGTGGTGCCACGCACCGTCGGTCACGGCCCGCGGCGAGGTGATCACCTGCGTGGTGCCGTTGTACGAGCCGAACACGAGCTGCCCGGCGGTGTTGACGTAGATCTGCCGGTCGTGCTGGCCCGAGGTGGCGACCTGGTTGCTGCCGAAGCCGATGAGCAGCCCGCCGGCGACCGTGGTGCGGAACCAGACCTCCTCGCTGAAGGTCGTCGGGTTCACGACCGACTTCGGCGTCGACACGAAGCTGTTCGAGCCGTTGAGCTGGTACGACGAGCCGGTGTCACGGACGCAGGCGTTCGGGCTCGGCGTCGTCGCGGTCATCGTGCCCTGGTAGGTGCCGTTCGCCGCCTTGCCCGATGCGTCGACGGCGGTGGTCGAACCGGACGCCTCGCCGAGTCGGTACGCGAAGAGGGCACCGGAGGCGTCCGACGCGACGGCGGCCGAGCACGTGAAGTACGGCGCCGTCGCGGCGGAGTTGCCGCTGTTCGTGACCCGCGCGCTGTAGGCGGAGCGGGTCGGCGCGAACTGGTTGAGCATGACGACCACGGCGAGGGCGAGGACGAGGAGGGCGGCGACGACGCGGCCGTCGCGCAGGGAGCGGGCGATCACGAGGCGCGCACGGGTTCGATGCGGCCGACCGACAGGCAGAGCACGAGCGGCACGAGGCAGACGGCGATGAGCGCGGCCCAGCCGACCGGGTCGAGGTCGATGTTCGACGTCAGGTGGTAGTACCCGTTGCGGCTGAGCTCGTCGATGACGACCCGGCCGACCTGACCGTCGACGAGGTGGACGGTGTTGCCTCCGTGCGCCTCGACGCGGACCGGGAAGATGCCGGACGACACGATCGTCGCCTGGACGCCGTCGGGGCTCGAGGTGTTCGTGATCGTGGTCACGTTGACGAAGGGCTTCAGCACGAAGGCGGCGTACGAGGTGGTCAGGGCACCGCCGGCGATGCGGAGGCAGGTGCGGGTGACCCGGTCGGTGAACGCGCTCGTGAGGGTCCAGATGAGCAGGGTGCCGACGAGCAGGATCGGTGCGGCGCGGAACAGCCAGCCGAGGTGCGGCACGAGCAGCGCCGGCGTGCCGATGACGTCGTGCTGGGTGAGCGTCCACGGGTCGGTGGCGCCGTTGATGTCGCCGCGGGTGTGCAGCCCGCCGTCGGCGTCGACGGCGATGATGCGGTGCGTGTAGACCACGCCGGGGTTCGCGTCCGTCGAGAAGGTCACGACGTCCCCGACGCGCAGCGTTGCGACGTCGACCGGCATGTCGAGCACGAGGGTGCCGACCGGGGCGGCCTGGCCCATCGAGGGGGTCTCGACGACGAACCAGCGCCCGCCGGCGGAGAGGAACAGGACCGCGGCGGTGAGCAGCACGGCGGCGATCGCGGCGACGGTCCAGGCGAGGACGGTCTCGGTGCGGCTGGTGGCCCGTCCGCGCAGGACCGGCAGGTCGAGCGTGCCGCTGAGCGGGATCGCTGCGGTCTGGCTCATGTGCTGCTCCGGTGGGGGTCGGCCGCGCGGGGCGGCTGCAGGTGCGTGGTGCGCGGTGCTGTGTGTGTGGGGGGGAGGCGGCGCTCGACCGATGGGGGGCGGGTCGAGCGCCGCCGGGGTGGACGTCACCCGGCCGGAAGGGGGGAGGCCGGTCGGGGGGCGTCGGTCCTGGGGGGTGGGGGTGTGGGTGGTGCTCGCGCACCG
This sequence comes from Curtobacterium citri, assembly GCF_030362955.1. Taxonomy (NCBI): domain Bacteria; kingdom Bacillati; phylum Actinomycetota; class Actinomycetes; order Micrococcales; family Microbacteriaceae; genus Curtobacterium; species Curtobacterium citri. The sequence goes on from NZ_JAUCML010000003.1 coordinate 305,230, forward strand.
GCGGATCGGGATCAGGGGCGACCCGCCGGTGCGCCGTCCGGTGATCAGGCCGTGAAGGTCCAGGTCATCGGGACCGAGGCCGCGAGGCCCTGGTAGGTGTTGCCGGCGGACGGGTCGAGGGTCACCGCGAAGTTGAACGGGACGCTCGCACCGGCGGCCGGGGCCGCGGGCATCGTGAAGGCCGTGGCCGCCGCGCCCTTGAAGCTGGCGAGGGTACCGCTGAAGACGGTGGTCGAGCCCGAGGTGATGACGAGGTTCATCTTGGCGCAGAGGTCGGTCGCGGTGCCGTTCTGGGCGCCGTTGTTCGACTGCGTGCAGGTGGCGCCCGGCGTGAGCGTGAAGGTCGCGGCGTTCGCGGTGCCCGTGTTCTTGATCGAGATCGCGGTGTTGACGGTGTTGCCCGGCGTCATCGTCGTGCTGCCACCGAACTTGTTGATCGTCGAGCAGGTCGCGGCGTTGGTCGAGACCGAGCCGCCGTCGGTGCTGAGGCAGGTGACGGTCGCGCCGGCGTTCTGCTCCTGCATGACGAGGGTGCCGGTGGCGGCCGAGTTGGCGTTGTTCGTGATGCTCGCGGCGAACCCCGACAGCGTGCCGGTGAGGGAGAGCGAGAGCAGGACGGCCGCGAAGATGCCGGCGAGGAGCGCCACGGGGGCGAAACGGATCCGCTTCAGCGCGGAGGTGCGGAGCTTGGTGGACACGGTGTACCTCATCGTTCGGTGGTTTGTCGGAAGCGTGGGGAGCAATTCGTTCGGGCCGACTTGCTTCAATGATCAAGATAGTCACTCGTTCACCAAGTTGACCACTCGTATACTCACCCCAGAGCGGGGGACGCCCCGTGTCCCCCCTCCGACGGAAGCAGACCAGTGACCCAGATCGACGACGCCGACCTGATGACCGCGTTCGCCGCCGTGGTGCGGGCGAACGCGAGCCTGGTCGGGCAGTTGAGCGCGCGTGCCGGCATCCACGAGAACGCCCTCCGCGCCCTCGTGCTGATCAGCGACACGGGGTACTCGACCCCCACCGAGGTTGCGGGGTACCTCGGGCTCACGTCGGGCGCGGTGACGAACATGGTCGACCGCATCAGCACCGCCGGTCTCGTCGAACGGGCACCCAACCCCGACGACCGCCGCGGCTCCCTGCTGCGCCTCCTGCCCGCGGGCGAGGCCGTGGTCGAGGACTACCGGACGCGGTACGGCGCCATGCTCCGCGCCGTCGACGGCTCGCACGACGGTGCGTTGCACGAGGTCCTCAACGCGCTGGCGACGAGCCTCTACGAACAGGCGGCCGACGCGCTCGGCGAGCGCGGGTAGACGGCGACCAGCGGGACGGCCTGGAGGCGCGTGGCAGAGTCCGCCACGCGCCTCCAGGCCGTTCTGCACTCCCCGGTTGCTTCGAACTCGAAGCAGGTGTAGCGTCTCCCCCAGATGCTTCGAACTCGAAGCACACGACGGAGGAGCACATCATGAAGGCAGTCCGGTTCCACGAGGTCGGCGGACCCGAGGTCCTGCGCACCGAGGACGTCGAGCGTCCCGAGCCCGGCGCGGGCGAGGTCCGGGTGCGGGTGGCCGCCTCGGCGTACAACGCGGCCGACGGCGGCATGCGCGGCGGCTTCCTGCCGATCCCCGTCGTCCTCCCCCACGTCCCCGGCTACGACGTCTCCGGCACGGTCGACGCGGTCGGCGAGGGCGTCGCGGACCTCGCGGTGGGCGACCCGGTGGTCGGGTTCCTGCCGATGGAGCACGACGGTGGCGCGGCCGAGTACGTCGTCGCCCCGTCCGGCGCACTCGTTGCCGCACCGACGAGCATCCCGCTCGTCGACGCCGCCGCGCTGCCCTCGGTGGCCCTCACGGCGTGGCAGGCCCTGGTCGACGACGGCCACCTGACCGCCGGGCAGCGTCTGCTCGTGGTCGGCGCCGGCGGCGTCGTCGGGAAGTACGCGGTCCAGCTCGCGAAGCGGCTCGGCGTGCACGTCGTCGCGACCGCGAGCCCGCGCAGCGCCGAGGCGGTGCAGGCGGCCGGGGCGGACCAGGTCGTCGACCACACCACCACCGACCTGCACGACGCCGTCGACGAGCGGGTCGACGTGCTCCTCAACCTCGCGCCGATCGACCCCGAGGCGTTCCGTGCTCTCGTGTCGCTCGTCCGCGACGGCGGCGCGGTCGTCAGCACGACGGCCTTCATGGCGACGCCCGGCGACGAGGACCGTGCCGTCCGTGCGGCCACCGTCTTCGTGCGACCGGACCGCGAACGCCTCACGGAACTCGTGTCCCTGGTCGACTCCGGCGCGCTGCGGGTCGAGGTCACGCGGCGCATCACGCTCGACGAGCTGCCGGCACTGCACGCCGAGGCCGAGGCGGGACGCATCGCGGGGAAGGTCGTCGTGACGGTCTGACCGCGCGTCGTGGCCGACGGGGTCCAGCGGTGCACCGCTGGACCCCGGCATGCCCCAGACTGGAACGATGCCCCAGCTCCCCGTCGTCTTCGAGGTCGGCTCCATCATCGCGCTGGTCGCGATCCTGCTCGTCGACCTGCTCATCGTCGCCCGGCGGCCGCACGTGCCGTCGCTGCGGGAGTCCGGGGCGTGGGTCGGCGTCTACGTCGGACTGGCGCTCGTGTTCGCCGTCCTCATGCTCGTGTTCGCGGGCGGGGACGCCGCCGGGCAGTTCGTCGCCGGCTGGCTGACCGAGTACAGCCTGAGCATCGACAACCTGTTCGTCTTCGTCATCATCATGGCGCGCTTCTCGGTGCCGAAGCAGATCCAGCAGGAGGTGCTGATGCTCGGCATCATCATCGCGCTGGTCCTGCGGGGCATCTTCATCCTGGTGGGCGCCCAGCTCATCGAGGACTTCTCGTGGATCTTCTACCTGTTCGGCGCCTGGCTCATCTGGACCGCCATCCAGCAGCTGCGCGAGGACGACGACGCGGAGCAGCAGGACAGCGCGCTCGTGCGACTGCTCCGCCGGCGGGTCCGGATCACGGACGACTTCGACGGCATGAAGTTCCGGGTGACGCACGACGGGGCGAAGCACTTCACGCCGCTGCTCATCGTGCTCATCGCGATCGGCACGACCGACCTGCTGTTCGCCCTCGACTCGATCCCGGCGATCTTCGGCATCACCGAGAGCGCGTTCATCGTCTTCACCGCGAACGTCTTCGCCCTGATGGGGCTCCGGCAGCTGTACTTCCTGCTCGGCGGGCTGCTCGAGCGCCTGGTCTACCTCAAGTACGGGATCGCGCTCATCCTGGCGTTCATCGGCGTGAAGCTCGTGCTGCACGCCCTGCACGAGAACGAGCTGCCGTTCCTGAACGGCGGCGAGGGCTTCGCCTGGGCGCCGGAGATCCCGACGTGGGTGTCCCTCGTGGTGATCCTCGTCGCCATGGCGGGTGCGACCGGGGCCAGCCTGGTGCGGATGCGGCGCGACGGGGAGCTCAGCCGGCGCTGATCGCGCGGGCGGCGAGCGTGGAGCCGAGCATCATCTCCATCGCCTCGCCGACCAGGCGGTCGCCGTCGCCGCGGGCGATGCGCCGCGAGGACACCAGCGACGCGATCCCCTGCACGGTGGCCGCGAACAGCATCCCGAAGGCATCTCGGGCAGCTTCATCGACGTCATCCGAGCGCGGGCCCATCGCGCTGTCGAGCACCGTGAACAGCTCCCCTGCCGCCTCGGCGACCCGGGGTGGACCGCCACCCGCCTGCGCCTTGGCCTGGAACATCAGGTCCATGAGGGCCGCGTCGTCGATGGCGAAGTCGACGTAGGCCCCGGCCACGCGGAGGAAGCGTGCGCGCACGTCGTCGCGCCGCTCCCCCAGCGCCGCGCGCACGTCGGCCGCGAGCCGCTGGAAGCCGCTCTCGGCCAGGGCGTCGAGCAGCGCCTGCCGGTCCACGAAGTGGCTCCGGGGTGCGCCGTGGCTGACCCCGGCGCGCCGTGCGAGGTCGCGCAGGGAGAGTCCGTCGACGCCGGACTCGCGCAGCACCCCCGTCGCCTCGTCGAGCAGCACCGCGCGGAGGTTCCCGTGGTGGAACGGTCGCTCGGCCATGCGGCCATCCTACCGACGTCTAGTCATTGACTACTTTCTTGTCACTGCCTAGATTGAACGCATGACCACGACACAGACCCTGCTGGTGTTCGGCGCGACCGGCCAGACCGGCCAGCACTTCACCCGACTCGCGCTCGAGGCCGGCCACCGCGTGCGCGCCGTCGCCCGGACGCCCGCCAAGCTCACGGCCCGGCACGACGCCCTCGAGGTCGTCCAGGGGAGCATCGACGCGGACCTCGACCTCGACGCGCTGCTCGACGGTGTCGACGGCGTCGTGCTCATGATCGGCGACCGGGTGGCGCAGCAGGAGCGGCTCGTGAACACCGAGTTCGTCCGCCGACTCGTCCCCGCCATGCGCCGTTCCGGCACGCGCCGGCTGCTCTACCAGGCCGGTGGCCTCAGCGCCGCGCCGGGCAAGCGGCTCATGCCGGTGCTCCGTCTCGTCCGCTCGACGATCGCGCGGTCCTTCGACGGGCAGCACCGGGACAACGAGGCCGTGATGCGGTACCTCGACACCGAGGCCCGTGACCTCGCATGGGTGGCGCACCGCGCGGGCATCGGGTCGGACGGACCCTCGAAGGGCGTGCTCCGGCGGTCGGCGACGTGGATCAGCATCGGGACGTTCGTCGACTGCGCGGCGTACAACCTGCGGCTGCTGTTCGACGACGGCGCGGTGCACTCGTGCGACGGGAGCGCCTACCGACGGGGCCGTTGAGCCACGGGGGCTCACCCGTCTACCGCTCCCCGGTCCGTCCGGTCAGCGGGGCTCGTCCACCAGGGCGACGAACCGGCTGCCGACGCCGTAGACCGCACGGCGCTCGGTGCCCGCGGCCGGGCGGGGTGCCTCGTCGAGGTCGTGGTGGTCGCAGACCAGGACCGTCCAGTCCGGCCACCACTTCTTCGGCCGCTCGGCCTCGGAGAACCCGCAGACCGCGCACTCGAGGTCGGCCCACACCCGCTTCGCACCCGTGCGGTTCGCCCGCGACTGCACGAGCCACGCGGGCGGGTCCTGCTCGATCCGCTCGAGCTCGGCCTCGCTGACGTGCGACGGGATCCCGTGGCGGGCCGCCATCTCGAGGGGGATGTCGAGCCGTACGGCGGCGTCACGTCGGGAGAGCATCCGCCCAGGGTAGGTCGTCGCGCACGCCCGTGCCGACCACGACGGCGGGCCAGGCGACGAACTCCGCACGCCGCGAGCGCACCACGCGCCATCCGTGCAGGAAGCCACCGTCACGCATGGACCGATCTTGTCCCCCGACCCCGAACATGCGCACGGCCCGAGTGGTACAAGTAGTTAGTCGAACTAGTCAGCGGTCGAGACGAGGACGCCGATCCGGCGTCACTCCCGACTGCGGCTCCCGGGCAACACCGGCGGGCTGCGTCCCCCACACGGCACTCCGGTGCCCGACCGTCCACACCGACCAACACTGCAAAGGACTTCCCATGAGCTTCCTCGGCTTCATCCTCCTCGGCCTCATCGCCGGCGCCATCGCCAAGCTGATCCTCCCCGGCCGTCAGGGCGGCGGCTGGCTCGCCACCCTCGTGCTCGGCGTGATCGGCGCCCTCATCGGCGGCTGGATCGGCGGCGCGGTCTTCAACGTCGGCTACGCCGGCTTCTTCAGCCCCCAGTCCTGGATCATCGCGATCCTCGGCGCCCTCGTCGTCCTCGTCATCTGGGGCTTCATCACCGGTCGTCGCGGCAGCCGCGCCTGACGCGACCGCACGACGGACGGGAGGCGCGGTGCCAGCTGGCACCGCGCCTCCCGTCCGTTGTGCGGTGACCAGGATCCGTTGTGTGGTGACCAGGAACGGGACGCCGTCAGGACGGCGCCTCCCAGAGTTCGATCGGCAGACCCTCCGGGTCGTGGACACGCACGAAGCGTCCGTACTCGGTGTCCCACTCCGCGCGCCGCTCCACCGGCACACCGGCCGCCTCCAGGCGCGCGACGAGCGCGTCGAGCTCGGTGACCCGGAGGTTGAGCATGACGGCCTGGTCGCTGGCGAAGGAGTCGGTGTCGGCGGGGAAGGGTGCGAAGACGGTCGCGCCCGCCTCCTGGTGCCAGGCTCGGTCGCTCCCGGCGTCCACCCCGAGGTGCTGCCGGTACCAGGCGGCACGCGCCTCCGGGTCCCGACTCCGGAAGAAGAACCCGCCGATGCCCGTCACGGTCATGGCGGCACGCTACCCCGGGAACGGCGTGCCGGTGAGCGCACTCGCAGGTCCGCCCGGAGCAGGACGTGGGAGCATCGGTCACGTGAGTCCTGTGCAGACCGACGTCCGTCAGGTCGTCGAGTCGTCCGGGAACGACCTCGACGCGGCGCGCGCACTGTTCGAGTCCGCCTACGACGCCTCCGGGTTCCTGCCCGAACGCTCCGACCGGACGTTCGGCTACCGGTTCCGCTCGGTCGGCGACGCTTCGCTGACACTCGACGCCAAGCGGTTCGACGCCCGCATGGTCGGCGAGGTCGACGCGACCAGCCACTACTTCGTCAGCTGGGTGAGCGACGGCGGCGGGGTCATGGACACCGGACGTGACGAGGTCGCCCTCGTCCCCGGTCGCCCGGTGGTGTTCCCGAGCGCCCGCCCGTTCGGCTTCGACCTGGCCGACGTCCGGCAGAACGTGGTGCAGTTCGACCGCCGTCTGCTCGAGCGGGTTGCGGCGGAGATGTACGGGACCGAACCGGCGCCGCTCCTCTTCGACCACGCCGCCGTCCCGCGGCCGCCCGCGGTCCGGGCCTGGAACGCAGAGCTCCGGGCGACCGCGCAGGTCGTGCTCGGTCCGGTGCCGCTGACACCGCTCGCCATGGCCGAGGCGACGCGACAGACCGCGACGGTGATGCTGCGCACGTTCCCGCACGTCACGGTCGTCCCGGCCGTGCCGGACGTCCCCGGCGCGCGTGGCCGGGTGCAGGAGGCCATCGAGTACATGCACGCGAACGCGGAGTCGCCGATCACCACCACCGACGTCGCGCAGCACGTGGGGCTCAGCATCCGCGGCCTGCAGCAGGGGTTCCAGCGGCAGGTGCAGGTGTCGCCGAACTCGATGCTCCGCGGGATCCGCTTCGACCGGGTGCGCGCCGAGCTCCGGTACCACGCGGTCGGCGAGGCCACCGTGTCCGAGGTCGCGCGGCGCTGGGGCTTCGCCCACGCTGGGCGCTTCTCGGCGGCGTACGCGAAGCGGTTCGGGGAGCTGCCGAGCGAGACGCTGCGGCGGCGGGGGTAGTCGGTCGGCAGGCCGGTCACCCGTCCTGCGGTCAGCGGTCAGCGGGTCGGGCGACCTGCAGGACGACCCGTCCCACGCGGCCCGCATCGACGTCCTCGTGGGCCTGGGCGATCCGCTCGAGCGGGAGCACCTCGCCGACCTCCAGGCGCAGCGACCCCTCGGCAACCGCGGCCACCAGGTCGTCCATCGCGGAGCGCTTCGCCTGCTGCGGGAAGTCGTCACTGCCGAGGAACCGGACGGTCACGTTCGCGAACAGCAGGGGCGGGAACGGCAGCGTCACGCGCTCCCCGTGTGCGAAGTACGTCGCGATCACGCCGTCGTTGGCGATGACCGCCGCGTCGAGGTCGGCGTTGGCGTCGAGCGCCACCTCAACCACCCGGTCGACGCCGTCGGGAGCGATGCGCCGGATCGCGGCCGCCGGGTCGTCGTCGAGAGCGACGACGTGATCGAGCCGCGGCAGCCTGGCCGCGCCGAGGTCGGAGGACCGGCGCACCGTCCCGATGACGGTGGCACCGCCCCACCGCGCGAGCTGCGCGGCGATCCCGCTCACAGCACCGCGGACCCCGTGCACGAGGACGATCCTGCCGGCGACGGGTCCGTCGCCGAAGACCGCCCGGTGCGCGGTGATCCCGGGGATGCCGAGCAGCGCCGCGACGTCGTCCGCGACCGCGTCCGGGAGCGGGGTGACGAGCGCCTCCGGGACGACCGTGTACTCCCCCGCCGTACCGGACGGCCGGTAGGACTGTGCGCCGTGCACGGCGACGCGGACGCCCACGAGGTCCGGATCCGCGCCCGCGCCCACCTGGTCGACGATGCCGGCGCCGTCACTGTGCGGGACGACCTCGGGGTGGGGCATCGCCGACCCCAGCCAGCCCTCGCGCTTCTTCGTGTCGCCCGGGTTCACGCCCGAGAAGGTCAACCGGACGCGCACCTCGCCGGGGCCCGGTACCGGGTCGGGACGTTCGCCGACGCGGAGTACGTCGGCTGCGGGTCCTTGCTCGTCGTACCAGGCAGCTCGCATGCTGTCGCACCCTTCGTCGGCGCCAGCCTACGTCCGGGTGGTCGGCCAGGTGGCGACCCCGAACCGTCGCCGCCGGTCAGTGCTCTTCCCGTGTCAGGGCCCGGTGCGCGTACGCGAGGCGTGCCACCGACCGGTCGGCAGGAAGACGCTTGCTGATCTCGAGGGTGGCGAGACCGTGGACCGTCGCCCACGCGACCTCGGCTGCGGTGTCGTCCTCGTCGGGGAACGCCGCACGGACGGCGGCGAAGGCACGCTGCAGCGGAGCCGGCCCATCGCCGGTCCCGAACGACAGCCCGGACGGCAGCGAGAACATGGCCTCGTAGACGCGCGGCTGTGCGGCGGCGAAGGCGAGGTAGGCCTGCAGTCTCGGGAGCGGCTCGGCCGGGACGGCCTCGAGCGCGGCCGCGATCGCGTCGAACCCTCCGAGGGCCACGGCGTCGATGAGCGCCTGTCGTCCCCCCGGGAACGCGGAGTAGATCACCGGTTGCGTCGCCCCGAGTTCGGCGCCGAGCCGTCGCATCGTGACCGCCTCCCACCCGTCGGTCTCCGCCACCGACCGAGCGGCTCGGGTGATCTGGTCACGCCGCTGGTCGAGGTCGGGAGCAGGCCGTGGAGTCATGGAGGAAGTCTAACCGTGCGCGTTAGGTAACAACGGTAGACAATGACAGCCCATCGTCGTACGCTCGTAGGAGAACAACGTTATACAACGAAGGAAGAGCACCATGTCCACCGCCGCCCTCATCGTCGCCGTCGCCGGATGCCTGTTCATCCTCTTCATCGGAGCCCGCTTCCTGATCGCTCCGACGGTCGCGACCGCCGGCTTCGGTGTCGCCGAAGACCGCCGACGCGCGTTCACCTCGATCAAGGGCGTCCGCGACGTCACCTCGGGCGTCGTCCCCCTGGTGGTGCTGCTGTTCGCCGGGCCGCACGTCTTCGGCTGGGCACTCATCGCAGCGGCGATCACGCCCGTCGGGGACGCCGTCATCGTCGTCACGAACGGCGGGACGGTCCGCCAGGCGATCGGCGTGCACGCATCGACCGCGGCCGTCCTGGTCATCGCCGGTCTCGTCCTCGCGCTCGCCTGAGACGCAGCTCGAACGTCGCCCCCCGTCCACATCCGCACGACCCGCTTGGAAGGCCCACACCGATGAACACCACGCACGACACCACCGACTCCGCCGACTCCGCCGAGGACCTCGTTCGCGCTTTCTACGAACCGTTCCGCACCGGAGACAGCAGCGTCCTCGACGACGTGCTCGCCGAGGACTGGATCGACCTGCCGCTCGCCCCCGGGCAGGAACAGGGCCCGGCCGGCATGGCCGCACAGATCACGCAGTTCCGCCGTGCCATGCCGGACTACACCGTCGAGCACCAGGACATCATCGTCCAGGGTGACAAGGTCGCGGTGCGGAACACCGTCTCCGGGACACACCGGGGCGCGTTCATGGGCCTCGAACCGACCGGCAAGCGCATCGAGATGCGGACGATGGACGTCCACCAGGTCCGCGGCGGCAAGATCGTCGCCACCTGGCACCTCGAGGACTTCGCGGGCCTCCTGCACCAGCTGAACGCACCGGTCGACGCGCCGGTCCCGGCGGCCTGGGGCTGACACCGGAGGCCTCCCCGACGACTCAGCCACGTACATCCCAGTTGCGACGCGTCGCGCTGGTCACACACTGGCAGGTAGCCGGGCGTCGGTGCCTGCCCCCGAGCGATGCGGGGGCAGGCACCAGTGTCGTCCTAGGCCGCGAGTTCGTAGTGTGAGACCTCGACGTCCGCGACGTCGCTGCCCATTCCCGCGAACATGCGCACGTGGTCCTCGCCGAGGTAGACGTCGCACTTCGCCTCGTAGAAGGAGCGGTCGTACCACGCGACGCCGAAGCGGACCTGCCCGCCTGCAACGCCGTCACGACGAGTGACGATCGCGACCTTCCAGTCGTAGTTCGCCGCGCTCGCAGCAAGACGCTCGTCCGACTCCGCGAGCTGATCGAGGCACCACTGCACCGCGTCCTCGAAGTCGAGCGTGATGGTGACATCGCTGTGCGCCACCGCTCGGCGGCCTCGGACGCGCTCCGGAACGTTTCCGGCGAGCGACACCAGTTCCGACCTGTTCATGTGTTCCTCATTCCCCTGCGGACCCCCCGCGGTCGAGCCAGCATACTGATACTCCAGTACGAGGAACAGGGGTTCGGATTTGAACAAGCTGCACACGCTCACCGCTGCGCAGGGGGTCTGCGCCGCGGGGGACGCGATCACGACCGTCGCGCTGCTGTTGGCCCTCCAGGAACGGGGCGCATCGGCGTTCGTCGTCTCGGCGCTCGTCCTCGCCGAGTTGCTGCCCTCGGTCGTCCTGGGGCCCGTCCTCGCTCCACTGCTGGACCGGATGGACGTCTCACGGATCGTCTCGGCTGCACTCGCGCTGCGGGCGCTCATCGCCATCGGCATCGCCTTCGCCCCGTCGGAGGGAGGACTGCTCCTGCTGGTCGCTGCAGCGGCGGCGGTCTCGGCGGTCGACTCCCCCGCGATGGCACTCCTGGTCCCGACCACGGTCCCCGCAGGACGTGCGGTCGCCGTCGGGTACGCCCGATCCGACACCTCTCGCACGATCGGGGCGCTCGTCGGACCGGCCGTCGCCGGGTTCCTGGTCGCGGCCGTCGGCACGCACACAACCCTCCTCGTCGACGCCGGCACGTTCCTGCTCCTCCTGACCGTCGTCCTGGCGCTGCGGCTCCGTCGACCCCCGGAGCGCACCCCGGTGACTCGGACGCCCTGGCTCCGGCAGGTCGCCGCCGGACCACGGACCCTGTTCGGTGACCGTGTCATGGCTGCGTCGGTCCTCGCACTCGCGACCGCGATCGTGTTCACGGCCATGATCACGGTCGCGGAGGTGTTCTTCATCCGGCAGGAGCTCGGACAACCCGCTGCTGTCTACGGGGTCCTCGTCACCACGAGCGCGCTCGGGCGGCTGACCGCCGCGGCGCTCGTCGCTCCACGGATCCCGCCACATCGCCAGCAGGCGGCACTCTGGAGCGGTGGAGTGCTGATGGGCTCGGGACTGCTCGTGATGGCGTGGGTGCCGTCCGTGGCGCTGACGGCGGGAGGACTGTTCCTCGTCGGCGCCGCGAACGCGGTCCAGAGCCTCGCGATCCGGTCGATCGTGCACGGACGAGCCCCGCGGGACGTGCAGGGCCGGGCCTTCGCAGCGATGATCGGCACCAACAACGCCGCGACGATGGCCGGGACCGCGGTCGGCGGTCCGGCGGTCGCCCTCCTGGGCGGTGGCGGGACGCTGCTGCTCGGCGGCGTCGGGACGCTGCTCGCGACGCTCGTCGGCACCGGGTGGCTCCTCCGCCGCGAGCCGACGTCGTGAGCGACGGACCGCAGACGATGTGGGTCGCGCCGTGGACGCGGGCAGGAGACGGACGGCATGTGAACACGGCTTGAACTGCACCAGACCGCGCGTTCGCTCTTCTCCGGATCGCAAGCGCCATCTTTATGAAGGTCGTCGCCTCCGTGTGGAGCATCCAGATGCTCGCCGACTTGATCGGTCTCACGATCGTCGTGCCCCGCGACCCACGCTGGCTGCGGCAGGATGCGCCGTTGAATCGCATGGAGCCGGGTGAACTCGCGCTGTTGCGCTCGCTCACCCGGCCCGACTGAGGTGTCCTCTGCGCAGGCAGTCAACCAGACATGAAGCTGGCCGCGAACAATCCGAAGGAGACGACGGCTATAGCGATGCCTGCCCAGAACCAGGGGAGAGCGGACGGCTCCCAATGCCGATGGCCCCAGCCATGCGTGCGGACAGACTTCGCTGCTGCAACACCGATGAGCACGGTGCCGACGAGGAACGCCGCTACAGCTCCGAGTAACACGAGTGGCTCCGTTCGCTCCTGATGGTCATTGCGGTGATCCGGGTCGATGTGCGCGGCTCTGCGTGTGACGCTTCACCGCTAGTCCGATCGTGGGCCCCCAGAAGGCTCCGATCGCCACGAGCCAGGGCGGCCAGCCCCAAGAGAGCACACCGATGAACAGAAGCACGAATGTCACGAAGCATGCAGCACTCAGGATCAGTATTGCCTTCACGGCTAGCCTCTCGTCGCGTTCACGATTGCATTCGCAATCTGACTGAGGAATGGTCGAAGGGCTCCTGCGATGGATCCAAGGGCTGCTCCCCTCAGGAATGCCGACTGCACTCCCGCGGCTGAGGCACCGGAATCTGCAGCGAGGATACCTGCCGAGATACCCCCGCCGATTGCGCCGTAAACGGCGCCGGCGGCGACGCACCCGATGAGCGGAAGTGCCGCGCAGAAGATGCCGCTGATGAGGGTCGTGAGAGCGGCAACAGCTGCTGCTCCGATGACACCTGCTGCGGAGAGCAGGCCGTTGGTGTCGGAGAAGTTGATCGGGTTCGCGTTCGAGTACAGGTACGGGTTACTTTCCTGCCCGGAGGGGTCAACCTGTGTGAATCGACCAAGGTTCGGGTCGTAGTACCGCGCCCCGAACTTGTAGAGCGGACCTTCCTTCTCGCCTCCGGCGTACTGGTACACGTTGGTCGAGATTGCCGATGTGGCGGAGCTCGACCTCGTCTCGCCATACGGCGTGTAGCTGTAGCCACCCTCGAACTGAGCAGTCGCGGAAACAACCCCGACGACCGATCCGATCATGTCGTTCATGAAGTAGTGCGTTGCCCCGCCGGCTCGATAGCCGAGGGCGACACCATTAGGTGCGCGCAGAACGCTCATGGTGCTCGTCCGGACATTCCCGAGAGCCGAGTCGAGTTTCTGCACGCTTCCAGCTCGAAGCTGAAGAGTGTTGCCCTGACCGACGGACGCGTACGTGGTGGAGCCATTCGCCTGGACCTGCGTACGGTCGCCGTACGTCGACTTTGCGCCAGTCAGTCCGTTCTGCGTGAGGCTGCCGTTCTTGTCGTACGTCCAGGTGCTCGTGCTCCCGGTCGCAGAGATAAGCTCGTTCACCGCGTTGTACCCGTACGAGATGGTCCCCTGGCTAGCGCCGGTGGAACCTGCTCGTGTCTGGCTGAGGCGATTGCCGTTGACGTCGTAGGAGAAAGCCCAACTCGCGGTGACGCTGGAACCGCTGCGCTCCGTGGCGCCCGTCAGGCGGTTGTTGCTGTCGTACGCATACGAGGTCACTGCGCCGGCGGTGACGCCGACCTCTTTGTAGCTGGTCCTGGTCTGGACCATCGAACGGTCCTTGCCCGCGTTCTGGAAGCTGTAACCGATGTCGACGACCGGCTGCCCAGTCTTGTCGGTGCCGGTGACACGCGTGATCCGGGACGCAGCGTCGCGCTTGATGTTCTGCTCTGCTCCGTACGGCATCACCCGTCGGATCTCGGTTCCGTTCGAGTCGTAGGCGAAGCGGATGCAGCCAGTTGCAGAGGCATCAAGGTCAGCAGGGCAGCTGGCGGCTGGTTCAGCGACAGATACAAGCTGGTTAGCAGCGTCATATGCGTAGGAAAGCGACAGGGACCCGTCGTTGTGCGTGAGGAGATTCCCCATCGGATCGTAGGTCGCGACTACAGAGGCGGACAGGCCCGAACCAGAAGGCGTCGCGACCTGCCTCTTGGTCTCGAGGCCGAGCGCATTGCGGGCGAAGGTGATGGTGGTCGCCGTGCCGCTGTCGGTCTGCGTCTTGGTGCCACGGAAGCTGTCGTAGGTGTTCGTGATCTTCTGACCGTTCGCGTACGTCTCAGTGACGATGTTGTCGTCGGAGTCGTATGCGTACTTCGTCGTCGCGCCAGTGCCGTCAATGACGCTGGTGGCGCGGCCGAGAGTGTCGTATGCGTAAGAAGTCGATCCGAGGGGGGACGGTGGGGTGACCTTCGTGAGGTTGCCCGCCGTGTACGTGTAGGACGTCATGGCACCCTTGCCGTCCTTCGTAGAGCACACCTGACCGGCGTATCCGCCGCAGCGAGAGCCACCCGCGACCTCGTACGTGGTCTCTCGCAAGGTGGTGTTGCTGGAACCGGTCGTGTTGGCGGTCTTCGTGAGGTTGCCGACGCTGTCATAGGTCATCGCGGTGCGATTACCGGCGTCGTCGATCTGGCACTTCGCCAAGTACGGGAGGCCCGACTGGGCAGAGCCGCACTCCGAGTTCAGAGAGTAGACCGCCTGCGCGCCAGCGCCAGTCGGGAGCTTGGTCGTGGTCTGGTTGTTCAGCGAGTCGTACGTAGCTTCCTTGATGCCGCCGGCGTTGTCCGTGGTGGTCAGGACGTCGCTGTTCGGGGTCCAGTCTTGAGCGCGGGAGCGGCCGATCTGGTCGGTTGTCTTGGTGACACGCCACTGGTCGTCCCAGGTGACCGAAGAGGTCTTCCCGCGGGGATCGGTGATCGTCGTCGTGCCATCGCCGTAGGCGAACGAAGTCTTGGCGAAGGTGTTTCCGCTCTCGCTCAAGGTGACAGATGCGATCTGCCGAACTCCCCCGTTGTAGGTGAATGTCAGCGTGCGACCACCGAGCGTGAGAGTGGAGAGACGACCGGCGTTGTCCGACGTCATCCGCCAGGAGCCCGCTTCAGTCAAGGTCTGCGAGAAGGGATCAGTATTGTAGGTGATCAAGCGGTAGCTGCTGTCGAACACCGTGTCGATCGTGCTACCGCCGTTGGCGTACTCGATCCCGATTCGCTTCCCGGTTGCATCAGTGATCGCGATGAGCTGCCCACCGGGGTTGTAGCCGTAGGCGACGCCGGTGCCGTTCCGGTCCGTACGCTTGGTGAGCCAACCCGACGAATTGAACGTCAGTTGGTCACCAGACTTGTTGTAGGTCACGATCCAGTCAGAGCCTGACTGCTTCAGCGAGATGCCCATCCCAGGAGGAGGTGTCCAGGATGAGCCGGACTTCGTGAACCGCCCGCTGGCCCCGGTGCCGTCGAAGAAGTTCACGCTGTCCGAGCTGCTGGCCAATCCCAGCCCAGCCAGGCGGAGATCGGTCTTCCAGGTACCGAGGTCGCCGGACGTGTCGTCGTTGCTGTTGTAGACGCGCTGCAGTGTGGCCGGCACGCCAGGACCGTTGAGAGCCCGCTCGATGGTGCGGATGTAGAGGTTGCCAGTACCGAGGTTCACCCCGACCACTGTGTCAGGGCCGAAGACGTTGAACTCCTGGAATGAGTACTTGCCGAGGTTGCCGATGCCGCCGTACATCCCGGGAGCACTGGCCGCGGCTGCTCGAGACTGCACACGAGCGGCAGGAGCCGCTTCGGGATAGGTCCAGGCCTTCGTTGGTGCTGCGCCTCCCGGATCGATGTCGATCTGCTTCGGCGTGAAGATCTCCGCATGCGGCGCAGCCGACGCCGGCGAGGCGATCACGCTGATGGACACGCCTATGACGGCAGCGATCGCCGCCGCGCTGAACACTTTTTGGAACCTCATTGTTGCCCCCAAGCTGTGAGAATGTTTAGGCAACGCTAGGTGCTCACGGCAAGCAGAATGGGTCGACTGATGTGAACACCGTGTAACGATCGAGCGGGCACCCACCCATGCATCAGCATCGAGCAGGGTGACCTCACGCTGTTCGCTCGCTCACCTGGCTCGACGGAGTCAGGACCGCCCCTTCGATCAGAACGGCGTTCACGACGAGCGCGATCGCCCGGGGTCCGGGGAGGCCGGCGGAGAGGAGCCGATGGCACACATCGACTGCCAACTTCGTCCCCGCGCTCACCCGGACAGTGCGAGTGCGGCTCCATCCCAGTCCTGGTCCGGCCAGTTCGGACCCGGTCGACCTTGAGCATCTGCTCCTCGGCCCGCCGGATACTCCACCCGAGGCGCAGTGTCGTGGCCACGCAGGACCATGGTCACGTCGGACTCGACGGTGAGCTGCTGAGCGATGTGGAGGTCCTGCTTCGGGGAGCGGTTCAATAATCCGCCGCTGCGCTGTGCGTGTACATCACCGCGAGGAGTTGCCTGCCGAAGGCAAGATCGCTGCATCGCTGAGGCTTCTGCTGTCGCTGGCTGTCGGGGCTCTTGTCTCACCCAGGTGGTTCGCGATCCATCTCCGCGAGGACGCCGCAATCGGACGCGCCCAGGCCGCGGGGAGCAACAACCCGTCGTCCTCCCTCGTCCGGCAAAGGCTTGCGTGCGAAGGAGTCAGGTCGCGTGCGCGACGACAAGTCTGTCGATGCCATCACTACTTGTCGCCGACCCGTCTCACGAGACTCGCAGTCGACGTGCGTGTCACTCGAATCGACCAGATAACTTGTCGCCGAATCGCGTACAACCGCGACGGGGCTGAGGGGCAACCGTCTACGACGGTACGGGTGGGCGGTCCGCACGAGGGGCTCCGTGCCCGCTTGCCTCTAAGCGCGATCCGTCCTCGCGACATCGGCACGCCGTGAGGTGGTCGCCGATCCATAAGCCGACTGGCCACCACGATGGTTGACGAGCCGACGCCGGGCGATGGTGCCCGACGCTCGTGACGTCGCGACTGTCTCAATGGCTGCCAACGGTTGAGCCGACGTTCACACAATTAGACCACGGAAAGGGGGTCGTTGCGTCGGTCGAAAAGATCTAGGAGCGATTCAACCATGTTCAAAGCCGCGTCAAAGAACATGGAAACGGTGACAAAACTGGACGTGACGTTGAAGGAAGCGGACCGGCCGTCGAACTCCTCGACCTGCTGACGCTCGAGGACCGCTGTCATCATGCTCGTGTTCCCGTGCGCGATGCCGCTCGCCATCCTCCAAATGACCAGAGGCGGATGGTGCCGAGGCGGAACCATGGTCGTTATAGAACGAAGCCGGTCGGTAACCGGTTCAAGCTTCGTCAGGTCAGCTCCCACGAGACTGGGGCGAACCGTTGCCTGGTCTTTGAGGCGTTCTTCTACGACTTCGAATCGCGGGTCGGATCTACCAAGATCGCTCAGAACTGACCGGAGCTGGCGCCGATTCTCACGAGTCAGTCTCATGGATCTCAGCAGTCGTTCATCGCGCGCCGCGGGCTGAAGCAGCCACAGCCCTGTTCCTGCCACTTCGATCGCGCTCCGGATCAGAGTGAACGATGACATGGCTAGCAGGGTCCCACCACTGCTCTCGACGCTGACCTGCAAGCCGTGAAGATGGTCCAGCGCAGCGCCGAGGAGGTTCACAATCTGGTCGGGAACAGGGTTGTACGGAGCCGCCGCTCTGTCACCGGCGAGTGAGGATTTGGGGCGTACCGCTAACTGCTGGTAGCGGTCATCGAGTCGATCACGCCGCGCGAATCCGAACTGCAGAAACAGCAACCCGCGCTCGGCGTCCGCGTCCGCCTCACGATTGTCATAGGGTCCTGAGACTTCGGCGTCATCCACGCTCTCATCATCCCTTAGTGCTGGCCGCGGTGTCGTGGCGCTTCCAGTGTGGGGCGCCGAACGCGGCTAGGTGCTGAACGAGTTCGCTGGAGCGCACCGCTTCCGCGCGTGGTCCTCTAGCCGCATCTGGTCCGATGTATCGTCCTCACGGGCCAGCTGATCGAGGACGGACGCTGAGCCGGCGCACGCGACTATCCCGACTGCCCGCGGAAGCGCGAGCTTGGATTGGTCGGGGTGGCACGTTCGGTAGGAGCGCGCCAAACTTCGACGAGGCGGCGAAAGTGAAGCAGTCTGAGTGATCGCGGCTCGTCTCGCAGTACACCGGCGACCGAGGCTGCATGATGGGGTTGAATCGGGGAGGGAATCGTGGCATTACTCGGCGTCAACGGCACCACAAACGAGCTGTGGCTCGCAGTTGTCTCGGAGGACGGTGACGTCCTAGATGCCCAGTTGCGAATCGTGCCTGCACCAGATTCGCCGCTCGCAACACAGATCCGGACTGCCCTCGATGAGGCCGAGCGACTCATCTCAACCAACGGCATCACAGTCGTAACCATTCTCGAACCCGAGACGGGCCGATTCCAACCCAGCTACTTCCAATCTGTGGTGAGGATCTCCCTGGAGTCAGCGGTGGTGCTCGCCGCAGACCGAGCAGGTATCCCTTCTGTTCGGCGGAGCCGAAAGTGGGTCCGCTCCGCGCTAGGTCTTCCGAAGATCGGTGCACTCTCGGGGCACGCCGGGGATATCGTCGATGCTCATCCCCCGCACTGGAAGGGGAAACGGGATCTCGCCGCTCTCGCGGCGCTGGCGGAGCGTCTCTCCTGATGGCGATCTTGGGAGATAAGGCGCGGGTCCGCAGGGTGCTTCACGCTCCCACCTACAGCTTCCTGCGTACCATCGACGAGGGCAGCGCTGCGGAGACCAAACTCTACGAGCACACCGTTCTCGGCGGTCTCCGTGTACAGAAGTCGATTTCCGTGCTTGGCCTCCCTGACGGCGTCGCCCGTAGTGAGCCGCGTCTTCTCGAAAGCATGGATCACCCTCATCTCATCAAAGTCAGGGACGCGCAGTGGGATCCAGATTACGATGATTCACTCAAGGTGATCACGTTCACCACCGACTATTATGAAGGGCAGAGTATTCATGCGGCACTGAACGAGGGCCACGCATTCGGCACTGCGGATGCTGTCGCGATCATCGACTGCGTTCTTGATGGGCTTCACTACCTGCACGTCTCCGCAGGGGTCGTCCACCGCGATATAAAGCCTGGCAACGTGATGCTCAACGCAGCACGGAATCAAGGTTTCGTTGGTGACTTCGGGAGCGCTGCTTACCTGGATGCCGACTCGCAGAAGGTAGATGCGTCCGGCGGGACCTTGCTCTACCGCCCGCCCGAGTACTCCTCCGGGTTGCTCGATGTGCGTAGCGACCTGTACTCGACGGGGCTGACAATGTTTGAGTTGCTGAACGGCCCGTTTGATTACCAAGCACTAGACGGAACTGTCCTGTTGCAGCGAGCGGAAGCGGGCAAGCCCGCTCTTACGCCTCGGCACCTCAGATTCCAGCCATGGGTGAGCCCAAGTCTGGTGACGTTCGTTCGACGATTGATGGCCACAAAGCCGGAAAGCCGATTCGCTTCGGCCGACGAGGCTCTCAGATCCCTACGAGGGCTGAGATATGTGGACTGGACTCCCGTCAGCTCTGCAGAGTGGATCGGGAAGTGGCCGCCACGCCAGGTGAGCGCACGCCAACGACTGCTTCGGGTGAGTTCTGAACATCTGGGCGGACGCAACGTCGGGCACGTCAGTGTGACGGCAGCCACCAGCATCGATGGTGGGCGGACGTGGAGGAATTATGCGCGCTTCGCGCGCCGCGTTCCTGAGGTGGAAGGCGCAGAAGGTCTTGCTCTTGTGTTCCGAGACGTCGAGGCTGCTGCCCAGTCGGTCGCAACTCGGTAGACCTCACTCGCCTGCTCAGCCGGAAGGCGGCTCAAGAGCTGCCTCGCCTCGGCTTGGCGGCCTGCGGCGAGCACGAATCCCGCCCGAGGGCCATGCTCAACGACTTGCAGCGAACCAGTCGTCACGGCATCCCACAGCGCGCCGGTTACGCCGGGCACCCGCAGCCCTACTTCGGGGTCGGGTCGCCATATTCGGGGTACGTCGAAACTAGCTAGAACTTCGGCGCCGCTTGCAGTCTCGCTGAGACCTGTAAGCGCTGCATGCGCGAGCCGGTGGTCGCGAGCATCTAGCCACTCGACGCCTCCAACAGCCATCATGGTTGTAAGGAGGTTTGACATACCTCGCTTAGTCATACATCTAAGGTAGCGAGGAGGTCAGACATGGCAGAGACACGACACTCAGTGAACGCCGCAGAGCTGCTCCGTACCAGCCGCGACCGGCAGGTCAGCCTGCGCTTGCAGCTCGCTTTGGACCAACGACTTGACGCGCTCGTCGAGCGCGCCATCGATAGGGGTGAGCGGACCACAAGGGCGGAGATCCTGCAGGCACTCGTGCTCGATTGCAAGCTGGATGGCGCAGAGCTCGGAGATCGGCTGCGCCACCTGCGAACTGCCACTTGTGGGGATGCCGTGCTGGACCACTCAGTCCCTGACGACAACATCTTACAGTTCTTGGGTCGTAAGCCTGGTCCGCGCACGCGGCACGCTTGAGGGTGCTGCGCTGAGGTACTACGGATTGTGGCGGTAGCCCGGCGGCAGAAGCACCGCCGGTGGTTGCTGGGTAGCGATTGCGGCTGCGCCGCGAACGATCCCGGCGGGTCTCTCACACTTCGTGCGTCCTAGGAAACTTCCACATGCGCACCGTGGTGGCAACGAGCGACGTGGAGCTCTAAGTTGCCGGGCGATCAGGGCCACGGGCGAGGCCTAGTTATAGAAAGGATCTGCATAGTCAATGCGCGACTTCCAATTGATGGTGGTCCGCGGCTGTCCGCTCGGCACAGGATGCTCGGCAAGGGCCCATCGAACGTGACGTGGGCTTCGTTGCAGGTCAATCGCCAGGTGAGTGAGGGCGTACTCGCCCGCTCGCACCCGATCGTGCAGCTGAATGAAGTCGATGTCGTCAAGTTCTGGTGCGAGCGGAGACTCGGATGGTCTCCATCGCGGCGGTGCCCACACGAGGGGTTCGTCCTCGAAGGGTCGAACGTGCCCAACCTCAGGGAACGTACCGACCATGCGGTGTTTCGGGAGCCAGGCGGCGAGGTAGTCGTCGATCGCGGATTGAAGCTCCGCACTCATCGTTGTGAGGAAGCGGGTGTAGTCGGTCGCGTCTGGCGTACCTGATTGAAATTCGAGGTGCCGCGGAAGGTCACGGGTATCGGCGGCAGTGAGTCGTAGCCAGGCGTAGCGCTGAGCGTTCAGCAGCCTTCTGCCTCTGCCGGGGTGCTCTCCGACGCTGCTACTCAGTAGGTGCCAGTCCGCTTCGGGGAGTAAGCCGCTCCATCGGAGGTATCGGCGCGCGACGTAGTTGATGGGCGACGGGTTGAGACGGAGCCATCCTGCTAACTCTCCGAGTTGCTGAAGCACTGCAGTCGCCTGTTCAGGGGTGCCGAGCATGGAAGGGCGGAGCTTCCGGCCGATCCCGGCGATTCGTTCGCTACCGCCTTCGATTCCATCACCGGCGACACGAAGCGCGTCCGCGAGTCCTCGCTGTAAAGCGGAGGGATCGGTGATGTTGTCGACGCCGAGGGGGTTCGCCCAGGTCGGCCACATGAGAGGTGGAATGAGGACGTCGGTGAGGGATTGTTCCGTCGCCAGGGCGAGGGTGTTCCAGGACCACCCGGTGCGCTCGATCCGTGGGTCCGGTTTCTCAAGAGCGACGATAAGTTCCGCGAAGCCGGGCGAGACGGCGGTGGCGTGCACGAGCCGTTGCATGTCGGGAAGGTCTCCGTCGAGTGCCCGGAGCACTCTTCCTCGCATGGGCGCGCCGATGCCTGACCAGAACTCGAGGAGGTGCGATGCGCTGCCGGGACCGGACAGCTCCTGGGTTGTGCGGACGGGTCGCGAGAAGGTGATGCGACGGATAGTCGTGCTGACCTCGGGCTCGGGGTCAGTTGCAAGGCGGTGTGCCGCCCCGATGAGCGCGCTCATGGCGAGCGCGTCGATAAATGGGCGCCCGTCGCACCGGGGCTGCAACAGGACCGCAGCGATGGTGCGCCACACGCTGGCCTCGGCACGCTCAGCCATGCATAGCTCTGATGTGCTGTCCGCTCAAAGCTGGCAGAATCTCAGCATGACAACGCGCTTCTGTCCCTACTGCAAATCGAACTCCGACGCCATGCCGCGATGGTCCTTTACTACACCCCTGGGCAGGGACGCCCAGAACTACAACCTGTACACGGTCCGCATGGTGTGCATATGCGCCAACTGCAAGAATCTGACGACAGCCAAGGTCGTGCGCACCAGGACTGACCCGGGCATGGACACAGATGCAATGCGCAAACTAACCGCACTCTCTAGTTGCGAATGGGCACCGAACAGCGCGTCAGCACCCGAATACCCTCATGTCCCCGACCACGTGGCTCGATGCGCGTCCGAGGCGCACATGAGTCATGGCATCGGAGCAGAGGCGGCCAGCATCCTCATGACCCGCACCACCATCGAAGCAACGGCTAAGAGCAAGGGCATCGAGAACGGTTCCCTCTTCGCCAAGATCGAGGCGATGAGTGACCAGAACGTGATCCGCCCCGCAACGCTTACACTCGCCCACGCGATACGAGTGCTTGGCAACGACATGGCGCACGGTGATGTCGAAGAACTGCCGACTACCGAAGACGCCGCGGATGCCCTCCACCTCATGGACATGATCCTCGAAGAGGTCTACCAAGCCACGGCAATCGCGGACGAGATCCTTGCGCGACGCACCGCCCGCGGGGAAGGGGCGTCAACGTCGCCAACGAGCTGAACCGCGTATCACCCCCCCCGCCATGAGTGTTCCTCTCCCCCGCGTTTCTGACGCGTTTTTGTCACCAGGGGGCCCCAGATTCATGCCTGAGGCGCGAAAAACCGTCAGCCGGGAGCGCAGGGCCGCCGTGACGAGCATGCTGAGGGCCACTGGGCTGCTCCGGATCCATGAGGAGGCCCCGCTCGTCGCCCTCGTGAAGTTGTTGGCCAAGGAGACGGACGAGGGCGGCGGATCACGCAGCTACTCGGCGTACGAACTCGAGTCGAACGTCGACCTGGCGAAGCTGCTCGGGTGCACCACCGCGACGCTCTACCGAGTGATGACCAGCGCGGTCGCCCCGTCGAGCAGCTTCATCGCTCGCACGAAGCTCGCGTTCCCGTCCGACTCGATCGACTCCCTGTTCTACGTCGACCGGCTCGGTGCCACTGCCGGCCTCGTGGCCGTCGAGTGGCCGACAGGCCTGGTGGCCTAATGGTCTGGCTCACCGTCGATGAGGCCGCTGCGGAGGCCCGACGGCACCCGCGGACGATCTCCGACGCGTGCCGAGCCAAGTCCCTCCGCGGGGTGCAGCGATCAGCGAACGCGTCATGGCGCACCGAGGACACCTGCCTCGACGCCTGGGTGCGGGCACGACGTGCGTTCACCAGCCGTCCGAAGATGGATCGTCAACCGGGCTCGAGGTCGGGCAGGGTCGTCGATCGAAACCGAGTGCGGTCGGGTGCTTAGCGAGAGATAGATTGCCGCCATGAGCGAGTACCGGCAGCATCCCAGTCGGACTGCCGAATGGGCGGGATCTTCGCTCGCGCCGATGCAATCGGCGTCCGATGCGGATACCGAAGTCTGGTTCGCGGTTCCCTCCGACTCCGGTGGCGTGTTCTGGGAAGCGTTGAACGCGAAGACAATCGGGCCAGACCTCGTGCAGGTTCGCGCAGTGCCCGCATGGGTGTTCGGCGTGAACTTCGGCGACACAGTGGCCACCGTCAGATCTGCGGAAGGATCGATCGTGGCAACGACCATCAGTCAGCGCGGCAACCAGGCCACCTTCCGACTCTGGCTCGGCGAAGATCCGGACCTCGCCGCGGCGTGGCTGTCGATCGCAGGACGCTACGCCCAGCGCGGGTGTCTCGTCGACGCGGTCTCGAAGAATCTCATCGCCCTGTCCTGCCCCGTCGAGAATGCGCCGCTGATCCGCGACCTGCTCATCCACGAGGAGCAGACGACAGCGCTGGTGTGGGAAGACGGCGCCCCTACCAGCTCCGTCCGTTAGCCGATCAACTATCAGACGGCCACCCGTGCCGAGGCAGCGTAGCTTCGGCTCATGTTCGCGGCAGGTGCATATGGAGACTGGTGGGCGCTGCCGGTGCTCGGCGCCATCCTGGTCTTCGGCTTGATCCTCGCCTGGTGGCGGAAGAAGAACGGCAGCGAGTAGCGAGCATCGTAGGACGATTGGATATCGGACGCTGCTGCTCTGAGTCCGTTGCCGCGCCTGAGGCCGCTGCGTCGCTGCGGTCGTCCTGCTCGCGCTGACTGTCGGCCGCCTTCGTCTCACATAGGTGGTCCGCGATCACTCGCGGTGAAGGTGCGTCAAACGGACGCGTCGCGCAAGCAGCCAGGTCTCGGGCTGCGCGGAGAGACCGTGGTGACGCAAGCCCGCGCGGGACGGCGACGAGTTGTGTGCGAAGGAGACAAGTTGTCTGCGCGGCGACAAATGTCGACTGCCAGCCAACTTGTCCGATATCGATCTTGGCTGACATGAAAGGCGCCATGACGGTCCAGAGCTACTGCCAAATTACGTGTCCGTTCTGGACGTGAACCTCAGAGACGGCAGGACCGATTGGAACTGAAGACGTTCGGCTCGCTTCGGCCCGAGTGCCGTCCATCTCAGAGGGAGACGACAGGTCGGTGCTCGCTACCCGCAAGGACGACGTCCCGGAATATGGACTCTGGGAGTTGACTAGCTGCTGCGAGTCGGTCGACCCCGAATCCAGCCTCTTCGAGCATCGCCACCGCACGTCCGACCGCGACCGGCTGCTCGCGCGGACCCAGGGGCCCTCGCTCGGGTAGTCCCTCCGCGGAAAGACGCTTATTCGCGCGCAAGTATGTTGCATCGGACCAGAGCCCTAGGCGATGGGCACGGAAGATCAAAGCGCGGAGACTGATTTTCCATTTTCGTTTCGCCGCAAGTAGCGCTTCCCAATCCGCCTTTTCCGGGAGATCCGGGAGCAGATCGTTGTCTGGCGCTAGAAACTGGGACGCGAACGTGTGTGCCTGGTCCTCAACGATCTTCGAGCCGGGCTCGACGTCCGGGTGCATGACAAGGTGCCCGAGCTCGTGAGCCGCGTCGAATCGACTGCGAGCCTTGTCGTCCTTGAAGGGCGAGAGCAGGACGAGTGGCCGGCGTCCGATGTCGGTTGAGAACGCGTCCACCTCGCGAACGTCGCTTTCCGGTGGCATTGTCAGCACTACGACGCCGGCCGCTTCGAGGGTACGAATCATGTGCGCGATCGGTCCCCGGGGAACTCCCAGAGCAGCACGCGTCGACGCTGCGATGCTGGCAATTTGGTCGACCGTCACCGCACTATCGACGAGGTGCGTTGGTACACGAAGTTCTGGAAAATCGACGTAGTCCTCGAGAACGTTGACCACAGCAGCGCCGAGCTCAGCAAACGCTAATGCTCGTTCACGAGATATTGCAGGGGTTGAGCGGAGGGAACGGAAGTGAGCGGCTTCCGTTGGAATCCGCGGGATCTCCGCACCACGCTGGAAGAAGGCAATGGGCAGTCCGAGGTTCAAAGCGAGTTGCGCAGCAACAGCGGTCGTTGGCCGGCTCTGGTTCCGCTCAAATTGAGTGATAGCCGCCGCAGACACGTCCGCGCTTCCCGCGAGGCTTGTTCGAGTGAGCCGGCGGAGTCGTCGCGCCAAGGACAGACGACCACCGTCGAAATCCTGCATTACCCCGCCAGCACGGCGGGCTCGGGCACGTCGGAGCGCGTCCGACTCAGCGCCCATTGTTGCCCTCTCGGATGTTCTTCTTCAGACGGATGTGGAGCTTCGGCTCTTCGCCGACGTTCGGCCCGAGGGGAACGTCAGGGCGGGCGTCAACGCTGTCGCCCGCGGCTTCGTCACGCCAAAGGGGCTCGGCCGCAGCCACGTGGTCGGACCGCAACGTCGGGATCGCGAGCCATCCTGCAGTAAGCGGCGTTTCACTGAGGAGCCCGTTCCAAACGAGGAAGAACTCGTTCAACGACCCGGATGCCCCAAGGCCAGAAGCGGGGAACAGTGCCTCATGCCCGTGCTCCTGATGAGGGGCTCGGTAAACATTGTCGTTACGAGACGCTGATTCGCGGCGAACGTTGCTCTCCCATTCGAGGTCTGTTGACCAGTCCGGGTGCAGACCACTGGTGGAGGGTGCTTTCACCAAGCGGATCGTCACCTCCCCGAACGAGCAGAACACAACGCCGCTGCGACGCCCGACCGTCAGGCCGGCGTCGAGGAGCACGTCGTCCCGCCGAGAACGGTAGAGCCGCTTGCCAAGGTTCTCAGAGCACTGCATGCCAAGCGACCGAGCCGTGTCGCCAAGTGCATCGTCGTAGCGAGCGACGTTCGTCGTCCACATCGACGCGACCAGATCGTGGAAGAACGCCAGAGCGCCCGCTTGCTGCAGCCGCTCGGCGACAGCCGCCGCACGAATGGCGGCCTCAGTGTCGAACGTCATCGTCTCCCCTTCAAGCAGAATCATGCCGAGGGGCTACCCCTCCTCAAGTAGGATACGCACGAGCCCGTCGGAAAATCAAGTAGCACGCCAAGATCGGCTCCGCTCACTTCCGTGAGCCCCAGACGACGCGCTCTTGAGTGCTCTCTCTCATCCCGGCATGGACTAGGCCATGCGTACCCTTCGTCTCCCTTGGCTGAGCGTCGAGTATCGCTGCGCTGAACTTCCAGCGGACTCGCTCCGAGCGTTGAGGACGCGCCACTCGCTGATGAACGGTACGTCTGAACATCGTTGTTCTCCTCCGCGAAGGCGCGTCACCCGCCGCGACCGCTGATTATCAGTGCCAGTCGATGAGGTGATTGCCGAGCGCTCCGCGGTAGACGCGGGCGCCGTGCCAGCCGTAGGGCACCAGCACGGTCACGTCCTGGTCGGTTTTGTTTTCGTTTCGCCGAGTCATTCGCATGACCGGAAGGTACGGCTGCCACGGAACCTCGCGTAGATGCGGGTTCCAGTCGATGGGGAAGATCGGCCGGTCGGACGGGATTGGGTGCCTGCGGAGGGCCCAGCGGACGTGCTGCGGCGTGCGGTGCACTGCTGCGGCGAGGGCTCTGACGGTTGTGACGCCGGAAGTGACGTGATCGTGGAGCACCGAGACGTCGATGTTGTCAATCTCGGGGCCGAGGTTGACCCCTTCTCGTCCAGCCCATCGCTGGGGCTCCCAGACAGCGGCTGATGATGTGCCGTTGCCTTGGTCGTACGCGTTCACGGCATCGATCGCGACCGCAAGCCAGGCCTCTAAGTACGCGTCGAGGGCTGCCTGCAGCTGAGCCGTCATGCGGATCTGAAAGTCCGTGTACTCAGCGGCATCTCGTCCGTTCGCGACGATCGCCCAATGAGCGGGGAGAGCGCTGATCGGTTGTGCTGTGGCTCGAAGGTAGAGGTATCGGCGTGCGTTGAGGAGCCGTCGGGGGCCGCCGGTAAAGGTGCTGACGCTGGCGCAGATCATGTCCCAGTGCGTCGGCTTGAGGAGTTGCCACCACGGCAGGTGTTGGCGCCGGGTCGCGTAGTTGATGTGCGGTGTGGACGCTGCGAGGTAGCGGGCGAGTTCGCCGAGTTGACGCAGGATCGCGGTGGTCTGCGCGGGTGCCCCGAGCATGGTCGGCCTGAGTCTTCTTCCGATGCCGGCGATCACCTCCGGTTCGGGTGCGTCCCGGTGGGTGCCGGCGAGAGCAGCGGTAAGTCCTAAGGCGAGTGATCGTTGGAGCGTTTCGGGATCGGCGCCGCCGGCCACGCTCAACGGTACCGCCCAATTCGTCCAGAGCAGTGGTGGGATGTGGTCCGCGGTCCACTCTGGGGTCCGGAGGGAGTCGCGGGGCATCAGGAAGTCGACGTAGGCCGCGACGGCTGGTTCATCGAACTCTGCTCGCACTGCGCTACCAGTCACGAGACGTTGCATCGCGGGGAGGTCCTGATCGACGGCGCGGAGGACGCGGCCTCGGAATCGCGGTCCGACGCCCGGCCAGTAGCCGAGGAGGGTCGCGGCGCTCCCGGGACCGCGTGCGCTCTGCCCCCGCTCGGAGGGCCGCGCGAACGTGAGCCGCCGGATGATGTGCCGGACCTTCTCCTCCGGGTCGAACATGAGTGCGAAGGCGGCGGCCATGAGCGCCCCCATCGCCAACGCGTTTTTCGGAGGCGCGGTTCCGATACGTGCCGTCTCGTCGAAGAGACCGTGCAGCTGGGAGGGGTCGAGCGTGGCGAGCTCGGCGATGAGAGGGACGTCGTTCGCGGCGAGGAGTGCGATGCCGACGCCGCGCAGCGTGGGGAAGAGGTGCTGTGCGTCTGGGATGAATACGTCCAGCGTGTCCCGGTCACGTCTCCAGGCGGCTGAGATCGCGGCCTGTGCGCGGACGATGGGAGCGCTTTCGTCGAAGGGTGCCTCGTCCCAGGTGATCCGCAAGTCGTGACCACACCTGCCAGCGCCGGCGATGCGTGCACGGCAGCAAGAGGGGTCGACGGGGTGAGCTTCCATGAGCGCAGGATCTGGGATGCCTTGCCCGCAGGCAGGGCATGCGTCGTGCAGTGGCACGAGGTGCGTTTCGCAGAGGAACGACCACCACAAACGCCAATGGGCGAGGAAGACGGCTGGCCGCTCGGTGAGGCACTGTGGGCAGTATCGGGTCCCGGAACCTCGGGTCCAGTTCTTCGCATGCGCGGGGAGACCGTCGTCGCCAGGCGCGAGCGCGTCGTTGACAAAGGACCGCATCATCCCGTCCAGAAGTTCGCTCGTGTCGCAGCCGACGGCGGTTGCGATGGACTGCGCGATCTCGTTCGGAAGGATCATGTCAAGGCGTCGACGATCTTCGGATCGAAGTGCACCGAGCCCGCACCATCGACTGATCGCTGCCGGGGGCTCGCCGACGTAGGCGGCGATCCGCAGCAACAGGCTCGGCAGGTGCTCTCCGGGCACGACGGTCGTCCGAAAGCCGAAGGGGACCGCGTCGTCCGGGTCGGAGGCACCCGCTCTTGGCGGCGACGCCTTCATCTCAGCGCCAGCGCTGCCGGAACGAGAACCGGCCGGCGTCCCACAGTTGCAGGCGTTGCGCGCGGCCGTCCTGGGCGCGTTTCTCCACAGCGACCAGGTCGAGAATCTTCCGGGTGATGCGCTGGTCAGCGGTCGCAGCCGCGACGTTGATGGCGCCGGATACGAGTGTCGACACGTGGCTCATGTATCCGAGGGTCGACACCCAGAGGTATTCCTCGAATTCGCTGCTGAGTACTGCTTCTCCTGGCTCGTGTCCTCTGAGCCGGATCCGTTGCTCGATGCGTTGCAGGAGCTTCCTCCATTCGGTGATCTCGCCCTTGGTGCTGCGTCGGTACGGCTCGAGCTCGATGAGCATCCAGCGCGCTTCAGACTGGACCCGTGCTGCTTCTCGAGCGCCGCTGCGCTGTGCGGCGAGCTGCTGTCGCATGTCATGGCCGGTGAGGACGACTCGGACGCCCATGTTCTGCAGTGATTTGAAGCCGTCGTGGACGTACTTGCCTATTTGCCCGTCGAAGTTGATGAATTGGATCTCATCGACGAATACCCACCGGATTCGGTGACGTTCGACTGCGCGGCCGAATGCCGCGCGAGCGTCCTTGTCGAACGGCGCGCCAACCTGTTGGCAGAGCAACGCGAACAGCTGCTGCTCCGCCTGCTTTTTCGGCAGGTCCACGATGACGACGTCCCTGCGGGGTGCGGTGAACAAGCCGTCGTCGTAGAGCGGTGCGCTGATGCCGATCCGAGCTTCCCAAGCCGCTTGGCACATCGTCTCCGCCGCGATGCGACGCATCAGCTTGGTTTTGCCAGTTCCGGGCGGCCCAGTGATGAGTGTGATCGGGATCAGGTCGGCGGTGCGGCGGGGCCGCGGGCTACGGACGGTCCGGTACTGCATTTCGGCCTCCGCTGTCTGGAGCGTGCGTGAGTAGGGCCACGAGTGGTGCCAGTCTTCGAGTGCGATGCCGTAGCGCCGCCGCTCGTCGGGCCCGGCATCGAGTTGGGGTCGGCCGGGATCGGGAACATCTGCGCCGGTGACACCGCGGACAAACGCTTGATCCTGCGCCGTCATGAGCGCCCAGCTTTGCTCGGGGTGTGGATCTGCGCCGAAGAGTCGCCGGACCGTGGGCGGGAGGCCCAGTTCGTGGTTGAGAGTCATGCGAACCGGCCGAAGAGGTCGTCGATGTCGTCTAGATCATCGTCGAGTTCGGCGCCGTCGCCCGCGTCATTGTGGCCAAGGACTTCCTCGAGGTCGTGATCCATGTCGGCCGGGATCATCGTCCCTGAGTCGAGCGCTTGCAGCCGCTCGTAGGCAGCCGCGGTCATCTCGTCAGTCCGCGACAGCTCCGACCGGCTCCCACGGATCAGGGCATCATCAGCGCGCCACCGAATGAGCAGCTGCAGCATCCGGTCCTGGAACTCCGCCCGCCGCAAGGTGAGATCGCCAACCTGCCCGCCGAGGACGGTCAGAGAGTGGTCCGAAAACTGGGGCGTGTCCTCCGTTCGGAGCACCCAGGGCACCTCCCATGCGGCTCCGTCGGGGTCGAAGCAGTACACCTGCCGCAGGTCGGACGGGTTGTAGTGGAACGTCCAGTAGCCATCACGGGAAGCACCCGGGGTACGCAGCAGGGTTTCGATGATGGGTGCGTTGAAAACCTCGTATCGGCGGGTGATGCCGTACTTCCC
This sequence comes from Curtobacterium citri, assembly GCF_030362955.1. Classification (NCBI taxonomy): domain Bacteria; kingdom Bacillati; phylum Actinomycetota; class Actinomycetes; order Micrococcales; family Microbacteriaceae; genus Curtobacterium; species Curtobacterium citri. Next base: position 335,660 of record NZ_JAUCML010000003.1, read on the forward strand.
GAGCTTGGCGCGGAAGGTCGGCAGGAAGCGGATCCACTCGTTCTCCCATTTAGGCATCTCGACGAACCCGGTCTCGCCGACGAGTTCCGCCCATCGCTGGTACGGACTGATGCGCCGTCCGAGCTCAGCGCGAAGGCCCCGGTGCTGACGGAAGTTGTAGAGGTCCGTCCATTGCTGGTCGCGTTCCCAAAGCTGATCCCAGGTGAGGAGGGCCTCGGTGTGGAGGCCGCGTTCGTCGATCGACCCGCCGACATAGCCGGCGCAGAGTTCCTCGAACTCGGTCTTGTAGCTGAGGAAACTGCGCTCGATGAAGGCTTTTGCGCGCGGGTCACGAACGCGAGCGAACTCGACCTCGCACCCCAAGCGGGCGAGCTGGCCGACGTGGAAGTTGGAGAGGAAGTCCTTGCCGTTGTCGGTGATCAGGCGGCGAGGCGGGATCGGCCACCGAGTGAGAGCGCGCGGCATCCCAACGAAGGGACGCGGGTATACGCGGCCATCGACCGTGACCGTCTCGCGGTCGTCGACCATCGACGCGAACGCGTCGGCCACGGCGAGGACGACACCAACGCCGGAGGAGTGCTCGCTGATGGAGCGTCCGACGATCATGCGGGTGGCGGAGTCGATGATCTTCACCAGCGTGACCCGGTATGTGCGGGTCCTTCCGGTGCGATCCTTCGGGTCCCAGAGCATCACGTTCGAGGTGGTGGCGTCGATCTGCCAAAGCGACCCGGGGCGTTCCAGATGGCGCGGCGCGAAAGACTGCTTGGGTGCTTGTGCGGTGCCGTGCTTCGTCTTCGACTTGGTCTTCAGATGCGGCATCCGCTTGTGCACTCGCCCGACGAGACGGTAGAACGTCCGCTCCGACGGCGGCTTCGTGATGTCTGGAGCGGTACCGAGGAGCCAGAGGCGGAACTCGAGGTACTGCGTCTGCGTGTGCAGGGCCGGATCGAACACGCGGTCGAGCAGGAACTTCTCCACGAGGACGGGGATGTCAGCGTCGCGGTTCTTCCGACGTTCCCGCGTGTAGCGACCGTCGACCGTGGCGGTGGGGCCAGCCGCTTCTCGCTTGATAGCGCGGCTGACGCGCTTGCGAGCCGTCTCGTAGGGGATCTCGTCGTGCTCGGCGATGCGTCTCGCGATCGCGGCGATACGTTTGCGTTCGTTGTGGATCACGTCCGGGTCGACGTCCCGTAGGGGCTTGTCGTTCTCGCCTTGCCAGGGCGCGATGCCGGTATCGATGTAGCGGATGAGCGCGCGGTGGTCGTCGCGCTTGTCGATTGCGTGGTCGCTGAGCCGGTCGTCGAGGTCGTGCAGCAGCATCGACGCCGGTGGCGGGTTCTCCGGGCTGGCGATCGCTTTCACGACCGCTCGCAGCGGTCGTGGGGTCACGGGTCTGTTCGCGGCGTCGAGGAACTGCACCCACCCGTCACCCCACGACTGCACGAAGACTTGCTCGCCGTCGAACACCACCGGCATGCCCACACGCAGCTTCAGAACCCACTCTGAGTCCTTCGTCACGATGCCACCGTCCAGACGATCGACGTTGACCGGAATGGCAAGCGCATGTCGGTACGGAGGTCACGCCGCCAGAGCATCCTGCGGATCAGCATCATCGCAAACCCGGGCTCATAGCCCCGAGCCGCGACGCGCGTCACGAGCTCGACGACGGGCATGGGACGAGAACACAGCTCCGCAGCGACCGGCGCCCAACGCAGGTACGACGGCTCAGGGACGCGTGCTTCAGTGAAGTTCTCGAGATTCGCCTGCATCAGCCGCGGCATCCCCGTCCACACCTCGTAACCGATGCCGGCTTCGGCAAGGACGTCCCGGATAAGAGACGCGCGAGCCCGCCACTTCGGCGTCGACGCCTGCTCAGCGTTCTTCACGTCCACAACCAGCGGCGGCAGCCCGTCCCCAAGAAGGACCAGATCCGGCGTGTGCAGCTTGCACAGCGCTCCTGGCTCGAACGCCAGCGTGAATGGTTGCCCGCCGATGTACCTCACGGCCGGGTGGAAGTCGGCGAGGGTGATGAAGTCGCGTTCGAGATGCGACTCGGCACCGATGAGTGAGCCAGTCGTGTGCGTCCAAACCGCTACGGGTTTGTGCGCCTGCGTTAGCCGGCGGGAGAATTCCCTCATCGGATGAGCGGCGGATAGCATCTCCGCCGTCAGATCAGCCACCTGAACAGTGCGGACGGTGCGCCCGTCCGCCGAGTACCCGGCGACCACGCCTTCGGAAGGGCTCGCTGGCTTCAAGCGGTACGTCGACCACGGACGGTGAAACCGCATCCGTAAGCCCCGCACCGAGCCGCTGACTCGCACCGTCCGGCCACGGGGATGAGCCGCCCACGAGTTGAGGATCGTCATGGGGTCGGTGTCCCACTCGGCGACGCGTGTCCGGCCGCGATGTACAAGCCGTTCGCTGTCCCGAAGAAGCGTTCTAGCAAGGTCGCCTGCCCATGCAGGAAGCACGCTAGCGATTCGTACGCGTGGCGGTCGTTGAGGTCGACTGGGTTCTTCAGACGAATTGCACACCGGTGGGCGCGATGTCATGCTCCGTTCCCCCCGAGCGAAGGCGCGACCACATGGTGGCCGCGCCTGGAAGGGTGCCCCTGCACCCACGACGCGACGGGAGGGATGGACAAGGGTGCGGTCATGGCGGCACACTAATCTGACTCCGAGACAAAAAACAACCTCGGCGAGAGGATCAGTGCTGTTGCGACTTCGCCTGCTCTTTCGCCGCCCGGACCCATCTTCCGACCGCCACATTGCTCACACCGAGCGCGTCTCCGATGGCGTCCAACGTGAACCCTTCCTCGTGAGCCTGGAGCGCCAGCCGTACGCGTTCCTCGGTCGTCTCACGAAGCACACGTTCGGCGTTCCGCATTGCCTCGAGGAGAGCGTCCGCCCGCTCCTGATCCTTCACACGCTTCGGGGGACGACCCGTCCTGCGGGCAGGGGTCGATGCGTTCATAACTGCGTTCCTACGGTCGGTTCGAGCGTCGGAACGGCGCTTGCACGGCCTATGGACACGTGGAATGATCCGACGCGAACCTCGCTCGGATCAGACAGGCAGTCTCGAATTGTGGCGGGCACCACACGCGGTTTGCCGATCGCGTGCCGAGGGGTCAAAGACGACCCCTGCGAGTCGTGCCTGCCGGTCATCGTAGCTCCCCGATCTCTCCAACATCTCCCCGGCACAGAGCCGGACCAACCTCGCCATTCTCCCTCGTTTACGAGGCGAAACACCGATTTGAAGACTCTAAGAGAGGGCAAGCGGCTCGATCCGTCGCTCACCGCACCCGCAACGCGCCGGGACGTCCACGGACCCGTCAAAGCTCGTCGATCGGCAACTCAGTGACCCGCCCAGAACCAGACTCCGGTGAACCTGCTTCAGACGCCCGGATCCAGATGATCCGCGCAGCCGCCCTGCGGCTGACGGACTCGGTCCTGCGTCGGCTGCTCGAGCAATTTGCTGACGGGACGGTGTCTGCGTCCGACGCCGTCGAGAGTGCCATGAACCACGTTGATCGCAATCGTCGGAGTGACACTCATGGCGGTGACGTCAACCGGGCGATGTCGCTTGCTGATGCGGCGCTTGGCGCGGAGGGCTTGCAGGTCAGCGGCACTGCCGTTCGGGAATTGGGCCGACGAGTTGCCGAGGGGCGCATGACGGGCGACGAAGCTTCCGCCCTCATCCACGTACTCCTCGCATACGGCACCCCAAGGACGGAGGGGCCGGCTTCTGTCGCCACCCTCGACGATCGAGTCGGACCGTTCTTCGACAGCACCTCGCTACTCGACCTACTTCGACTGAGCGCCGACGCACTCGCTGCGTCGGTCGAAAATCGTGACGTGCTAGCGGTCGTTACAGCTGATGGCTTCCTCCTCTACCCCTCGTTCCAGTTCAACGAGAACGGTGAGCCCCTACCCCGACTCACGGAGGTGCTCGCTGACCTTGACCCAGACCTGGTCGACCCGTGGGGAGACGCCGTTTGGCTCAACGCTCCAGGCGATGATCTGGACGGCATGAGTCCAGCAGCTGCCCTTCGGAACGGGCGAGCTGAGGACGTGATTCGTCTGGCCGGCCAGTCGGCGTTCCGCCGCGCCCGATGAAGGCCGACGCGCAGCTCAGCTCCTCGGCCGTCTCGTTAAGCGGACCTTCATCGGAACCTATTCCGGACCACTCATCCGGACTGTGCGGCGGCGCAGTCCTTGAAAGACCCCGCCCTCACAGCTGAGCGTCCGGTTGACGACCGGTTACCGGTTCACTCGTGCCTTGCCGGTGAAGGCAGCTGAAGCCTCGCTACATCCGACGCGTCCCTGCGGCGAGTCGGAGTGCCTGGACGGAACGTCGGTGCTGTTCCGCGCGGTGGCGGCCGTTGGCGGGAGAGGGGTGTGGTGCCGCGATGACGGGGACGAGTCGGGCGTGCTCGTCCAGGGTGAGGTGTCGCATGACTCCCTCGAGAGCGATGCTCCCGTACGTGACGATCGCCTCGACGGAGGGAAGCGCCCTGAGGAGAACGCCGAGGGCATGTCGTCCCTCGTCGATGTCTGCGGGTCGTCCACGGCCGGGGAGTTCCCACGGGATGAGGTTCCAGCGGAGGTACTCGTTGCGTGCAAGTCCGGACTCGATGCGGGCTGCGCGGAACGCGGCCGCGGTCGGCCCCGGGTTGTCCTCGCTGCAGACCGCCGAGTGCGCTGCGGCAATGGTCTGCGGGCCGGGTGACTGCATGAGGACCAGCACTCGGCTGGACGTGCCGCCGGATCGTGGGTCGAAGCTCGGGACGAACCGTCGCGAGCCGTCGGGTGCGGTGCGCCATGCCTCCGCGAGGACGTTCAGCGATCGAACGTCCGCGACCTCATCCGCGAGTTCGTCAGGGGTGCTCACGCCGGCTGTGGTGGTGCGAGGAGCGTGCCGCGGATGACGGAGCCGTGGAAGGTGCGGACGGCAACGGTGATCCACGCGGCGACGAGGCCGGCGTAGTAGACGACTGCGAGGACGGCGACGACGGTGAGTCCGGAGTGCAGGGCCAGGCCGTTCAGCCCGGTGACGCAGGTACCGACGGGGAACGTGAACGACCACCACGTCAGGCTGAAGGGCAGGTGTTCTCGAGCGGTGCGGATGGTGATGGCGAGGGCGATGACGGTCCACAGCAGCGCGAAGCCGAGCATCGCGAACCCGTACACGAGCGCGACGACGAGGAGCGCGTGGGCGGTCGACGCATCAACCACGGTCGGCGCGTTCGAGGCGAGGAGGTTCACTGCGGTGATCGACTGCCCGACCGGTCCGAGGACGATCCACAGGGTCGGGACCATGCCTGCGGCGCCGACCTTGTGCTGCGCGAGTCGGTTCCAGATCAGCGTGATCACGACCAGGGACGTGACGAGGCTGAGGCCGAAGAATCCGTAGCAGGACCACAGCAGCGTCTCCCGCACTTGCCCGGCGGGTGCGTACGGCAGCAGGAGCGCGCCGGTGGAGGCGGACACCATCGGCGGGACGATCGGCATCAACCAGCCGCCGAACGCGGAGTCGGGTCCGTTCTCGTGACGGGTGAACGCCAGGTACGGCACCAGGACCGCAGTGAGCAGGCCGCCGATGGTGCCGATGCTCCAGAGGACCCAGTCGATGTGGACGGCGGCGGGGAGGCCGATCCAGTCCTTGCCGAGGAGGATCGTTCCGGCTCCGACGGTCAGGAACGCCATCGGCGGTGCCCCATAGAAGTGCGAGATCACCGGATGGAGGTGGTGCTTGGCTGCGGTACTCCGGTACCGGACCCAGTGCAGCACCATCGCGACCGTGAGGGCGACGAGCAGCACCGCCGCGATCGCCCAGACGAGTGTTGCGGCGGTGCGGAGCCCCGGGAACTGCAGCGGCAGCGACGCAGCCGCGACGGCGACGATCCCGGTGCCCATGATCGACGCGAACCAGTTCGGGGTGAGGTTCGACACGATCAGGCCGGGCCGCTCCAGCTCTCGGAACAGCCGCCGGTCGCGCACACCGTGCTCGGACGTTGCGGGTGCGTGGGCGGGATGAGCGGACATGCATCAAGCGTGCGCAAGTTGCCCACGGTTCGGGAACGGCGAACTCGTTGGCAGGGCACAATGGTCGTTTGTGGCACTGCGGCGGTTGACGGACCGGACTCTGGACCTCGACACCCTCGAGGTCCTCGTCCGCGTCGCGGAGACCGGTTCGTTGACCCGCGCGGCTGAGGTGTTGGGGGTGACGCAGCAGGCGGTGTCTGCGCGTTTACGTGCCGCGGAGCAGGCGGTCGGTCAGCCGCTGGCGCTCCGGGCGGCATCCGGGACCGCGCTGACCGACGCCGGTCGGGTGGTGCTCGGTCTGGCTGTTCCGGTGTTGGAGACCTCCCGGCGGCTCGAAGCAGGAGTCGCCGCACTCGGAGAACCCGTGGGGTCCCTCGTGGTTGCGGCGTCGCAGACGATCGCCGAACTCCTGCTGCCCGGATGGTTGCTCGCCCACCGGGCCGTGACACCCGAGGCGTCGGTGCGCCTGATCGCGGGGAACTCCGCCGCGGTGACCGACCTCGTTCGCTCCGGCGCTGCCGACGTCGGATTCACGGAGACCCCTGCTGCGCCACCTGACCTGTCCTCGCTGGTGGTCGACGAAGACGAACTCGTGGTCGTCGTCGCTCCGCATCATCCGTGGGCAAGCGCTTCGGTCATCACCGCGGATGAGCTCGCGGAGACGCCGCTGCTGCTCCGGGAGGAAGGGTCCGGCACCCGCGCCACGGTCGAGGCATGGCTCGACGACGCGGGACTGACCCTAGCGCCGCCGGCGGCGGTGCTGGAGACGACGGGCATCATCCGCGCCAACGCTCGGGCAGGCATCGCGCCCGCGGTGATGAGTCTCCGCACGGTCGACACTGACCTCGCCGACGGCGCCCTCGTCCGGGTGCCGCTGCTCGGCCCGCCACTGATCCGGTCGCTGCGTGCGATCTGGTCGGGCCACCCGAGGCCTGCTGTGACGGCGTTCCTGGACACCGCCCGCAGCTCGAGCGTCGGTGGTCAGATCAGTCCGTAGGGCAGATCCGGGTGCTGCTCGGCGATCTCGGTGAGCCGGTTGTACTTCGCGACCCGTTCCCCCCGGGCGGGTGCGCCGGACTTGATCTGCCCGGTGCCGGTTCCGACAACGAGGTCCGCGATGAACGTGTCCGTGGTCTCCCCGGATCGGTGCGACACCATGCTGCCCATCCCGATGCTGGTGGCGGTGGCAATCGCTTCGAGGGTCTGTGAGACGGTGCCGATCTGGTTCGGCTTGATCAGTGCCGCGTTCGTCAGCTGCTGTTCGCCGCCGTCGCGGATCCGTTGCGGGTCGGTGACGTAGAGGTCGTCGCCGACGGTCTGGATCCGGCCGCCGAGCGCTGCCTGCATGCGGCGGAACCCCTCATGGTCGTCCTCCGCGAACCCGTCTTCGACGCTCCGGACCGGATACGTGTTGATGAGGTGTCGGTAGTAGTCGACCAGTCCGTCCCGGTCGAGGCTTTCGTCGAGCATCCGGTAGGAGCCGGCGCCCTGGTGGAACTCGTTCGCGGCCGGGTCGAGGGCGATCGCCACCTGATCGACGCCCGGCTCGTGGCCGGCGGCGCGGATCGCGGCGACGAGCAGGTCGAGCGCTTCCTCGGGTGCAGCGATCGAAGGGGCGAAGCCGCCCTCGTCGCCGAGGCCGAGGCTGCCGAACCGGTCCCGCACCAGGCTCGCGAGGGCGTGGTAGACGTCCGCGCCGGTTCGGACGGCGTCGGCCATCGAGCCTGCGTTGACGGGGGCGATCATGAACTCCTGGAAGTTCAGCTTGTTCGCTGCGTGCGCGCCGCCGTTGAGGACGTTGAAGTGCGGGACCGGCATCCGCGGCGTCGAGCCGGTGATCTCGGCGATCCACTGCCAGAGCGGGAGGTCCGCGGCGTGGGCGAGAGCCCTGGAGGCGGCGATCGAGGTGGCAACGACGCTGTTCCCGCCGAGCCGACGGTACCCGGTGGTGCCGTCGAGGTCGGCGAGGGCGGCGTCGATCTGCCCGATCGCCGACCAGGACCGGCCGGTGAGGAGCCCTGAGATGTCGGTGTCGATCAGGTGCAGCGCCTGGGTGACGTCGCGGCCGCCGAACGCGGAACCGCCGTCGCGCAGCTCGACGGCTTCGTGGGCGCCGGTGGAGGCGCCCGCTGGGGCGTCCCCGGTGACGGTGCTGCCGTCGTCGAGTTCGAGGGACACGCGGACGGTCGGGTAGCCGCGGGAGTCGAGGATGCGGGCGGCGTGGACGGCGTCGATGGTGATCGGGTGGTCGTGGTGGGTGACGTACTCGCCCTGATGGGCTCCGTGATGGTGGATGCCGCTGATGTAGTCGTTCATGGTGACGCTCCTTCGGTTCGGGTCATACGTCGAGCTGGCGGGTGGTTGCGGGAAGCCGCGGGGAAGCGGAGGGACAACCTGCTGGCGATCACTCGGCGCCAGTGCCTCCCCGCGGCAGTCTGTGGACCCGTAGGTCACGGGTGTCGGGTGTGGGCGTCCTGTGCGGTGCGGATGATGGCTTCGGCAGCAGCACGGTCGGCCCACCCATTGGTGGTGACGTGCTTGCCGTGCTCGATCTCCTTGTAGTGGGAGAAGAAGTGCTCGATCTCCGCCAGCGTGTGCTCCGGCACGTCGGTGATGTCCTGCAGCTGCGCGAAGCGGTCGTCGTTGGCGGGGACGGTGAGGATCTTGTCGTCGCCGCCGTTTTCGTCGACCATGCGCAGCATCCCGACCGGCCGGACCGTGATGACGACGCCGGGGAACGTGGGACGGGGTAGGAGCACGAGGGCGTCGAGGGGGTCGCCGTCATCGCCGAGGGTGTTGTCGATGGAGCCGTAGTCCTGGGGGAACACCATGCTGGTGAACACCGCCCGGTCGAGCCGGATCCGGCCGGTGGCGTGGTCGACTTCGTACTTGTTGCCGCTACCGCGGGGAATCTCGATCGTGACGTCGAACAGCATGGATGCCTCCGGTTCTGGAGCGGGTGTGTGGTCCGTGGGCGGGGTGGTCACAGGGTGCCGCCGAGGAGGATGCCGGCGGTCGCGGCGGTGACGGAGACGACGAGCATTCCGAGACCGTTGATCGCGGCGGCGGTGATGCGGCCGCTGCGGGCGAGGCGGACGGTTTCGAAGCTGGCGGTGCTGAACGTGGTGTAGCCGCCCATCACCCCGGTGCCGAGGACGGCGACCGGCACCGCGCCGAGGTGGGTGGCGGCGCCGACGGTGATCCCCAGCAGCAGCGACCCGGTGATGTTGATCGTCAACGTGCCGACAGGGAGCCGGAACTCTCGGCCGGTGTTGATGAGCCCGTCGAGGAGGAACCGGCCGGCAGCGCCGGCACCGCCGCCGAGGGCGACGGCGAGGACCAGGAGCGGGCTCATGCTTCCTCCGTGCGGGGTCGGAACCAGCCGGCGACGACGAGACCGACCGCGGTCGCGATCGCGCCGGACAGGACGGTTAGGAGTGCGTAGCCGGTGCCGGCGAGGCCGTGCCCGTCGAGGAACAGGGCGGCGGTGGACTCGGCGAGGGTGCTGTAGGTGGTGAACCCGCCGAGGACCCCGGTGCCGAGGAGCAGCCGCAGCACGCGTCGGCGGCCGGCGTCGGGCCCGCGGTGCGCGAGCGCTTCCAACAGCACACCGAGGGCCAGCGCTCCGGTGATGTTGATCCAGAAGATCGACCAACTCGCCCCGCCTTGGGCGGGGAGCAGGCTACTGATGACGTCGCGGAGAGCAGTACCGGCTGCCCCACCGATGGCGACGAGGCCGACGTACCGCCACCGCAGATGCACCGGCCGCATCGCCGTTGACGGGTTGGAGACGTCGACGTCGGGGTCGGAGGGGAGCTGGTCGTCGGGCATCGGGGTGTCCGTTCGGGTGGTCATGTTCCGCCTTCTGCCGCGACCAACGCCGCGGCGTGCTGTGCTGCTACCGGATCGAGGAACGCCCCACCCCGAGGGACGAGAGCACCCGTCGGGGCGAGGTGGTACTGCACGGGTTGCCCGGTCGGCAGGTTGAGCTGCTCGAGCTCCGGGTCGGTGAGGTCGTCGATGCATGCGCAGAGTGCGCGGAGCGAGTTCCCGTGCGCGACGACGAGGACGCTCCGCCCTGACCGCACCATCGGCAGGAGCCGGTCGTGCAGCACGGGACGGACCCGCTCGATGACGTCCGAGAGCGCCTCGGTGCGTCGGAGGGCACCGTCGGGCAGGCCGTGCAGCGCGGAGCTCGACCGCAGTTCCTCCCACAGCTGCAGCGACATCGGTGGCGGTGTGCCGGTACGGGACCTGCGGAGCCGCATGTACTCGTCGTCACCGAGCGTGTGACGGGCGTCGGTCTTCGTCATCCCGGTCAGGGCGCCGTAGTTGCGTTCGTTGAGCTGCCACACCGCTTCCGTGGGCAGCTGCGTCCCGAGGGCGTCGCAGACCAGTTCGGCGGTGCGGACGGCACGGCGCAATGTGGAGGTGACCACGACGTCCGGCGTGATGTGGTTCGACCGGAGGAGCCATCCGGCTGCGGACGCTTGCCGTCGTCCGTGGGGCGTGAGCGGGACGTCGAGGAGCCCGGTGAAGGTGCCGGCTTCGTTCGCGGTGCTCTCCCCATGCCGCAGGAGCGTCAGCGTGCCAGTCACGGGGCTTCCGACGGGAGGAGGACGGTGGCGCCGACCGGGTCGTGCGGGACGACCAGCACCGGCCGGTGCTGCTGATGCGTCAGATGCGCGGCGACGGACCCGGTGAGCAGTTCCGCCATCCGGCGTCGGCCAGCCTGGGATCCGACGACGATCATCACCGCGTCACGTTCCTCAGCCACCGCAGCGAGTGCGTGACTCGGATCTCCGACCCGGGAGAGAATCTCGACGCCCACTGACCGCGCCGCAGCAAGACCGTGAATGACCCGCACGTCATCGTCGGGAAGCTGCTGCGGGTCGCTGTCCGCCGTGTCCGGGTCGATCGGTTCGATGATCTCCGACCCGTCCGCACGCATCCCCGCTGACAGCAGCGCCGGATCGACGACCACACACACCATCGGGGCGCTGAAGCGTTCAGCGACGGCAGCCGCGACACCGACGACGTCGTGCGCCTGCCCGGACTGCACACCGACGACGACAACACCGGCAGTGTTCGATTCGACCATGACATCTCCCTACCTCAGGCGTGCAGAAGCGCGACCAGCTGAGATAGGGACTGTTGTCGACGAGTGTCGAGGTTGGGTCCGGCAAGCCCCACCGCCGGGTCCGAAGACACCACCAGTATGCACCCACCACCCCATGCCCGCACCGACGATCTTCCGCACCTCGAGAACCGGTCCGCTTCGTAACGCGGGACGACAGGGAAAGAAGCTTGAAGGGCGACACTGAGCGGAGCTGCTCACAGCCGACGCGGACCGCCTCCGAGGGCCCAAGTGTCCGGTTGGGGATCGTCTAGTGAGACATCGTCTGCCTTGCGCGTGCGTGCTTTCACACGTTCGCGCCAATACCGAGATCGTTGCAGCGGAGCAAGGTTGAATTCCGACGAAGGAGGGTCCCGTGTTCGTGCTGCGAGGAGTTGGTGATGCGCTGGCGGCTGCTGGCTCGATGGGGTGGGAGATCCTCTGGCCCCTCGTGCTCGGCTTCACCCTGTCCGGCATCATCCAGGCGATCGTCCGTACGGATCAGATCACCAAGCTGATGCGCGACGACTCGCCACGCGCGATCAGTGTCGCGACCGGGCTTGGCGCCCTGTCATCGTCGTGCTCCTACGCCGCGGTCGCGCTCGCGCGGGCCCTGTTCCGGAAGGGTGCGAGCCTGAGCGCCGCGATGGCGTTCGAGGTTGCGTCGACGAACCTCGTTGTCGAGCTCGGGCTGATCCTGGCGTTCGTGATGGGGTGGCAGTTCACGGTCGCGGAGTTTGTCGGCGGGCCGATCATGATCATCCTCATCGCCCTCGGCTTCCGGCTCTGGATGCGCGGCAGGATCCTCGACGCCGCCCGTGAGCAGGCCGACAAGGGGCTCGCTGGGTCGATGGAGGGGCACGCGGCGATGGACATGTCGGTGCCGGGCGATCAGGGGTTCTGGCGACGGTTGTTCTCGAAGCCTGGGCTGACGAGCGTGTCGCAGTACTTCGTGATGGACTGGGCGTCCGTGCTCCGCGACATCATCATCGGTCTGCTCATCGCCGGCGCGTTCGATGCCTGGGTGCCGAAGGCTTGGCTGCAGGCGGTCTTCTTCGAGGGACATCCGACGTTGGCGTTCATCATCGACCCGATCATCGGGCCGGTGCTGGCGATGGTGAGCTTCGTCTGCTCCGTGGGGAACGTGCCCCTCGCGGCGGTGTTGTGGAACGGTGGGATCAGCTTCGGCGGGGTGGTCAGCTTCATCTTCGCGGACCTGATCATCATTCCGATCATCGTCATCTACCGGAAGTACTACGGCTGGAAGGCAGCCCTCTGGATCACCGGGATCTTCTACGGGGCGATGGTCCTCGCCGGCTACGCCGTCGAACTGCTGTTCACCCCGCTGGGCCTGATCCCTACGAACCGGCATCTGAGCATCGTGGCGACCTCTATCAGCTGGAACTACACCACCTGGCTCAACATCGTGTTCCTGCTGATCGCGTCGTTCCTGCTGGCCGTGTTCATCCGCAGCGGCTCCTGGTCGATGCTACGGATGATGAAGGGCGCACCCGACGACGGCGGCCACGACCACCCCGCACACGAACACTCACACGCCTGACCGCGCGCCGCGATCGAGTTGACTAGCGGACCGGTCAGTGGTGGCCGTGGACGACGGCGTGGCCGAGGCCGCGGCTGATCATCCACCGGTTCACGGGCGTGGTGATCACGAATGCGATCGCGAGGGAGAACAGCAGCGCCGTCCAGAACAGCCAGTCGCTGAGCTGCGCGTCCATCGCGCCGGGGATCGCAACGATGACGGTGTTGTCGATCAGCTCCATGACCGCGATCGACACGGTGTCCGCGGCGAGAGCGACCTTGAACGCAGCGCCGAGGCTCAGACCCGACTTGATGACGCCGCGCATGGTGAGGGCGTAGCCGAAGATGAACGCGAGGACGATTGACAGGACGATCGTGCCGGCGTTGTGGAAGCCGGCAGCGGTGCCGATGACCATGCCGAGGACCTCACCGATTGCGCAGCCGGTGAGGCAGTGCAGCGTCGCTTGCGCAGCCATCGACCACGTCGTCGCCCCGTGCCCGCCGCTGTGGCCGGCGTGCTCGTCTCCGCTCATCTGATGGTGCTCGTGCGTGTCCATGCTGCTCCGATCTGGCGCGGTCGACGCCAACAGTTCACATATACCCCTAGGGGGTACCATGCGCTGTAACGCGAAACTCCACGCGATGTTCCCGGTTCGGCCGGTCGCGGCGGGTTCGGTGTGAATCCGGACACCAGGTTGCCGCCGCCGTTCGGGGTACCGCACCATAGAAGCGCTCCTCCGACCCGTCTGCTCGAAAGACTGATGCTCACCACCGCCACCTCCCCGCGTCGCCGGCTGCTGTTGCAGGCCACGGCGACGCTGGCGTTGCTGCTGCTGGTCGGGTTCACGGTCCTGATGCACACGATGGCCGGGCACACCGCCGGCCACGAGCACCCGATGGCTGCTCCCGCAGCCACCGCCGAGCACAGCCACGTCGCCGCCGGCCACACCGAGCACGCGGCTCCTGCGACTGCGGTGATGACCGTCCTCACCGATGCGGGCTGCGACAGCGGCCTGTGTGCGCTGATGTGCTCGCTGATGGGGATGGCGTGCGCGCTGACGATCGCCCTGTTCACGTGGGCGCTGCTGCGCGCACGGACCGGCGGCATCCTCTACCTGCTCGCGCGGCTTCTCGCGCTGGCTGACCGGCTGCCGCGCCGCATCGCGGCACCGAAACCGCCATCACTGACGGCGTTGCAGATCATCCGCATCTGATCCGCCCCCAGCGGGATCCCACCCCCGATGGGTGGCCTCCGCATGCCCAGAACCGGGAGGCGTCCGCCTGCCCGGAACGCCTGACGCATTCACGGGAACGGAAGATCATGCACACCACCACCACGCGCACGCTCGCGATCGCTGCCGCGCTGACCCTCGGCCTCACCCTCGCAGGCTGCTCCACCAGCAATAGCGGCTCCGACACGGGCTCGTCGTCCTCGTCGACGTCGGCGGCGTCGGCGCACAACGACCAGGACGTGATGTTCGCGCAGATGATGCTGCCGCACCACAAGCAGGCCGTCGAGATGAGCGACATGCTCCTCGCCAAGGGCTCCGGCGTCGATACCGACGTCGCTGGACTCGCGAAGCAGATCAAGGCCGAGCAGTCCCCGGAGATCAACCAGCTCACCGGTTGGCTCAAGGGTTGGGGCGAGCCGGTCGAGTCGGAGCACTCCGGGATGGGGCACTCCATGTCCGGGATGATGTCCGACTCCGACATGACCGACCTCGACCAGGCGTCCGCGAAGGACGCCGGGAAGCTCTACCTCGAGCAGATGATCCAGCACCACAAGGGCGCCGTCGACATGGCCAAGACCGAAGTCGACAAGGGCAAGAACACCGACGCCGTCGCGATGGCGAAGTCGATCGTGTCCAGCCAGACCGAGCAGATCACCCAGATGCAAGACATGCTCGCGTCCCTCTAAACCCCGGCGTGGGTCGCGGCAGGCTCCCCCCCTTCCTGCCGCGGCCCACGACCGGCCCCACCCTCTCCTCCCTGCTCGACTTGCGTTCGGGCCACCCCACGTTTCGGCCTGCCGGCCACCACCCCTCTTGGAGCCTGCCCGTGCCTCAGCAGCACCCCCAGACCCCCGCCATTCCCGCACCCCGGACGCGCCGCGAAGCCCTCGCCGCCGAACGCGCCGCCGCAGCCCCGACCGCCAGCCGCACCCGAACCGCGACGATCACTGCCGCTGCCCAGCCGGCACTGCGGCCGCTACCGACCGTCGCGACTGCACCCGCAACACCGGTCCGCTCACTGCGGTCACGCGTTCTCGCCGCGGTCCCGATCACTGGTGCCACGGCCGCGATGGCGCTGTTCACCGCTGCCGCAGCGCTGCCCGCGCAGGCAACGACCGGCTCCGCCGCAGTCGTGTCCAGTGTCGCTCCTGCCACCGCCGAGCAGAGCTTCACCGCGTCCGGGCTGGCCCTCACGGTCGACCGCGATGGGTACACGATCACCAAGCCGGCCCCGAAGCCCGTGATCACCAAGACCGCACCCGCCTCGCAGGCCGCGCCAACGGGGGCCACACCGGCCTCGACGAAACAGAGCGTTCCCACGACCACGGGCGGCACGATCGTGAACACCGGAATCGGCGACATCCGATGGCCTGTCGCCGGAACTATCACCGTCAGCTCACCGTTCGGTCCGCGAAGCGCCCCATGCGCGACCTGCTCGTCGATTCACCAGGGCGCGGACCTCACCCCCGGCGCCGGCACCCCCATCGGAGCTGTCGCTGCCGGCACTGTCCGAGTGTCGACAACGCACCCCGAGTACGGGCAGTACGTCATCATCGACCACCAGATCGACGGTCGCCTCGTGTCCACCCTGTACGCGCACATGATATTCGGCTCCTCGCCGCTTCGCCCAGGCGACACCGTCGCCGTCGGGCAACTCGTTGGCCTCGTCGGCAACACCGGCGCGAGCACCGGTGCGCACCTGCACCTGCAGGTCATGCCTGGCGGCACCACACCCATCGACCCGATCCCGTGGCTCACCGCCAACGCCGGACGAACGCTGTAGCACCTAGCCCCAGCGGTGTCCAACCAGCCATCGGCTATTAAGACGGGTGGAGGGGGCGCCCTCGTATAACAATGCGAGTCAGCGCCCACTGCCTTGTCGGAGGCCTTGGAGGTAGGCGTTGTAGTTGTCGAGCTCAGTGTCTCCATGCCGGTCGGCTTCGCGAGTGGCGCGAGCGGCTTTTCGGGAGTCCTGTCGCTGCCAACGGATGATGCTGGCGAGCAGGATGATGGCGACCGGTAGCTCGCCGTACGTCCAGACCAGACCTCCGGCGAGTTGCTGATCGCGAAGTGCGGTGGTCTCGAACTCGGCGCTCGGCGAGGCGAATGTCGCCACAAGGGGTGCGCTGCTGAACATCAGGGTGAGCCCGAATGCGGCATGGATCTGCATCTCGACGAACGCATCGACGATGCGGATGACGTACGACGTGCGCCGGGGAAGTGGGTCAACGGTTGCGAGCGGCAGCATGATCACTGTGCCAAGAGCCACGAACGTCAGTTGGAGCGCGATTCGACCTGCTTCCGTGGAGAGAAGCGCATCCGCTGCCCCGGTGAGGTAGAGCCCGAAGAGGGGCACGACGAGCAGCGGCACGACTGCCAGCGGATGCAGGATCAGCCGGGCGAACGGGGATCGGAGAACGCCGACCGCCAGCCTGAGCACACGGCGGCCGAATCCGCGACGCGGCATGCCTCGCAGGAGCACCGTTCCCGGGGAACCGAGAATCAGCAGCGGCGGGACGATCAGCAGCAGAGTCAGCTGCTGGAACATGAACGCTGAGAGCAGCTCGCGGCTGTAGGTCTGGAGGCCGGTTGTCGTCGCTGTGAACATGACCGCGCACCCGAGGATGAACACCACGGCCCGACCGAGAGCTGGGGCACGCGGTCCGCGCCGGGCGTTGACGTACAGGACGAGGTAGGTCGTCGCTAGGAGAACAGCGACGACCGCTACGGGCGACAGCGGTCCCGTCGCCCAGGACCAGAGGACGTTCGAATCGAGACGGGGCATCGTTACAGTCGCTCCTGCTGTTCAACCGGGCAGCTCCGTCGAGCTCGTTCTCGGTGAACGCTGTCGGTGAGTGGCGGTTGCATCGTTTCCTCGTCTGCGGTGGTGACGGCTGATCGCGTTGAGTCGGCGACTCAGCGGGGGGAACTGGGTCGTCGTGGCTTGGTCTCAGATCGGCATCGTGGTTCCGGAGATGAGGGCTTGCATGGCGTACATGATGCGTGTCCATACGCCGGTGACCATGGCCGCGCCGGTGAGGATGAGGATCGCGCCGCCGATGATGTTGACCGCGCGGATGTGGGTGCGTAGGAACCGGACGGTGTTCTTCGCCCAGCCCAGTCCGGCTGCGATGAGGACGAACGGGATCCCGAGGCCGAGGCAGTAGGCCAGGCCGAGGAGTGCGCCCCGGCCCGCGGTGCCCGCGTCGAGGCTGAGTGCGGTGATAGTGGCGAGGGTGGGGCCGAAGCACGGGGTCCAGCCGAGACCGAAGGTCGCGCCGAGGAGCGGTGCGCTGGTGAGTCCCGTGGGTGGCCGCCAGGACGTCCGGACGGTGCGCTGCAGTGGGCGCAGTAACCCGATGAAGGCTGCTCCCATCACGATGACGATGACGCCGAGGAGCCTGATGATGAGGTCCTGCCATTGCACGAGCCAAGTACCGAGGGCGCCGAACAGTGCACCGTAGGCGATGAACACTATGCCGAATCCGGTGACGAACAGCAGCGCGCCGATGATGGTGCGTCTGGTCGTGGATGCGGCGACGGATCCGGTGACGTAGCCGAGGTAGCCCGGCACGAGTGGCAGCACGCACGGGGATGCGAAGGAGATCAGGCCGGCGAAGAGCGCGATCGGGATCGCTGCAATCATCTGCCCGCTGAAGACGGCTTCCTGCCAGTTCATCGTTCCAGCTCCTCACGTGGGCAGGTTGCGTCGAGCGAGGTCATCGCAGCTTCTCTGACGTCGAGGTCGCCGCGTTGGTGGTGGCGGTGGTAGCTCCGCGGTGGCGGCGTTTGGACGGCGAGGTGCGTGCGTAGGTGAGGGCGAGGAGGCCGACGCCGACCGCGATGGCGATATCGGCGATGTTGCCGATGGCCAGATTGGCGTAGTTGATCATGTCGACGACGACGCCGCTGCCGAATTGGTCGCCGCGGGCGAGCCGGTCTAACAGGTTGCCGACGGCGCCGCCGAGCAGCACGCCGACTCCTGCGGTGTATTTCGGCGGGATGCCGAGGACGGTTCGGGTGAGGAGTCCGATGACGACAACGGTCGAGGCCAGCGACAGGATCCAGGTCGTGTCGCTACCGAGGGAGAACGCTGCCCCGGTGTTGAAGGCCAGCCGCAGGCCGAGCAGCTCTCCGACGAGGGGGATCGTCCGGTGCGGGTCGAGGTGCCAGAGGGCCCACTGCTTACTGATCTGGTCGAGGACCGCGATGGCGGTACCGGTGACGATGACCGCGATGAGTGTGCGCCGGGATCGCCAGCGTGATCGTTGTCGGTCAGCGCCGACGGGTGCGGGCTGCGTCATCGGCGCAGCTCGTCGTCGATGAGTGTGGACAAGGTGCCGGGTCCATCGATCGCGCCGACGATGCGAGCGGCGACGCGACCCTTGGTGTCGAGCACGATGGTGGTGGGGACAGCGTTCGGGGCTACTTCACCGGAGAGCGCCAACTGCATCCGGGCCTGATCATTGTCGAGCACGCTGGGGTAGGGGATGTTGAAGCGCCGTTCGAAGGCGTCCGCTGTGCCCTTCGCGTCGCGGACGTTCACGCCGATCATTTGCACGTTCTGGTCCTGGTAGCGATCCCAGACGGTATTGAGGTGCTTCGCTTCCGCGCGGCACGGCGGGCATGCGGCGTACCAGAAGTTGAGCACGACGACCTTGCCCTGAAGGTCGGCGGAGCGCATCGGTTCTCCGTCCGAGGAGACCTCGTCGAAGTCGATGACGGTTTTCCGGTTCGCAGTGGGCACTTGGGTGACAGTGCCGTCCCCGGAGACGTAGTTTTTCGTGCCGCCGTCACGGTATTGCGCGCTCAGACCGGTGTTGGTGTCGCTGTTGGAGGAGCAGCCGGTGAGCACGAGCGCGCTGCTGACGGCGAGCACAACGGTTGCCACGATGATCCGGGTTTGCCGGGGCCTCATTGGGCTTCCTCGAGTGCTGCGTCGACGGCGTCCTGCAGGTCGGTGTACGACTGCAGCGTGACCGGTTTGCCGTTGATGAAGAACGTCGGGGTGCTGCTCACACCGAGCTGGGTGCCGAGGTTGACGTCGTCCTGGATGAGCTTCTGCACGCTGGAGCTGTCGACGTCGCGGTCGTACTGTCGCATGTCGAGGCCGAGGTCTTCGGCGTAGCCGCGGAACCGGTCGGCCTGGGAGTCGGTGCCCCGCTCACCCCACTCGGCTTGCGTCTCGTACATCCGCTGGTACATCGGCTCGAGCTGGTTCTGGCGAGCTGCTGCTTCGACTGCGCTTGCGGAGGTGCGGGAGTTGCCGTGTCCGGGGAGCGGGAAGTAGCGGAACCCGAACGTGATCTTGCCGGCGTAGTCCTTCCGGAGCTGTTCGACGTAGGGGTAGAACGCACCGCACGCTTCGCATTCGAAGTCGAGGAACTCAACGACGGTGATCGCTCCGTCGCCTTCCTCGCCGAGTACGTGCGTCGGCGTGAGCGCTTCAGCTGTGGCCGCTGCCGTGCTGGCTGGAGTACCAGCACGGGTGTTTTCGATGTTCGCCCGGATGACGAACACGGCGATGAGGATGATGACGAGCGCTCCGGCGATGACGCCGGAGATGATGCCGATGCGGGCGCTTTTGGTCATGTGCTGGCCTTTCAATCACGCGCCGCGCGCGTTGAGGAACGGTGTCGGGGGGACGGGGGTGCCGTTCTGACGGATCTCGAAGTGGAGGTGACAGCCGGTGGACAGGCCGGCGTTACCGACTGCGGCGACGGTCTGGCCGGCGCTGACTTTCTGGCCAGCTCGCACGAGCACCCCCGAGGAGAACATGTGCGCGTAGTTGCTGGTGACGCCGCCGCCGTGGTCGATGGTGATGAGGTTGCCGTAGTCGCCATAGGGGCCCGCGTAGGTGACGGTGCCGGCAGCGACGGCGTAGAGGCCGGTGCCGCACGCGGCTCCGAAATCGTCGCCGGCGTGCAGCCGGTAGTAGTTGAGAATTGGGTGGAGGCGGTTGCCGTAGGCCTGGTACGACGAGTACGACCGGATCGGTTTCGTCCATCCGGACGACGACGCGGCCCCTGGGTTCCCGCCTGGTGCAGCCGCTGAGTCTGCAGTGCTTGGTGGGGTCTGTGCTGCGCGGGCCGCAGCTGCTGCTGCGGCGATCCGGGCAGCTTCCGCTCGGGCTGCTGCGACGCGGCGCCGTTCCGCTTCTGCGTACGCCGACTCGGTGTTGAGCGTGTGGTCCCGCAGGACTGCAAGCTGGTCGGTGAGTTCCTGCTTCCGGGATCGTTGCGCCGTCTCGGCCTCGGCAGCCTCTGTGGCGGCTGCCGTAGCGGCAGCGAAGGTGTCAGCTGCCTTCTGCTGCAACCGGTCCCGTTCGCGGCGGGCGGCGGCTGCTTGCTTGGTTAACGCCTCCGCGGTTCCGGCGCGGGTTGCCGCGTCCTCGAGCGCAGCGTTCATGGTGTCGGTCACCTTTGACGCGGTGCCGAGCCGCTCGAGGAGGGTGTCACTATCCGCGGTGATCGATGCGGTCAGGTCACGCCCGGCCGACCGGGACAGGTACGCCGACCACGCCGCGATCTGCTCCTCAGCGCCTGCTGCTTCTGAACGGGCGGTGCTGGCTTGCTTGGTGAGGGTGTCGTACTTGCCGGTTGCGGTGTCCGCTGCATCTTGCGCAGTTTGCAGCTCCTTGCCGCGGGCTGCTGCAGTCTGCTTCGCTGCGGCGGTCGCGGTTTCGAGCTGCTGCACCAGGGCAGTGATCTCCGCGGCTTTCGATTCCGCGGCCGCTTCACTCTTCCGCGCCTCGAGCACATCAGCCCATGTCGGCGCGGTCGCCGCGGCGGCGGGGACGGCTATGACAAAGCTGGCGACGGCGACAGTGAGGGCAGTCACGGCGGCGAGGACATGCCGGCGCATCACTCGGGTGCCTTCGGGCGGCGGCGAGTGAGGAGAAGAATCCCGACGATTGCCACGATGAAGAGGGCGGTCAGGCCGGCAAGGACCCAGATTCCGGCGCTGTTACTCGGGGCCGATTCCGCGCCGGAGGCGGCAGGAGTCGCCGCGGATGACGCTGCAGCTGTCGGAGTGGGGGTCTCCTGCGGGGTTGACGCGGATGGGGTGGGGGAGGGTGTGCTGCCGGTGGAGGTGAACTGGTAGCTGCCGGAGATGGGGTGACCGTCGACAGACACGCTCCGCCAGGTGACGGTGTAGGAACCGGGCGTGGTGATGGTGATCGGCTTGGTGAGGGTGCTGCCGTCCACGGTGATCTGGCCGGTGGTGACTTCTTCATCGTCCGGGTCGACGACGCTGATGATGATGCCGCTCTCCAGCGCTGCGAGCGGCGGCTCTGAGTACGTCAGGGTGATCTGGTCGAGGTCCCCGGCGACAGTACTGTCGGCGGCTGGGTTGGCGGACGCGAGGGCGTCGTGGGCTGCGGCTGGGGTTGCGGTGACGAGGACAGCGGCGAGGACCGCAACGGGAACTGCGGTGGCGATCAGAGCGCGAAGACGCACGGGGAACCTTTCCTAGAAGACACGGCCAGCGTTGGCGCGAAGCCACGTGTCCGGATTGATGGGCGTGGTGCCGTCCTGGTGCACTTCGAGGTGCAGGTGCGCGCCGGTGCTCCGGCCGGAGGAACCGACGAGACCGACCCGGTCGCCTGCGGCCACGGTCTGCCCGACCCGCAGCGGCGAGGAGCCGACGATCATGTGTGCGTAGAGGGTGGAAACCAGTCGACCGTTGATGCGGTGGTCGATGATCGCGTACTGGCCGAATTCCGAATGTCGGCCGGCGACGCGCACGGTGCCGGCAGCGACGGCACCGATCGGCGTCCCCATACCAGGCGTCAAATCCAGCCCCTGGTGGGCGCTTGAGCAGGTTGCGCATGGGGCGATCCGGTACCCGAACCCGGAGCTCATCGGCACCGGGCCGGGGAACGGCCACTGCACGTCCCCACCGCCGGTCGACGCCCCCACTGCCGGTATTCCTGACGAGCCTGCCGACGTCGCGGGGGCCGGTGCAGGGGCGGAGACCGTGAAGCTGTCGCGGGTGAGGTTCGGGTCGAGTGCTGCGGCTGCGACGGTCAGTGTCTGCGCGGGCGCCGCAGTTGCTAGTGGCATCCCGGGTGTGGCCGCGACCGCAGTCGGGCCCGGGAGGGCTGCGGACGCGAATAGCACCACCGCTGCCGCTGCCGCCGTCGCGGCTGCAGCTGACGGGACGGGACGCGCCCGACCAGCGGACGTTGCGACTGGAGCCGGCGGCGTCACAGTCCGGCGAGGGGTGCTGCGACCACCGGTTCCTGCAGTCACCCGTCTGCGGGTGACGGGGCGCGAACGGGTTTCGAGGCGCTCAGCGGCAAGGGCTTCACGGCGGGTCAGTGGAGCCAAGGGACGTTCGGAGTTGGCAGGGGTGGGTGCGGGAGTATTCACGCGTCGAAAGGTCTTCCGGTGAGGTGCGGGCAGGACGCAACTGACGGCCCCGCAGCGCAGGGTCGTCTGGAAGAGTGATCAGACGCGCGCGATCGAGAGCACCGTCAGCGATACCGCTGATGGTGCTGCCATACGCCGCGGCACCATGGCCACACGGGCGAGCATCTGCGACAGGGTGAACAGCGACCGCCGCGGCGAGGTGATCGCTGCCAGCGCGGCGACCGCGCCAACGACCATCGCCGCCAACCCGAGCAGGGCGCAGAAGATGCTCGCGGCACCATGCTCCGCATCCACATGCGTCGCCGCCGGGTCGACTTCGGCTGTGTCGAGGGCAGATGCGACGGCGCCGGTGAGCGTCGGGATTGCTTCGTCGGTGTGGCTGGCGAGGTTCTGCAGTGTTAGCGCACCCAGCAGCAGCAAGACGGCAGCAACGACCGCGGTGACTGCTCGAAGCAGCCGGAGCGGGAGGTCGTGGCGAAGTGTCGTCATGATCATGTGGGGGCCGTGCGCGGCTTCATCCAGTGTGCAGGACGCGTTCGCGCCGCACAGACTGGATGGTGGCGTGTTGCCGCCGCGCTGATTGTCGGGGATCCGGATGGGAGAGCACTGCAAACCGGCGCCAGTGGCGGGTCGTGCTGCTGTTGGGCTAGTCACGGTCGTTGAGGGCGGCGAGCCGGTCGTTGTAGGCGGTCAGGTCTGCGTCGCCGTCCCGGTCAGCTTGCCGGTCGAGGCGTTTCGCGGTGCGCTCTTCCGAGCGTCGCCAGTTCCGGACGACGAGGAGCGCGACGAACACCATCGGCAACTCACCCGCTCCCCAGGCGATCCCGCCGCCGGTGCGTTGGTCCGCCAGGAGCGCTGCGGTGTCGGTCTGTCCGAGAGCACGGAACCAGTCGAGCGCGTACACGGTTGCGCTGCTCATCACCGCGACGCCGAAGAACGCGTGGAACGCCAGCGTCGCCAGCAACGCGATGATCAGGATCGGGTACGGCGGCCGGCGGGGGCCGGGGTCGATTCCGACGAAGACCCAGAAGAACAGGTACCCGCTGAGCACGAAGTGCAGCACCATCGCGACGTGCCATTCATGGGACTGCATCGACGCTTGGAACGCACCTGTGAAGTAGAACGCGACCAGTGAGCCGGCGAAGATGACACCGGCGACGGCGGGTTGGGCGAGGAACTGCATCCACTTCGAGTGCACGAACAGCAGCAGCCACTCGCGGGCGCCACGGGAGCCGTCGTTGCGGATCGGCAGGGTCCGGAGGGCAAGGAGAACTGGACCGCCAAGGACCAGCGGCAACGGGACGAACATCATCAGCAGCATGTGCTGGATCATGTGGCTGGAGAAGTGGATCATGCCGTACACGGCGGGGCCGCCGTTCATCGTCCAGATGAACACCGCGCAGCCGAGCACCCAGCTGATCGTGCGACCGATCGGCCACCGATCGCCGCGCTGCCGTAGTTTCCGGACGGCCAGGAGATACCAGACGATCCCGGTCACGGCGAGGGCGGTCCACACCCAGTCCCAGTGCCATGCGGTGAGAAACCGTTGAAGCGTCTGCGGATCCGGGTACGTGTACCCGATCAGCCCGTCGCGCGTGTCCGCGCCAACTGTAGGGGCCTGTGGGATCGGCGGCTGGCTGCGAGATACGGCCACGGATGCGCCGATGGCGATCGCCATGAACACGATTTCCGCTAACGCGAACCGGACGAACAGCCGTCGGTTCGTGGGCTCGCGCAGCAGCCCCGGGACGATTTTTCGTCGTTGGACCGCACCAGCAACGCCGAGGAGCACCAGAGCTCCAGCTTTCACGGTAATCAGCCACCCGTAGGAGGTGGTGACCAGGTCCAGCGGGCCGGTGAGACGGAGCGAAGCGTTCACAACGCCGGAGAACGCGACCGCGCCGAACGCCCACCCGGCAAGGGCCGAGTAGCGGGCGATGACCCGGCCGGTGGCACCCTTGGTGCGGGTCCGCAGCAGCAGCACCGCGACGAGCCCCCCGACCCATACGCACACCCCGACGAGGTGAATCGCCAGGGAGTTCACGGCGTTGGCGTGTTCCAGGGAACCCGCGGCGTGACCGGAGAGAGATAGTGGCAGCAGCGCGAAGAGCGCAGCAACGGTCGCGACAGCGAGGGTCGTTACGCGAGTCGCGAAGGCGGCGAGGACTGTTGCAATCAGCGCCGCGATGGCGGACACCAGGTACACCTGGCCTGCCTCCAGGCGGAACAAGAACTCCGGGAAGATCCGGTTGAACACGGCGCTGCCGATGGGAGCGCCAATTGTGTTCGCGCCGGTGAACACGATGCCCGCGACAGCGGCGAGGAACCAGACTGCTCCCGATGTTGCCGCCCACCGGGCAGCACGGTGTTGGACGCTGGAGACAGCGCCGTGGTCGGTGCGGCGGGCCGGCAACGCGAACGCGGCCACGATCAACAGCCCAACAGTGACGGCCGCCATCGCGTCATGTAGGACTCGTGCGACGGGCATGCCCCAACGGACGAGGCTGCCGGCGTCGACGAGCTGCGTTTCCTCGTTCAGCGCGCCGGTCATCGTCAGGCCGAGCAGCGCGCAGCCAAGGGCAACGGGCACGGCGACGGTCAGCACCGTCACCGTATTGGCACCCTGTCGGCTGAGCTGCTGAGGGGCTGTGGGAGCGGTCACCGAAGCCACCTGCCTGCGCGGGTTTGGGTGCGGTGGTCGGTGCGGGGCATGGAGTCCGATCAGGTGTGTGGGGTGTGCTCGTGCTGCGTGTGACCGGCAGGTTCGAGCTGGAATGTCGAGTGCTCGACGCTGACCTCGAAATGCTCGGCGACACAGGTCTGCAGCTCATCCAGAAGCGCCGGCAGTGAACCGTCTGTGAAGGAGTCGCGGTCGACGATGACGTGCGCCGTCAGCACGGGCAGTCCGGTCGCGATCTGGCTGGCGTGCAAGTCGTGCACATCCACGACGCGGTCCCGTTCCAGGAGGTGCTGCCGCACCGCGTCGAGGTCCAGACCCGACGGGGTGGTCTCAAGCAGCACGCTCACTGTCTCACGAAGCAGCTTGAAGGCCCGCGGAAGGATCAGAACGCCAATCAGCAACCCCGCAATCGCATCCGCGCCACCCCATCCGGTGACCGTGATGACGAGCGCGGCGACGATGACCGCGACGGACCCGAGCGCGTCATTGACGACCTCGAGGAACGCCGCCCGAAGATTGAAGTTCGCGTTTCGTCCGCTGACCAGGACCAGGATCGACGCGATGTTGCCGACCAGGCCGATCACACCAAACGTCAGCAGCCCCGCCGAAGCGATCTCCGGCGGCGCGAACAACCGCTGAACACCCTCGATCAGCACGAACAGACCCACCGCCAGCAGCACCGCAGCCTGCGCGGTCGCAGACAGCACTTCCGCGCGAGCGAACCCCCACGTGCGCTTCGCTGTGGCCGGTCGGCGTGCGAGGTTCGCTGCGATCAACGCGGTCGCGAGGCCGCCGGCGTCGGTGAGCATGTGTGCCGCATCGACCAACAAGGCGAGGCTGTTGGTCAGGATCGCGCCGACCACTTCCGCGACAAGGATCGTCGCCGTGATCGAAAACGCGATTGCGAGGCGCTTGCGATTCACTGCGTGCGCGTGCGCGTCCGCGGCGTGGTCATGTCCGGTGCTCATGCGTCGTGCTCCGCACTGTGGTGGTGTCGCACCACGTCGCCGACCGTGTGCTCGGCTTGGAAGATGGCGTCGTGCACGAGCTTGTTCGCGTGGTCGTTCGCCAGCCGGTAGAACACGCGATTGCCCTCCTGCCGGGTGGTCACCATCCGCGCCATCCGCAGCTTCGCCAGGTGTTGAGACACCGCCGCCTGCGACCGGTCGACCGTCGCCGCGAGATGGTTCACCGACAACTCGTCCTCCCGCAACGCCAGGATCAGGCGAATCCGGGTGGGATCAGCGAGCATCGAGAAGATCTCGGCCGCAACCTCGACGTGAGCATCGTCAAACTCCGACAGTCCCACGTTCGAATATTCGCTCATGCGAATATCCTTGCATGGCGAGCAGGCAGACGGCAACGCCGTGTCCGTCGGTTTCTGTAGTCGACAACTACCAGCTACACGTCATTGGAGACTGTATAGTCACCGCATGCTGACCATTGCTTCGCGGCTTGACGTGATGACCCGTCTCGGACGTGCCCTGGCCGATCCGTCCCGAGCCCGGATCCTGCTTCGGCTGCTGGACGAACCCGGCTACCCGGCACGCCTGGCGGACGAGCTGCGGTTGACCCGCACGAACGTGTCGAACCACCTTGCGTGTCTCCGCGGCTGCGGCATCGTCGTCGCCGTCCCGGAGGGGCGCAGCACCCGGTACGAGATCGCGGACCCGCACCTCACGCGAGCGCTGGGCGCACTGGTCGACGTCGTTCTCGCCGTCGATGACGGCGCCGAGTGTACGGACGAGGACTGCGACGTCCCGCTGTGCTGCGGAGCCGGCGCATGAGCGCCGCGATGCAGCTTGGTGCGCCCCTGACCGCCGCGCGTCGGACGCTGTTGCAGCGACGGGTGCGGTGGATCGTCGCCGCGACGATCACCTACAACGTGATCGAAGCCGTGATCGCGATCGCCGCCGGCACGGTGGCGTCCTCCACAGCGCTGATCGGGTTCGGTCTCGACTCCATCGTGGAAGTGCTCTCCGCTGGAGCGGTCGCGTGGCAGTTCGCCGGCCGCGACCCGGAAGCGCGCGAGCGCACCGCGTTGAAGGTCATCGCGGTGTCGTTCTTCGGCCTCGCGCTGTACGTCACCGTCGACGCCGGCCTCACCTTCGCCGGGCTTCGCGAGCCAGAGCACAGCACCGTTGGCATCGTCCTCGCCGCGGTGAGCCTCGCGGTGATGCCGTTCCTCAGCTTGCTGGAACGGCGCACCGGGAAGGAACTCGGCTCCGCGTCCGCTATCGCTGACTCGAAGCAGACCCTCGTGTGCAGCTACCTGTCCGCCGCGGTCCTGGTTGGCCTACTGCTGAACACGCTGTTCGGGTGGACTTGGGCTGACCCGGTGGCGGGGCTGGTCGTGGTGGTCTTCGCGGTCCGGGAGGGGTTGGAGGCCTGGCGCGGCGACGCGTGTAAGCAGCCGGTGTCGGCGCTGACCGGTGAGCGCGACGTCGACACCTGCGACTGCTGCTGACGGGCTGGGCTCCTTGTGCAGCGCGGGGAGCGGTTCCTGCTCGACTGGTTCGAGTTCGAGGCCATCGCGGACGGGTACCGGCTCTGGTCTGCGGACGATCGAGAGCCCGTCGCGGACGTCGAGGCGCTGCCGGAACAGTGCCAGGTGTGCATGCTCCGCTCGGGGCTCCGGTTCCGATACGACAGTCTCGATGACGTCGAGCGGCGGGTGGGTGCATGTCGCCTGCTCGGTCTGTAGGGGTCTCGGCAGACCGTCCCGCGGCCCATCTGGCTAGGGCGTGTTGATCAAGAGGTTCCGCTCCTCGGTGGGTGAGTCTTGAACGGTGACGCGACAGGAGATCTCTGACGAGGTGTGGGCCGTGATGGAGCCGTTGATGCCGACGGTGACCGGTCGGTCGCGGCCGTGGACGGATCACCGGCTCGCTATCGAGGGGATGGCGTGGAAGTACCGGACCGGTGCGCCGTGGCGTGACGTTCCGGAACGGTTCGGGAAGTGGAACTCGATCTACAAGCGGTTCAACCGGTGGGCCGGGGACGGCACCTGGCAGAAGCTGCTCACCGAGGTGCAGAAGCAGGCCGACGCCGCTGGGGAAATCGACTGGGTCGTCTCGATCGACTCCACGATCGCGCGCGTGCATCAGCACGGCGCGACCCTCGCCCGGGACACAGGGGGCTGTGCCGAATCACAAGAATCCGTGGTCCGAGCCGCCTGATCACGGGATCGGACGCTCCCGCGGCGGGCTGACGACCAAACTGCACCTGGTCTGCGACGGCCGCGGCCGGCCGCTGAGCATGATGATCACCGCCGGGAACATCAACGACACCACGATGATGAGCGCGGTGCTGGAGAACATCCGCGTTCCCCGCGACGGGAAGGGCCGCCCCCGCACCCGCCCCGACCGGGTGCTCGCCGACAAGGGGTACCCCTCAAGGGCGAACCGCGCCTGGCTCCGCGACCGGAGGATCGCGGCGACCATCCCCGAGCGGGACGACCAGATCGCGCACCGCCGCAAGAAGCCGGGCCGGCCGATCGCTTTCGGCGACAAGCAGAAGGAACGCTACAAGGGACGCAACGTCGTAGAACGCTGCTTCAACCGTCTCAAGCAGTGGCGCGGCATCGCGATGCGCTCGGACAAACTCGCCCGCAACTACCGAGCCGCCGTCAGCCTCGCCGCGGCGCTGATCTGGATCAAGACCGATCTCCGCCGAGCGCTTCGCGCTCCTGCAGCGTGCGCTCAAGCTGTCCCACCGTCGGCGCACCCGCAAAGCCGCGCTCGGTCAGATAGACCCTGCACGCCAAGTCGGCAGTGTTCCCCTGGGACGGGAACAAGTCCTGACCGTCCAGAAGAATCGTGGGCGAGCCCGCGAAACCAGAGCTCACCGCCTCAGCCTCGGTGCGGATCAACACGAACTCCACCGGAACATCGCCCCGTCCGATCGAGTCGAGCACCAGCCGTACTCGATCGCCCGCCTCCTGCCAATTCGGGCAATCCTCGATATGCAGCACCTGGATCTTCATACGCCCATTCTCTCGCGCAACTCGCGGCGGCTGGCCACCCCGCACCTTCTTGATCAACACGCCCTAGGAAGACGGGCCATTGGTGCTTGCAATCTCACATGAGGCACCCCTATCGATACAAGTCAAGGTAGAGCTCTCCTTCCCGAATGAGGGTTGGCGTTTTTTCGGCGGCTACTTCTTCCCAAGGCGGGCTCGTCGCAGTTCTGCGACGATGCGTGCCCGCTCGGGGTCTCTGGCCAGCGTGCGATCGTCGACGACGTCCACGATGTGCTTGACCAGCTCCACGACCTGCTTGCGCAGGAGGAAGCCGAGCACGGCGAGGACGACCGTGATGACGCCGGTCAGGATGGTGCCGCCGAAGGCCGTCAGCATGTCCACCGTGGTGTCGGTGATGGGCATGTTGCCTCCTTCGGGTTTGGCCGTGTGGCCAGCCCGCCCGTTGTGGGCGGGGGTCTAGAGCGTCGGAAGCCGACGCGAGCGCCCGGTGGGCGAGTGGTACCCCTATGCGGGAGCGGTCGGCTTGCTGTGTGCTCGCGCGTTGCGGGCATGGAAAAGGCCGGCCCTGACGGGACCGGCCTGTTCGTGGTGCTCGGGTGCTGCGCTGAGGGCAGAGTCGTTCCGAGCGGTTCCAGCCTACGATTCAGGCCGGACATGACGAAAGCCAGTCCGATGGACTGGCTTTTTGCGCGCACTAATGACGCGTGCCACAGCATAGCGGGTTTGGGAACATACCTGCAAGCATGCGGATCGGGGCGTGCCGCTCCTGCTCAGGAGCCGGCGTGGGGGCTTCGGCGTTCGACGAGGACGTTGTCGCGCCACTGTCCGGCCCACGGCCCGAACGTCATGAGGCCGATGCGTTCGCGGGTGCCGAGTTCGCGGAACCCGTGGCGGGCGTGGAGGGCTCGGGAGGCGGTGTTCTCGGGGAAGATCCCGGACTGGATGGTCCAGATGCCGGCTGCCTCGGTCGACGCGATCAGTGCGTCGAGGAGCAGGTGTCCGACGCCGCGGCCGCGCGCTGCGGCGGCGACGTAGACGGAGTGCTCGACGACGCCCCGGTACACCGGCCGGGCGGAGGTCGGAGAGACCGCCACCCAGCCGAGGACCTCGTCGCCATCGACGGCGACGAACCGATACTCGGGCAGCTTCCCGTCGTCGAATGCCTCCCAGGTCGGCGGTTCCGCCTCGAACGTCGCGTTCCCGGTGGCAATGCCCTCCCGGTAGATCGCCTCGACAGTTGGCCAGTCGGCGGCGGTCATCGGCCGAATGGAGACCGGGGTGTCGTCGGTCATGGGTGCAGGAGCTCGTCCTGGATGCGAGCGGCGACGGCGTCGCGCATGGGGCGTACGTCGTCGGGGGACCAGGAGTCCGGGTCCGGGAACGACCACTGCAACACCGTCCCGCGGGGCGTCGCGGGAAGGTTCAGGCCGGGCTTCATCAGCACGACGACGTCGGCCTGATCCAGCAGCTCGGGCGTGACCTGCCGTGGGGTGCGGTTGCTGATGTCGAGGCCGAGTTCCGCGACGGTCACGGCGATCGACGGGTTCACCTCGTTGGCGGGGGCGACCCCTGCGGAGGTGGCGGTGTAGCGGTCGTCGGCGGCGAGTTCGAGAAGGGCTGCGCCGAGTTGGGAGCGGCCGGCGTTGTGCTTGCAGATGAACAGCACGGTGGGCTTGTCGGTCATGTGGGGTCCGGTTCAGTTCGTGCAGCAGGAGCTGCTGGCGGGCGGCGCGGCCGGCGCGGGCGCGGCGCAGCACGACGACCCCTCAGCCGCTTCGGTCGTCGCGGGAACACCGCAGGAGGATGAGCCGCCGACATCGGTGGTGCAGACGCCGGTCTCGGGGAGCACGAGCTGCACGTCGCGGGCGGCCTGGTGGTCGCCGGCGAGTTCCGCGGCAATGGAGCGGACCTGCTCGTACCCGGTGAGGAGCAGGAACGTGGGGGCGCGGCCGTAGGACTTCATGCCGGCGATGAAGAAGTTCGGCTCCGGGTGCGCCAGCTCCGCGACACCGTGCGGCGGAACGGAGCCGCAAGAGTGCAGGTTCGGGTCGATCAGCGGCGCGAGCGCCCGCGGTGCTTCGACAATGTCGTCCAGGCCCAAGCGGATCTCGCGGAGCATGTCGAGGTCAGGCCGGAACCCCGTCGCGTTCACCACAACGTCCACGATGACGGTGAACGGCTCCCCGGAGCGGCGGCCGGTGACGGTGACTTGGTCGCCGTCAGGACGGACGTCGTCGATCTCGAACGAGGCAAGCTGGTCGACCTGCCCGGACTCGACGAGCCCGTGCACATTCGAGCCGAGCTGCCCGCGTGCGGCGAGCCCGTCAGCGGCGTCCGCGCCGAGGCGCGCAGTGCCGGCGTTCCGGATCGCCCACAGCAGCGTCGTGCCCGGTTCGTCCTTCGCGAGGGCGGCGAGCTTGATGAGCGTGTTCGCGGCCGAGTGGCCGGCACCGACGACGAGGACCCGCTTCCCGGCGAATCGTGCCCGGTCGACACCGAGCACGTCGGGCAGAGCGTGCGCGATGCGGTCGCCGAGGTCGGCTGTGGGGTCGAGGCCGGCGGCGGTGAGCGGGTTCGGGGACGTGTACGTGCCGGAGGTGTCGACGACGGCGCGGGCGGTGACGTCCTCGACGCCGTCCGCGGTGTGGAGGCGGAGGAGGAATGGGGTGTCGGCGCGGCCGGCGGAGCGGGTGCGGTCCATGCCCTGCCGGGACACCGCTTCGACGCGGACCCCGTACCGGATCACCGGTGCCAGCTCGGGCGTCTGGGCGAGGGGTTCGAGGTACTGGGCGACGAGGTCGTGGCCGGTCGGCAGCGACGACCGGCGCGGCTCAGCCCAACCGGTGGGTTCGAGGAGCCGGCGGGCGGCGTCGTCGATGACGTACCGCCACGGGGAGAACAGCCTGGTGTGCCCCCACGCACGGACGGACGTGCCGACCTGGTCGCCGGCTTCGTAGACGACGACGGGCAGACCCTGCTCGAGCAGGTGCGCGGCCGCGGCGAGCCCGACGGGGCCGGCGCCGATGACGGCGACGGGCAGCCGGGTGAGGCGGTCCGCGTCGGCATGGGGTGGGACGGTGAGGGTGAGCGTCATGGTCATGGTCCTTCCGGTGGTCAGGCGGATGCTTCGGCGGGCAGTAGCTCGGCCAGGAGCGCTTGCACGCGGGTCTTGATCTCGTCGCGGATGGGGCGGACGTCGTCGATGCCCTTCCCGGCGGGGTCGGTGAGGTCCCAGTCCTCGTACCGCTTGCCGGGGAAGATCGGGCACGCGTCGCCGCAGCCCATCGTGATGACCGCGTCGGACTCGCGGACGGCGTCGGTGGTGAGGATCTTCGGCTGGTTTGAGGCGATGTCGATGCCGTCCTCCGCCATCGCTTCGATCGCGACGGGGTTGATCTGGTCCTTCGGCGCGGAGCCTGCAGAGAGGACCTGCACGCGGTCGCCACCGAGGGTCTGGGCGTAGCCGGCGGCCATCTGGGAGCGGCCGGCGTTGTGGACGCAGACGAACAGGATCGTGGGGGTCGCGGTCATGGCGGTGCTTTCGG
The DNA here is from genome assembly GCF_030362955.1 of Curtobacterium citri. Classification (NCBI taxonomy): domain Bacteria; kingdom Bacillati; phylum Actinomycetota; class Actinomycetes; order Micrococcales; family Microbacteriaceae; genus Curtobacterium; species Curtobacterium citri. The sequence goes on from NZ_JAUCML010000003.1 coordinate 368,173, forward strand.
TAGGCGTGGGCGTGGTCATCGGATGAGGGTGAGCCAGCCGGCGAGGGCTGTCAGGGTGACGGCGAGGACGGGGACGGTCAGCACGATGCCGGTGCGGAAGTACTGTCCCCAGCCGATGTGGATGCCCTTCCGGTCGAGCACGTGCAACCACAGCAGGGTCGCCAGCGACCCGATCGGGGTGATCTTTGGGCCGAGGTCGGAGCCGATGACGTTGGCGTAGATCATCGCCTCGTGGGTGAGCCCGGTCGCGCCGGCTCCGCCGATCGCGAGGGCGGCGATGAGGACGGTCGGCATGTTGTTCATCAGCGACGCGAGGATCGCGATCACGAATCCGACCCCGAGCGCGGTGACGAGGACCCCGTGGTCCCCGAACACGTCGAACAGGCGGGCGAGGTAGTCGGTGAGGCCCTGGTTCTGCAGCCCGTAGACGACGAGGTACATGCCGATCGAGAACAGCACGATCTGCCACGGGGCCTCTCGGATCGTCTTCCACACCGGAATCACCCGCCCCGACCCACCACCGGGGCCACCACTGCCGGCGGTGACGGTGGCGGTGCCGCCGGTGGTGACGAGGACTGGGGACGCCGCCTGGCGGGCGAAGAGGAACGCGGGTTGCCGGGCGGCGACGAGCACGATCACGACCGCGCCGACACCAGCGACGGCGGCGAGGGGCACCCCGAGCGGGTCGGCGGCGAAGTAGCCGACCAGCAGCACGGCGAGGACCACCCATCCGGCGCGGAACGTCGCCCGGTCCTTCACCGTGGCGGTGGGCCGGGTGAGGGCGAGGACGTCGTACTGCTTCGGGATGCTCCGGCCGAAGTACGCCAGGAGCATCCCGAGGGACGCCAGCACGGACACGATGCCGACGGGCACCATGACGGCGGCGTACTCGGCGAAGCCGAGGCTGAAGTAGTCGGCGGAGACGATGTTGACCAGGTTCGACACCACCAGCGGGAGGCTGCCGGTGTCGGCGATGAACCCGGTGGCGAGGATGAACCCCAGCGCCGCCTTCGCTGGCATGTTCAGCGCGCGGAGCATCCCGACGACGATCGGGGTGAGGATCAGCGCGGCCCCGTCGTTGGCGAACACGGCCGCGATGACCGCGCCGAGGCCGACGATCAGCACGAACAGCAGCCGACCGTTCCCGCGGCCCCAGCGGGCGACGTGGAGTGCGGCCCACTCGAAGAACCCGGCCTCGTCGAGGATCAACGAGATCAGCACCACCGCGACGAACGTCAACGTCGCGTTCCACACGATCCCGACCACCGTCGGCACGTCCCCGAGCCCAACGACCGTGGTCGCGAGGGCGGTGACCGCGCCGATGAGTGCGGTGTAGCCGATCGGGAAGCCCTTGGGCTGCCAGATCACCACCACGAGCGTCGCGACGAAGATCGCCGCGGCGACGACCGCCAGCACCATCAGCCGCACACCCCAGCCGGGTTGGCTGCCGCGGAGGCGCGTTCCCAGCCCTGCGCGGCGACCTGCACGGCATCCCACGGGGACCCGAGCGGCGGCGTGTAGCTGAGGTCCAGGTCGATGACGTCGTCCACCGAGAGGCCGGCGTGGAGGGCGGTGGCGAAGATGTCGATGCGCTTGCTGATCTCCGCGGACCGTTCCCCGACGATCTGCGCGCCGAGGAGCTTGCCGGACGTGTGGTCGCCGGTGACGCTGATCGTCAGCGGCACTGCACCCGGGTAGTACCGCTTGTGGTCATCCGCGACCGTCAACCGGCTCAGCGGCGATACGTCCAGCGGGGCGGTTTCGTGGTGGCGGAGGCCGGTGCGGGCGGCGACGAGGTCGAACACCTTCACCACCTGCGTCCCCACCGAGCCCGCGAAGGTCCGGGACCCGCCGAGCATGTTCTCCCCGGCGACGCGTCCCTGCTTGTGCGCGGTTGTCCCGAGCGGCAGCCAGGTCGTCCCGAGCAGGCGGTGGTGTGTCACGACGCAGTCACCCGCTGCCCACACGTGCGGCACCCCGGTGCGCATCTGCTCGTCGACGACGATCGCGCCGGCCTGCCCGAGCTGCGCACCTGCCGCGACCGCGAGATCCGTCACCGGCCGCACCCCGACACAGACCACCACGAGCGCGAACGTTCCGGCGGCGTCCCCAAACGTGGAGGTAGTCGCGACGCTCCACTGCCCGCCGCCAGCGGGCGTGATTCCGGTGACGGTCGCACCGGTCAGCACCGTCGCACCGTGCCGACGGACCTCCTCGGTGACCAGGGACCCGAGTCCCGGGTCGAGGGTGGAGAGCACTTCCGGGCCGCGCTGGATCAGCGTCGTGTCGAACCCGCGGGCGACGAGCCCCTCGGTCATCTCGAGACCGATGTAGCCGGCGCCGACGACCGCGACGCGGCTGCCGGCAGGCAGGAGCTCCAGGGCGGCGACAACCTGCTCGGCGTCGGTCATCGAGTGCAGCAGGTGGATGCCGGGCTTACCGAACGGGATCCCGGCCGGGCGGACCGGCTCCGCGCCGGTCCCGATCAGCAGCTCGTCGTAGGCGATCTGCTCCTCACCGGCCGGGCCGGTGACGGAGAGCAACTGGCGGTCGACGTCGACGGCGGAAGCCCAGGTGGAGGAGCGGACGGTCATCCCGGCGGCTTCGAGGTCTCCGCGGGTGCGGTGCGCGAGAGACGCTTCCGTAGCGACGTCGCCGGAGACCCAGTAGGGGATGCCGCAGATGGAGAAGTTCGGGAACTCGTCGGCGAGGACCACCGTCACGTCGGTCGACGGGTCCAGCTCACGGGCGCGGAGCGCTGCGGCGATGCCGGCGTCGCTGCCCCCAACGGCAACAAGGTGAGTCATCGGGTCGGTCCTTTAGATCGATCGGAAGTCGAGCAGGAACATCGAAGCACGTCGATATCGATGAACGCAAATATAGACCTGCATCGAAGGGCGTGGGATGATGGTGCGATGACGACGATCGAGCTGCTTCCCATCCAGGACGTCACCGCATGCTGCTCGCCTGTCACGACGGAAGCGATGACGCAGGAGTCCGCCGAAGTCCTCGCGAAGTCGTTGAAGGCGATCGCTGACCCTGCGCGGCTCCGGCTGATCTCGATGGTTGCCGCGCACGAGGGTGCAGAAGCGTGCGTCTGTGACCTGCAGGAACCGCTCGGCCTGTCTCAGCCGACCGTGTCGCACCATCTCAAGGTGCTCGTCGACGCCGGCATCCTGCACCGGGAGAAGCGCGGCACGTGGGCCTACTTCTCCCTCGTCCCCGGCGCCCTCGAATCAGTCGCGGCACTGCTCACCTCACCCACCCGCTGAGATCACCAAACTCACCTCGCGATGAAGCCTCCGCACGGTGAGGATGAAGACATGACCGACGAGCAAGAATCCAACCCAATTGCGGACGCCCGTGCACAGATCCGTTGGATGATGGAGGAGCAACGCAAGCAGCCGAAGGTGTTCACCGAGGTGAAGGACAGAGACCTTGTCACCTTGATGGACCGATTCGCTGGATCGCTTGAGTTCAACTCGATGCTCGTTGCTTCGCAACTGATCGCGGAAGTCAGCCGACGACAACTGTGGGATGCCGTCATCGAGCGGCGCACCGCCATGCTTGCTTTGGGACATCCCGACGAGGACCGAGCGACACTCCGAGATCGTGCGCAGCTGGAGCTGGACCACTTCCGGAACGAGCACTTCCCAGTCGACCCTGACATCTTCGGTGATGACGGAGCAAAAGCAGAGGCAGCTTGGAACGGCTACATCCAATTCTGATCGAACGATCGAAACCCGCGTCCAGCAAAGCGGTAGAGCATGGGACCGTGGCGGCGACCACTCCCAACGAGCCCGACGACGGAGACGGCACGCTGAGTCAGCGACCAGTACGACGTCGCGGGAGGTTCGCGTGGCGACGGTAGTGCTCGAGATCCGCTATCAATGGCCGGCGCATCAGGTCGACCACTCTGCGGTCCGCCGTCACTTCAACGCTCCCCGCCTGACCGTCGCCGGCGAGGAGAACGGGCCAGAGACGTTGCGGTTCCAACCCGATGCGACTCAACGGGCCACTCTGACGTGGGTCCTCGGGGACCGAACCATGTGGACGATTGAGCCACCCGGCGAGACGCTGCCGGAGCCTGCGGAGGCATGGGACGACTGGCAGAAGCAGGCGGACATGGCGCTGTGGATGTTCCGCGGCGATCTCGCCAGCAGAGGTAAACGTCACTCAGTGGTCTACGCCCTACTGACCGGTGAGGTTGTGTTTTACGCAGCGGACGGAAACACCATCATGCGGTACCCCCATGAACCAATCCCGGACGAGACGCCGGAACCCGACGGCTACGTCGCAAGTGAGCTCGGAAAGGCGTGGGCCGACAACTGGGAGTTCGGTTTCGAGCCCTTGTCCGGCGATGAACGCGACTACGTTGGCCTGATTTGGCAGGCAGATGAACATCGATGGCTGGATGCTGGCACGTACAAACCGGTCGACAAAGACGAATACCCGGAGCTAATCAGCTTCGCCGAGCAGGATCTCCAGCGCATCCGCCGCGCTGAAGAGATCGCAGATGAGTGGTACGAGGCGTACCTACTGGTCCTCATCAACCTGTTCCCTGGCGGAGTCAGCATCGAGCATCGACGACGGGCAGTTCGGCACGACGATCTGAGCGCCGGGCTGGCGTAACGCCGAGTAGGGACACACCACTCCTCGCGGGCGCCGAGGTAGCGAGCGGTCACGACGCCACCGCGTGGTCACTCAGGTCTGAGGAAGACCGGCGGGACTGCCAAATAACGTGTCCACCTCCGTATTTCAGGACACGTTGTGTGGCAGTTGGACACGTTCGTTGGCGGACGACAACAAAGTCCCCTACTGCGGCATGTCCACGAACCTCGAGAACATCCCGTGGAACGCCACCGTGATCGTGTCCGTCGGCCCGTTGCGGTGCTTCGCCACGATCAGGTCCGCCTCACCCTGCCGCGGGTTGTCCTTCTCGTACGCCGACTCACGGTGCAGCAGGATCACCATGTCGGCATCCTGCTCGATCGACCCCGACTCACGCAGGTCGGAGATCATCGGCTTCTTGTCCGCACGCTGCTCGGGACCACGGTTCAGCTGCGACAGCGCGATGACCGGCACGCCGAGCTCCTTCGCCATCAGCTTGAGGGCACGCGAGAACTCCGAGACCTCCTGCTGGCGGCTCTCGACCTTCTTGCCCGAGGTCATCAGCTGCAGGTAGTCGATGACGACGAGCTTCAGGTTGTGCTGCTGCTTGAGTCGGCGGCACTTCGCCCGGATCTCGACGAGCGTCATGTTGGGGGAGTCGTCGATGAAGAAGGGTGCGTCGTTGATCCGACCGCGGGTCTGCGCGATCGTGGTCCAGTCACGGGAGTCGACGGTGCCCTTGCGCATGTTCTGCAGGGGCACGCTCGACTCGGCGGACAGCAGGCGCATGGCGATCTCGGCGCGGCCCATCTCGAGCGAGAAGAACGCGGCGGTTTGGTCGTGCTTGAGCGCGGCGGCGCGGCACAGGTCGAGCGCGAGCGTCGACTTGCCGAGTGCGGGTCGGGCAGCGACGATGATGAGCTGCCCGGGGTGGAAGCCGTTCGTCAGGGCGTCGAGGCCGCTGAACCCGGTCGGCACGCCGGTCATCTGCCCGTCGCGGCCCTTCGCGGCCTCGATCTCGTCGATGGCCGCGCCGATGGCGTCGGTCAAGGGGACGTAGTCCTCGGTCTGCACGCCGCCGGCGACGTTGTAGACCTCTGCCTGGGCGCTGTTGACGAGGTCGGTGACCTCACCCTCCGACGCGTAGCCCATCTGCACGATGCGGGTGCCGGCGTCGACCAGGCGGCGGAGCACCGCCTTCTCGGCGACGATGGCCGCGTAGTAGCCGGCGTTCGCGGCGGTCGGCACCATGCTCGTGACGCTGTGCAGGTACTCGGCGCCGCCGGCGCGGGACAGCAGGCCGGTCTTGGTGAGCTCGTCGGTGACCGCGATGACGTCGGTCGGCTCGCCGTGCGAGTAGAGCGACAGGATCGCGTCGAAGATGACCTCGTGCTTGGGGATGTAGAAGTCCACACCGCGCGCGGTCTCGATCACGTCGGCGACGGCGTCCTTCGACAGCAGCATCCCGCCGATCGTCGACTGCTCCGCCAGCAGGTCGTGCGGCGGGGTCCGGTCCACCCCGCGGTCGGCCAGGTCCTGCGGGGACGGATCGAGATGCGCGATCGACACACGGACTCCCTCTTGTCGGTACTGGCACGGACCGCGGTCCGCACCGGCTGTTCTACCCCGGACGACCGACACCCCTGCTGTCGCCGAGTCGCTGGGCCAAGCTACGGGGACAGAGTTATCCCCAGCAAACGCACCTGTGGATAACTCTGTGGACTGTCTGCGGAACACGCCGGACCGGCGTGTGGACAACTGTGGACGAACGTGTGGACAACCACCTGTGGGAACACATGTTCGACCGCTTGACCTGGGGTTTCCTGTTCCACACGATGTGTGGAAAACCGGGCTTCAAGTGCACCTTGAACCTTGATGGATCGGCCCCGTGAACTGTGCAGAACCGCTTGACAACAGCGATGGTTGTCCTGGGCGTTCTCGGGCTGCTCCCAGGATCAGCGGACCGCCGCAACCGGTAACCCGCCAGGTCAGACGAGCGCGCCGGAGCAGCAGCCCGCCGCCCGGACGAGCGAACCGACGAGATCAGACGAGCGCGCCCGACTCGGAACCCGCCCGCGTGCCAGCCGGCACCATCGGCACCTGCAGGGTCGACGCCAGCCCCGTACCGAGGTGCACGAACGCCGCCCCCGGCACGATCCGCGACGAGATCGACGACCGCGCGATCCGCACGCCGATCAGGTCCCCGGCCAGGGTGTCCTGCGGCGAGAGCAGGGCACCGCGGCGGTTCTTCTTCGCGTCGACCTGCCACCCGCCGAACCCGGCCGCCAATCCGGTCGTGTTGCCGCCGAGCAGCATCCCCTGCCGGTTGTCCACGGCCGCCCGACCCCAGTCCCGCAGCCACCGCGCCGCGGAGCAGTCGATCAGGAGCTCCCCGTCGTCGACGACGAGCACCAGGGGCGTCCCGTCCGGCGCCAGGACCGGTTCGAGCTGCTCCTGCGTCACGTCGTCCCCGCTGAACACCGCACGGACGCCCGGCAGCCCCTCGAGGTCCCGCACCGGCCCCGGCCGCGGCGCGAGGACGACGAGCGACGTCCCACCCACGAGCAGCGACCGCGCCATGGCGGCGAGCATCGTCGACCGTCCGGAGCGCGAGGGCCCCGCGACGACGAACGTGCCGCCACCGGTGGACAGGTCGACGGTCTGCAGCTCCATGTCGTCGCCGCCCACTCCGGTCACGGCGACCATCGGCTGCGGCTCCGGTGCGGACGACAGCGCGAGTGCGGCGTCCAGGTCCAGGTCCTTCGGCATCGCGTCGACCCGGAACGGCCGCGGCGACGGCGGGACCGGCGACGCCGCGCGCAGCTCCTCCGCCAGGTTCCGCACCGCGGTCGTCTGTCCCTGCCCGGAGACGTCGGCGCCGAGGGTCGCGAAGTGCACCTCGGTGCCGGACTCGGCGCGGAACCCGCGACCGGGCGGGATCGACGCGGGCAGCTTCCGGTGGTTGATGCCGGCGAGCGAGTAGTCGAGCCGGTCGGTCAGACGGAGCACGACCTTGTCGCCGGTCAGCGTCGACATCCGCGACGCCAGCAGTGACCGGTCGCCGGACACCACGACGTGGATGCCGGCGGCCGCGCCGTCGCGGAGCATCGACTGCACCGCGTCGGTCAGGGCGCCGCCGTCGACCTCGCCGAGCGAGGTCGTGAAGTTCTCCCACCGGTCGATGAGCACGAGCACGTGCGGCAGGCGTTCGCCCTCGGGCGCGAGCAGCCGCTGCTCGGTGATGTCCGCGGCCGACGCCGCCGCGATGAGGTCGTGCCGACGCGCGGTCTCCCGCGTCAGCCGGTCGATCAGCCGCGTGGCGCGCTCGACCTGCGTGCGCTGGACGACGGCGCCGCAGTGGGGGAGTTGCTGCAGCGACGCGAGCGCCCCGTTCCCGCAGTCGATCGCGTACAGGTGCAGGTCGGACGACGGGACGGCGCGCGCCGCCGACGCCGCCAGGCTGCGGAGGGCCGACGACCGCCCGGAGCCGGGGGCGCCGACGACGAACTGGTGGGTGAAGCGGGTGAGGTCGACCTCCGCGGCGCGCTGCTCCTGCGTGTCCGGCAGGTCCTCGAGACCGACCGCGAAGCGCAGCCCCTCCTCGGAGGACGCCGCCGCACGACGCGTCCCGACGGCGGCCGACGCCACCTCGGCGAGCGGCAGCAGCTCGGGCAGCGGCGGCAGCCACGGGCTGTGCACCCGCCCGATGCCGAGACGGTCGCGGGCGTCGCCCATCGCCTGCACCAGCACCGACAGGTCGGTCGCGGCGGTCGCGCTGTCGCTGCGCGACGGGCGGGCGGGCGGTGCGGTGGCGAAGTCGCGCCAGTCGAGCACGCGGACGAACGGGAGGCCCGTGGCCGGGTCCTCCTCACCGGCCCACCGACCGCCGACGCGCGCCGACTGGAACGGCACGACCGACGAGTGCCCCAGGCGCGCGTACGCGCGCCCCGGCACGCTCTTCGGGATGCGCGCGGCGTCCGCGACGTCGATGACGTCGGTGCTCTCGCCCGAGTCGGTCATGCGCAGCGCGACGCGCAGGTTCGTGTTCGCGCGGATGTCCGGGCCGACGACGCCGCCGGGGCGCTGGGTCGCCAGGATCAGGTGCACGCCGAGCGACCGGCCCCGCTGGGCGATGCCGATGAGGCCCGTGACGAAGTCCGGCAACTCGGTGACCATCGCCGCGAACTCGTCGATGACGAGCACGAGCCGCGGCATCTGCTCGCCGGCACCGCCCCGGGCGAGGTGCGCCTCGTGGTCCTCGATGTCCTTCGCGCCGGACGCCGCCAGGATGTGCTCGCGGCGGGTGAGCTCCGCGCGGAGCGAGCGCAGCGCCCGTTCGACCAGGTGCTGGTCGAGGTCGGTGACGAGCCCGACGGTGTGCGGCAGGTCCGACGCGACGCTGAAGGCCGCACCGCCCTTGTAGTCGACGAGCACGAACGTCATCCGGTCCGGGCGGTTCCGGAGCGCGAGCGACGCCACGAGGGTCTGCAGGAACTCGGACTTGCCCGAGCCCGTGGTGCCGGCGACGAGCCCGTGCGGACCGTCCTTCACCAGGTCGAGCTCGAACGCGCCGTCGATGCCGACGCCCACGACCGCGGCCGTGCTCGTGCCGGACCCGGCCCACCGCTCGGCGACGGTCGCGCCGTCCGGCTGCGGCAGGTCCACGACGTCGAGCAGCCGTGCCGCGTCGGGCACCAGCCCGTCGCCGTCCGACCCGCTGGTGTCGCGCAGCGGCGAGGTCCCGCGCGCCACGTCGTCGAACCAGTCGTCCCCGACCCGGTCGGCGAGCACGAGCTCGACCGGGGCGGCGAGCTGCCGGCGGAGCACGAGCTGTGTCGGGCTCCGGTGCGCCACGGTCGCGACGCACTCCTCGGGGAGCTGCCACTCCTCCTCGTCGATGCACACGAGGCGGATGCCGCACGCGGGCCCGTCGCGGAGCAGCCCGACGACGCCGGGCATCGCGCGGAGCCGACGTGCGCCGTCGAGCACGACGACGATCTCGGGGGAGAACCGCGACCGGTTCATCCCGTTCTTCTGCCGCTCGGCCCGGCGCTCTGCGAGCACCTGGGTCAACTCGGCCAGGCGGCGACCGATCGTCTCACCGTCGGCACCGATGAGCGCGAGCGCCTCCTGCCCACCGGTCGGCCGGAGGTGGGGGAGCCAGAGCGTCCACGCCCACGCCGGCACGTGCTGCTGCGCCGTGAGCACGACGAACTGCACCTCGCGCGGGCTCTGCGTCACCGCGAGCTGCCCGAGCACCCACCGCCCGAGCTCCCGCGGGGACTCCCCGGCCCCGGCGATGCCGAGCACGCCGACCTCGGCGAGGGGCACCGTGACGGGCACCCCGCGGGTCGTGCGCGGTTCGTGCGCCAGTCCGTCCAGGTCGCGGTCGTCGACGACCGTCACGCTCGACGGCAGGTCGCCGGTGCCGATCCGCACGTGCAGGTGGTCGCCGTCCGAGGGCCGACGCTCCCACAGCCGTCGCCCGGGGGTCGTCGCGACGACCCGCAGCGACGCGGCGTCGAGCGACGAGGTCCGCCGCTGGTCCCGCTCGTCGAGCACGGCCTGCTCGATCGCCGCCTCGAGCGCCGCGACCCGTTCCCGGTGCTCGGCGAGCTGCTTGCGGTGGCTCTTCTTGCCGGTGCGTCGCGAGCTGATGGTCTGTCCGATGACCATCATCGGCGTCATCGCCGCGAAGAGCAGGTAGAACGGCGAGTGGAAGACCGTCGCCATCACGATGCCGAACATCGCCGGCACGAACACCATGATCCACGGGATGGCCGAGCGCTGCGGGGCGACCGGCGGCTTCGGGATCCGGAAGTCGGTCTTCAGGAACGGCGGGAGCAGCCGCGGCGGCCGGTTGAAGTCGAGCTGCCCGGAGTCCGGCGGCCGGAGCAGCATCCGGTCGACCACCTCGACCGGGCGCACGCTGAGCACCGTGTCGCCGAACCGCACCAGAGCCCCGGGCGGCCAGGCGGTCCACGCGTCGGTGACGGGCTCGTCCTCGAGTGCCGGCACCGGCTCGTCCGCCGGACGCGCACCGTCGTCCTCGGCCGGGGCGAGGCGGACCGTCACCGACCCGTCGAACGCGGTGCGTGCCTCCAGGCCGGGTCGTCCGTCGGCGTCGGCGTCGGCTCCGACCGCGGCCGCGCCGTCGTCCGCCAGCGCGATCCGGACCGTGCCCGGCGACAGCCGGCGCACGCGGCCGGCGTCGACCCCGCCCACCACGAGCAGGTGCACGACACCGTGCTCGGGCTCCGGGCGCACCGCGCCGCCCACGTGCAGGACGGCGCCGTCGACCAGGCCGCTGCGCTCGAACGGGACGTCCCCGTCCGGCGCGTCGGCGGGCATCGGCGCACCGCCGGTCCGGCGGACGAGCGCGTCGACCACCGTCCGCATGGGCGTCCGCCCCGCGGCGTCGACGAGGACGTCCGAGGTGTCACCCGTGCCGTCGTCGACGACGGTGACGACGACCCGCATCAGGCCTCCGCCGGCACGTCGTCGCGCTGCGCCGTGTCGGCTCCCGCGGCCGGGTCGACCGGGACCGACCGGCCGAGGCCGGCCCACTGCAGCGTGCCGAGGACGTCGGAGACGTGCGTGCCGTCGCGTCGCGCCTCGATCGTCCAGCGGGCGAGCGGGTGCGGGGCCACCGCGATGCAGGCCCACCGGCCGCCCGGCCGTTCGAGCAGTCGGGCGAGTTCCCGGCCGTCCTCGCCGGAGGGCACCCGCGACACGACCAGGAGGCCCGGGGTCGCGTCCGCCGTGACCGCCGCGATCGCGTCGCGCACCGACACCGCCGTGCCCGCCCGGGTGCCCGTGCCGACGCCGAGCACGGTGGTGCCGACCGCCCAGGGGGCGGTCTGCAGCTGCTCGACCAGGCGGACCAGCAGGGCCTCGCGGGCGGCCGGTTCGCCGCGGAGGGCGAGGATCCCGCCCACGCGGCGCAGGTCGACCAGCACGGTGTCGTCCCGGTCGGTGCCGAACGACACGACCGTCGCGAACTCGACCGGCGCGCCACCCGCGAGCGGCACCGCCTGGAGCGCCCACGTCGGGGCGGACCACGTGCGGCCGTCGGGCGTCGCCGTCCACGGCGCGGGCGGGGCGATCGTCGGCGAGGCGACGTCGATGCGGACGGTGGTCCCGATCGTGATGCGCACCGCGCCCGGGAACAGCACGTTCGCGGCGGCGCACGATGCGTCCACCGCGCGCAGGACCCGGTCGACCGCCCACGCGGCCGCGGGGTCGCGACGCACCTGGTCGGCCCAGGCCAGGGCGTCCGTCGAGGTCCGGCGGCGGAGCGCGACGATCGTCGGGACCACGAGGGCCAGGGTGGCGAGGAGCACCACGACCGACATGGTCACGAGCAGGTGCGACTCCGGCGTCAGGAAGGACCAGGTCATGCGCGCGCCTCGGCGATCTCGGTGATCCGGCGCTCGAGCGGGGTCGGCTCGGCACCGGGGACGTCGGTCCAGCGGAAGGTGGTCATCACGGCGTCGAACAGCATCACCAGGGCGTCGGTGAGCCGGTCGGCGGCCTCCGGGTCCTCCGGGTCCGTCCGGCTGATCGCCGAGAAGGACATGAGCACCCAGCGTCCGGGACGGTGGGGGACCGGGATCGTGTAGGTCACCTGGCGGTCGTCGACGACGGGCAGGTCGTCACCGATGCCGGGCAGCTCGGTCGCGACGTCGGCACGGCGGACGGTCTGCTCGGTGCGGGCCGCGATCCCGCCGTCGACCTCGCGCAGGCCCGTGTCGTCGGGGTCGCGCCGGGTCGGCAGGGCGTCGGCGAGCAGCTGGGCGATGACCTGCTCGGGCGCCTCCTCGCTCTCGTCGTCGACCTCGGACTCGATGATCGACACCGGCGGGGTGTACCCATCGACCGGCTGGACCGGCATGTAGACGGCGGTCGCGCCGCTGTCGCCGGCCTCGACGACCGCGGACGTCAGGCGCTTGCGCATCTCCTGCCGGAGCGGCTCGGCGCGGTCGCGCGGCAGGTCATCCGGCAGGGCGCGGGCGATCACGGCCCGGACGGTCTCGCCGAGCTCGGCGCGCTGGTCCTCGCCGGCGGGCAGGCGTGCCCACCCCGGCGGGACGACGACCAGGAACGATGCGGTGGGTCCGGTCATGCGTGCACCTCGTTCTCGACGGCTGCCAGGAGTTCGACGACGACCGGTGCGAACACCGGGACGAGCGCCAGGTCGGTCGTCCGCCACCGCACGTGGGTGTCGACCCCGTCCGCGCGGCGCACGGCGGTGACCGTGGCCCAGATCGCCCCGGCGTCGTCGAGGTCGTAGCGGATCACGACGGGGCCCTCGCCGCCGACGTGCTCCGGTAGCTCGTCCACCGACGGGGGCTCGACCGGCAGGCCGCCGGTCGCCCCGGCCAGGTCGAGGAGCTCAGCGGTGCCGCCCTCGGACGGTCCGACGGTCACGACGACCGGCAGCGGCCAGTTGCCGGGCACCACGAGCGAGGCGACCAGGCGCTGCGCCGGGCCGAGTGCCGCGCGGTGCTCCAGCAGCGTCGCGAGGGCACCCGGCCCGTCGAGCTCCGCGGCGGACGGCCGTCCGTCCTCGCGGTCCAGCCGTGCCACGGCGTCGAAGAGCTCGAGCGTCTCGGCCCGCCAGGCCGGGTCGGCCTCGTCCGGGTGCGGGACGAGGAGCCAGGTGGCGCCGTCGGTGGTGATGCTCGACGAGACGGTGGCGGTCGTCATGGTGGTCCTCCGGTCGGTTCAGCGCTGCGCGGCGGGCACGGTCGGCAGGTCGGTCACCGGGTGCTTGTGCTCGGCCACCCAGTCCGACCACGGGCGGGACTGGTCCGCACCGATGCCGATCGGACCGATCACCAGGCCGGCGATCGCGTTGCCCTTGCCCCAGGCGCTCATGAAGCCGTTCGCGCCGGCGTGGTACCACGGTGCCGCGGTGACACCCGACCGGAGCCGGTTCAGCTTCTCGAAGTCATGCAAGCGGTCGCGGGTGAACTGGAAGTCGACACCACCCAAACGCTCGCCCCAGTCCTTGAGACCACCACGGGTACCGACCTCGGTCCAGAACTGCTTCTTCACGAGCTTCGCGTCGTTCGCGATCACCTTGTGGATCTTCGTGACGTTCCACCAGTTCGGGTTGTCGGCGAACTTCGCCGCGAACGACGCCTCGGTCCCGATCCACTCCACGTCGACGGCGTCACGACGACCTCGGGCCCGTTCCAGTGCCCGCGTCGCCTTGCTGATCTGTGCCTGCAGCCCGTCGAGCTGCTTCGTGATCGTCTGCGTCTGCGCCGACGACATCGGCCGGGCCAGCCGCCGGTCGAGACTCGCGCGGTCCCGCTTCAGCGCCTGCAGCTGGTCCTTCCGGACGCCGACGGCCTCGTGCGCCTTCTTGCTCGCCCCGGCGAACTTCGAGGTCATCGCACCCTTGGTGGCCTTGATCCCGTTGCTCACCGCGGTCGAGGTGACCTTCGTGATCGCGGTCCCGAGCCCGAGCGTCAGGACGCCGACGACGGCCATCACGAGGTCGAAGACGTTGCCCTCGCCCATCGCGAACGTGGCCGCCTGCGCGATCAGGGTCATCCCCGCGGAGATCGCCCCGAGGATCGCCCCGATGCCGAGGCCCGGGATGAGGAACGCGAACACCGCCAGGACGATCCCGATGATCGTCAGGATCTTGATGAGCATGTGGATGAACTTGTACCAACCGGAGTCGTGCAGCCCGTCGCCCCACGCACCGCGCATGGTGCTCGCGGCCCGCTGACCCGCCGAGGTCAGCTGGTCGCGGGCGTCCTGCAGCTTCCGCTTCGCCGCCGCGACCGCGCCCTCGGCACCGGAGATCCGCTCGGCGCGCTTCTGACTGTCCGAGGTGTCCTCGGGGGTCGGCTCCGTGCCGGCCTGCTTGGCCGCGGCGACCGGGTCGGCCAGCCCCTGCGCCGAACCGAGGTCGCCCTTCGCGGCGATCGCGTCCTGCAGTGCCTGCCAGGAGGTGCCCATCACGGTGCCCGCCGACCGGTCGGCTTCGTCACCGACCGCGTTCGCGAACCCCTGCAGCGCCTCGCCGGCGGCCCGGTAGCGTCCGGTCATCTGCTTGAGGGAGCCCGACACGTCCTTCGCCCGCTTGCGGATGCCGTCGACGGACTCGCCCTTGCCGACGCCCTCGTCGCCGCTGCCGACCTTGTCGAGCGTGGCGGCCGTGGTCTCCATCTGCTCCGCCATGTCGCGGTAGAAGGCCGCGAGCTCGAGCACCTTCGCGGGCTGCGTCGCGATCGGGTCGCCGGCCTCGTCGAGCGCGGCCCAGTCGCCTGCGCGGCCCGCCATCAGGCCGTCTCCTCGTGCGACTGCAGACCGTCCTTCAGCTGCTGCTGCAGGTCGGTCCAGGTCTCGATCGAGTTCTGCAGGTTCTTGTCGAGCTTGTCGACGTTCTTGCGGATCTTCTCGCGGTGGAGCTTCCAGTCGCCGCTGAAGTCCGAGAAGGCGTCCTGCAGGTGGGACTCGCCGAAGACGCCGTGGTACTGGCCGTCGTCGGACTTCTGGTGTTCGAGCTCGTCGTTGATGGCGTGCACCTTCGCAGCGCTGTCACTGAGCTCCTGGCTGATCACGAGGTCAGGCACGGGTACCTCCGGGGGAGACGGGGATCGGGAACGGGAACGCCCCGGTCGACGTCGCTGACGGGAGCGTCGACCGGGGCGCAGGACGCGCTACTTGATGGCGTTCGCGAGTTCCTGGTCGGTCTGCTGCAGCGCCTCGGCCGCCTTGTTGAGGTACATCGACATGCCCTCGAGACCCTCGATGGTCTTCGTCGCACCGTCGTTGAACTCCTGGTACGAGCTGCCGAACGCCACCGAGGACTGGTCGGTCACGTACCCACCGGAGATGAGCGAGTCCACCAGGGCCTTCAGCTCACGCAGCTTCGAGGTGATGTCCTGCTCACCGTTCACGAGGCGGGTCGCGGCGTCCTGCATCTCGCCGTAGGTCACGTTCAAGTTGGGCATGGCCTGCTCCTGTCGTTCGTCGCGCCCCCCGGTCGAGGGACACCGGGAACGTTATTCCAGAGCGGAACGATCTCGGGGGGTACATTTCTCGACGCGGTCCAGTCCGACGTCTGCACAGTGATGTGCACATTCCAGAACATCGGCGTCGTGGCACGGCCGATCCCGAGCGGTATTCACATGCCACCGCGCGGTGGAGACCGACGGGTATCGGCGTGTCGCGGTGCGGGAATCGGCCCGGTGTCCCCCGGAAGACGGACCGGTTCCCGGACGCACACGGCGCTCACGGCGTGGTGAGCGCTCCCGTCGCGTCCTTGTAGCCCGGCACGCGCTCCTGGTCCGTGCCCCACCCGGTCGGCTTGATGCCCTGCCCGTAGGCGAAGGTGTTCGCCCAGCTGGCGATGACGCGCCCGCCGGACGCCCAGGAGTGCCACGTCGGCGACGCGGCGATCGCGACGCCGTACTTCGACCACATCTCCTTCTGCATCTTCGTCATCTCGATCTGCCGGTCGACGCTGAGCAGCCGTTCCCACTGCCATCCCTTGCCGCCCTTGCCGAAGACGTCGGCGATCTTCGCCTTGTCCTCGTTCCACAGGGCCTTGCCCGGGTGCCACCAGTTCGGCTTCTCCTTGAAGCCGTCGACCACGTTCTTCGTCCTGGCCAGGTCGAGCTTGCCCTCGGCCGCGGTGATGTCCTTCCTGATCGTCGCCAGGCTCTCGCGCGCGTTCTTGAAGGCCGAGAAGTCCTTCGCGCCGAGCGCCTCGTCGATCTTCAGGTCGCGAGCACGCTGCAGCCCCTGGAGCTTGGACAGGGTGTCCTTCTGCAGACCGACCGTGCCCTTCGCCAGGCCGGCCGTCTTGAGCGTCGACACCGCCTTCGTCAGGGCCCCGCCGACCCCGACCAGCACGAGCCCCACCGCCGAGGTGATGACGTCGAGCCACGAGCCCTCGCCCATGGCCGCGAGCGTGATGTTCGCGACGAGGGTCACCGACGCCGCGACGGCCGCCATGAAGGTCAGGATCCCGACCCCCGGGATGAGGATCGCGAGCGCCGCGAGGGCGATGCCGATGTAGGTGAAGATCTTGACGAGGATCTTCAGCAGCTTCGAGAAGAACGCCTTGATCTTGTCGCCGAGCGTGTCGTGCAGGCCGTCGTCCCAGGCCGCACGGATGGTCGACGCCGCCTGGCGCCCGGCACCGTTCAGGGTGTCGACGGCCCGTCGGAGCTTCGCGGTCGCGGCGTCGGCTCCCGCGCGGGCGTCGTCCGTCGCGCGGTGCTTCGCGTCGACGGCCCCCTGCTCGTCGGCGGTCAACGGCGGGGCGTCCTGCGCCCGACCCTGCGACGGGTCCGCCATGCTCGCGGCGCGCGATCCCGCTGCCGATGCGTCCTCCGCCTCGCGCAGCGCCGCCGCCGACTCGTCGAGTGCGGTCTCCAGCGACGGCAGGTACCCGGTCAGGGCGTCACGGATGGCGTCGTAGCGGCCGGACATCTTCTGCAGCGACGACGCGACCTCGCCGCTCTTCTTCCGGACCGCGTCGGCCGACTCTCCCTTGAACTGCGACTGGTCGCCCTCGCCGATGCGCTTCAGCACGTCGGCCTCGCTCCGGATCTCGTCCGCGATCGACCGGTAGTAGTCGACGAGCTCGTGCACGACCTGCGTGTCGGCGACGATCGGGTCCGAGGCCTCGCCGACGAGCGACCAGTTCCCTCCGCGGGCGGGCATCAGGCGGCCGCCCCGTCGGTCGGGTGCGACTCGGTCGTCAGCTTGTCGTGCAGGTCCTGCTCGAGGGCCGACCAGTGCTCGACGGACTTCTGCATCTTGTCGTGCAGGTCCTTCACGGCGCCCTTCATCTTGTTGCGGTGGATCTTCCAGTCGCCGGAGAAGTCGTGCATCGCCTGCTGCACGTCGTGCTGCCCGTAGACCTCGGTCAGGGCGCGGTCGTCCGACTTCTGGTGCTCGAGCTCGTCCGAGATGTGCTGCAACTTGGTGGCCGAGTCCTCGAGGACGGCCTTGGTGATGATGAGGTCTGCCATGGGTGCTCCCGATCGCTGCCCGTCCGGTGGTCCGGTGGAAGGTGGGACGGGCGGCCCGCGAGGGGGCCGCCCGTCGTCCGGAGCGGTCGGGGACCGACCGCCCGGTGTCCCGCGCTACTTGATGGCGTTCGCGAGTTCCTGGTCGGTCTGCTGCAGCGCCTCGGCCGCCTTGTTGAGGTACATCGACATGCCCTCGAGACCCTCGATGGTCTTCGTCGCACCGTCGTTGAACTCCTGGTACGAGCTGCCGAACGCGACGGACGACTGGTCCGTGACGTAGCCGCCACTGATCAGCGAGTCGACGAGGGCCTTCAGCTCACGGAGCTTCGAGGTGATGTCCTGCTCACCGTTCACGAGGCGGGTCGCGGCGTCCTGCATCTCGCCGTAGGTGACGTTCAAGTTGGGCATGTCGTGCTCCTGGTCTCGATGTCGTTCGCCTCCGGAACCGGAAGCCGAGACGACGGTACCGGCGGGGATGCCCCCGAACGGGGGTGTTCGAGGGTTGTTCACCTGGAGTTCCGCAGCACGCGTCGGCGATGAACTCGACGTGCACACCCGACCGTCCGGCGGACGCGACCCGCGGGCACGACGAAGGGCGGGCCTCCCGGAGGAGACCCGCCCTTCGACGGTGGTGGCGCTGCCCTACTTGGCGGCGACGACCTGGAGGGAGATCACGGCGGTGATGTCCTCGCGCAGGCGGACGGTGGCCTCGTGGTCACCGACGGTCTTGATGGTCGCGGGGACCTCGACCTTGCGCTTGTCGAGCGAGCCGACGCCCTGCGCCTGGACGGCGTCGGCGACGTCGCCCGGACGGACGGAGCCGAACAGACGACCGTCCTTGCCGGCCTTGACGGTCAGCTTGATGGTCGCGTTCTCGAGCTTCATCTTGAGGTCCTGGGCCTCCTCGATGGTGGCGAGCTCGCGAGCGGCACGGGCCGCACGGATCGACTCGACCTGCTTCTCGCCGCCCTTGGACCACGCGACGGCGAAGCCCTGGGGGATGAGGTAGTTGCGGGCGTAGCCGTTCTTGACGTCGACGACGTCACCGGCGGAACCGAGGCCGGAGACCTCGTGGGTGAGGATGAGCTTCGACATGGGAAGTCCTCCGATCAGCGGCCGGAGCCGGCGTAGGGGAGGAGCGCCATCTCACGGGCGTTCTTCACGGCACGGGCGATGAGGCGCTGCTCCTGGACGGAGACGCCGGTGATGCGACGGGCGCGGATCTTGCCACGCTCCGAGATGAACTTGCGCAGGGTCGCGACGTCCTTGTAGTCGATGACGCCGACCTTGATCGACTTCGCGGGAGCGGCGTTCTTGCCGCCCTTGCCGCGAGGCTTCCGGCGGTCGCCGGTGCTCTTTCCAGCCATTGTGATTCCTTAGAGAAGAAGAAGTTGTGTGTCCGTCGGACCGCTGAGGATCAGAACGGGGTCTCGTCGTCGTACGAGCCACCGGGCTGGCTCCACACGTCGTTCGACTGTGCGTTGCCACCCTGCTGGCCGCCCTGGGGCGACCACGGTGCGTCCGACTGACCGCCGCCGCTGTTGTTGCTGTTGCCGTTCCAGCCGCCGCCCGCGCCCTGGCCACCGGAGGCGTTGCCGCCACCGACCTGGCCACGACCGCCACCGGAGCCACCCGCGGCACGGGTGACCTGTGCGGTCGCGTAGCGGAGCGACGGGCCGATCTCGTCGACCTCGAGCTCGATGCTCGTGCGCTGCTGGCCCTCACGGTCCTGGTAGGAGCGCTGACGCAGACGGCCCTGCGCCATGACGCGCATGCCCTTCGTCAGCGAGCCCGCCACGTGCTCGGCGAACTCGCGCCACACGCTCGCCCGGAGGAACAGCGCGTCGCCGTCCTTCCACTCGTTCGCCTGACGGTCGAACGTGCGAGGGGTGGATGCGATGGTGAAGTTCGCCACCGCGAGCCCGTTCTGCGTGTAGCGCAGCTCGGGGTCCGCGGTGAGGTTGCCCACCACCGTGATGACGGTTTCGCCGGCCATGAGCTACTCGGCGGTCGCGGTCGCGTTGGCGGCCTTGCGGGCCGCACGGGCCTCGTCGCGCTGCTTCTGGGCGGCGACCTGGGCGATCGCCTCCTCTGCGCGGAGGACCTTCGTGCGGAGCACGGCCTCGGAGAGACCGAGCTGACGGTCGAGCTCCTTGGCGGCCTCGGGGCTCGAGGTGAAGTCGACGACGGCGTAGATGCCCTCGGACTTCTTCGCGATCTCGTAGGCCAGGCGACGACGGCCCCAGACGTCCACGTTGTCGACGGTGCCACCGTCGTTGCGGATGACCGCGAGGAACTTGTCCAGGCTGGGAGCGACGGTGCGCTCGTCGATCTCGGGGTCGAGGATCGCCATCAGTTCGTACTGGTGCATGCGGAACCCACCTCCTTTGGTCTCGGCGGCTCCGGGCGGTTCCCGGAGCAGGAGGGTTGATGCATGTGTCCGGACACGCAGGAGCGCGTGGACAACCCCACTAGCCTAGCTCACGGCCTGGAGGCGCGCCACCGGCTGTGCAGAGCGGCTCCGGCCCGCCAGGCGGTCCCGTTCGGTCCGGCAGTCGCGTTCGGTCCGGCGGTCGGGCTGTCAGGCGGTCGCGTCGCGTTCGGCCCACCAGGCGCGCAGGCGCGCCTCGGCCTCGTCCGCGCCGAGGGGTCCCTCGTCCATCCGGACCTCGAGCAGGTACCGGTACGCCTCGCCCACGGCGCGTCCCGGCGAGATGTCGAGGATCCGCATGATGTCGTCGCCCGTCAGGTCCGGCCGGATCGCGTCGAGCTCCTCCTGGTCGGCCAGGGTCGTGATGCGCGCTTCGAGGTCGTCGTACGCGAAGCCCAGCCGGTCGGCCTTCCGCCGGTTCCTGGTGGTCACGTCGGAGCGGGTCAGCTCGTGGAGCCGCTCGAGCAGGGGACCGGCGTCCCGCACGTACCGGCGCACGGCCGAGTCGGTCCAGGCGCCCTCGGTGTAGCCGAAGAACCGCAGGTGCAGCTCGATCAGGCGGGCGACCGCGGCGATGGTGTCGTTGTCGAAGCGCAGCGCCCGGAGTCGCTTCTTCGCGAGCTTCGACCCGACCAGGTCGTGGTGGTGGAAGCTCACCGCCCCGCCGGGCTCGAGCTTCCGGGTGGCCGGCTTGCCGATGTCGTGCAGGAGCGCCGCGAGCCGCAGCACCGTGTCGGGCGCCTCGCCCGGGTGCCGCTCGGCCTCGTACCCGATGGCCTGCTCGAGCACGGTGAGCGAGTGCTCGTAGACGTCCTTGTGGTGGTGGTGCTCGTCGATCTCGAGCCGCATCGCCGGCAGCTCCGGCAGGAACCGCTCGGCCAGGCCGGTGTCGACGAGGAGCCGGATCCCGGGGACCGGGTCCGACGTGTCCAGCAGCTTGACCAGCTCGTCCCGCACGCGCTCGGCGGAGACGATGTCGATCGAGTCGGCGAGCGCGGTCATGGCGTCCCGGACCTCGTCGGACACCGTGAAGCCGAGCTGTGCGGTGAAGCGCGCGGCCCGCATCATCCGCAGCGGGTCGTCGCGGAACGACACCGGTGCGGCCTGGGGCGTGTGCAGGCGCTGCGCCAGCAGGTCCTCGACGCCGCCGTGCACGTCGACCAGCTCGCGCTGGGGGAGTCGGAGTGCCATCGCGTTCACCGTGAAGTCCCGGCGGAGCAGGTCGTCCTCGATGGTGTCGCCGAACGCGACCTCGGGCTTGCGGGTCTCGCCGTCGTAGACGTCGCTGCGGTAGGTCGTGATCTCGACCTGCTCGCCGCGGATGCGTGCGGCGATCGTGCCGAACTGCCGACCGACGTCCCAGGTCGCGCTCGCGATCGGCTCGACGATCGCGAGCGTCTGCTCGGGGGTGGCGTCCGTGGTGAAGTCGAGGTCGGTCACGGGGCGGCCGAGGAAGGCGTCGCGCACCGGTCCGCCGACCAGGGCCAGCTCGTGTCCGGCGTCGGCGAACGACCGAGCGAGGAGGGCGACGGGCTCGGTGGCGGCGAGTGCGTCGAGTCGTTCGACGGCCTGGGCAACGGACTGCATGACGGACCTCATCCTCCCAGAAGACCGTCCACGAGTTCTGCACGGACCGAGCGCCCACGGGATCGTCCCCGTCTGCCCCTCGTACACTCGTGCTCGGCCGGAACCGACCCTCGGGCCTCCCTGTATGCAGATCCTCCGCTCCACGCTCGCCGCCGCAGCGACGGCCCTCGTCGCCATCGGTCTCGTCACCACGCCCGCGGCCACCGACGCCGTCCTGGCAGCCGGGACCTCGACGACGCACACCGCGGCGTCCGGCACGACCACCCGGACGGCCGAGCCGACGGCCGCCGACCAGGGTCGGACCACCGTCTCGATCGCACCGGCGGACCGCGGGATCGTCCGTCGCGACGAGGACCTCGAGCTCACCCTCACCGTCACGAACGACACGGACCGGGACGTCCCCGCGGGACGGGCCGAGCTCGACATCTTCCGGTCCGAGAGCACGCGCGACGTCCTCGCCGACTGGCTCGACGACACCAGCACGTCCGGTTACCTCGGCGCCCCGATGGACACGGTGGACGTCCCGGCGGTCCCGGCGCACCGGACGGTGACCCAGACGGTGACCATCGTGCCCGGCAACGTGGCACTCGGCGGGTACTCGTCCTTCGGGGCCCGACGCATCGCCGCCGAGTACACCGCGGGCGACACCACCGCCGTCGCACGGTCCGCCGTCACCTGGTACCCGGACTTCCAGCAGGCCCCGCTCGGCGTCTCGGTCGCGATGCCCGTCACGCTCCCCGCCACCCCCGACGGGGTCATCGGTGCGAACGCCCTGGCCGCCGCGACCTCCGTCGACGGCACACTGCAGCAGCAGCTCGACGCGGCGGAGGACCACAACGTCGCGGTGGCGGTCGACCCGCGGATCATCGCCTCGATCCGACTCCTCGGGCAGGACGCCCCCTCGACGGCGACGGCCTGGCTCGACCGGCTCGAGGGACTCCGCAACGAGACCTTCGCCCTGCCGTGGGCCGACGCCGACGTCACCGGGCTCCGGCAAGCGGGTGCGGACGGCATCCCGGGCGTCATCTCCCTCGACCAGCAGGTCGACGAGGACCACTTCCCCGGCGCGAGCACCCCGACGCCGACCCCGATGGGCCCCACGGCCTCCGCCACCCCGGGCGACACGGCGTCGCCGTCCGACGTCCCCACCCCGACCGAAGACGCCACCGCCGGCAGCACCGGCACCGAGACGGCACCGACCCTCCCCACCACCCGGGAGCTGCTCGACTTCCCCTGGTCGCTCGACGACGTCTCCTGGCCCGTCGAGGGCACCGTCGCCACCGACGACCTGCCCGCCCTGGCGAAGGCCGGCACGGACACGACGATCGTCTCGAGCGGCAACACCTCCGCCGGTCCGGACACGACCGTCGCCGCGTCGGAGCGGATCGGCGACCAGCGCGTGCTCGTCTCCGACCAGGGCATGTCCGCCCTGCTGCGCGACGCGGCCGGGGCCACCGACCAGCAGCGCTGGGACGCGGCGATGGCGGAGCTCACCGCCACCATGGCGACCGCCGCACGGGCCGGCTCCGCCACGAGCCCCGTCCTGCTGACCCTCGGGCGCGACTGGCCGAACGACTCCGCGCGGTTGGGCCAGGCGCTCGACGCCATCGAGGGCACGCCGTGGGTCGCCCCGGCCGACCTCTCGACGGCCGCGAAGGCGACCGCTGGCTCGCTCACCCTCGCGCCGGCCGACGACGGCGAGCAGCGCCTCGCGCAGCTCCGGCGCCTCGTCGCCTCCGAGCGTGACCTGATCGGCTTCGCGTCCGCCGTCGACGACCCGGTCGTGGTCACCGCCCCCGCACGCCTCGACCTGCTCGCCCTCGCCTCGAACGCCTGGCGGGTGGAGCCGGACGCGCTCGACACCGCCGTCGACGCCCAGGTGCAGGACTGGACCCGGACCACGAGCGAGGTGAGCATCCCGGACTCGAGCTCCCTGACGCTCCTCGGGGACCGCTCGTCGTTGCCGGTGTCGATCCGGAACCGGTCCGAGTACCCGGTCACGGTGCGCCTCACCGTGCAGCCGTCGAGCTCCGCCCTGCGCATCGTCCGCAACGACATCCTGGTCGAGCTCCAGCCGCAGTCCTCCACCCGTGCGACGGTCCCGGTCCGCTCCGTCGCGAACGGCAAGGTCACGCTGACGATGTCGTTGACGACACCGACCGGCGTCACGATCTCGCAGCCGTCCACCGTCGAGCTCAACGTGCAGGCGCAGTGGGAGACCGTCATCACCGCCGTCGCGGCGATCGGCCTCGTCGCGCTGTTCGGCTTCGGCATCTTCCGCAGTGTCCGGAAGCGCATCCGCCGCCGCAACGGCGAGCTCGACGACGAGGACGACGACGACCCGAACCGGCCGCTCGAGGTCCAGCCCGACGCCCCCGGTGCGCCCCGCCGGACGGGAGGCACGCCCACCGTCGCGCAGGCGGCTCCCGCCGCCGCTGCGGCCGGCACCACCACCGTGACGGCTCCCACGCGACCCGCACCGCAGCAGGCGGGTCCGCGTCCTGCGGACGCGCCCGTGCACGACGGGGGTGCGCCGCGCCTCCAGTCCGGACCGCGCGACGAACCCGTCTTCGACCCCGACCGTGAACCCGAGGAGCCGACCATCAGCACGCAGCAGCAGCCCGCCGTCGACGCGGAGCCCGCGGCCGAGCGGAACCTCGGACGGGCGAGTGCGATGCTCGCGGCGGGCACGATGCTGTCGCGCGTCCTCGGCTTCGGCAAGACGTTCGTCCTCGCGTACGCGATCGGCCAGGCCCACTCGCCGGGTGCCGACGCCTTCGCGCTCGCGAACCAGCTGCCGAACAACATCTACGCGCTCATCGCGGGCGGCCTGCTCTCCGCGGTGCTCATCCCGCAGATCGTCCGCTCCATGCAGCAGAGCCGCGACGGCGGGACGGCCTACGTCAACAAGATCGTGACGCTCGGCGCCACCGTGTTCGTCGTCATCGCGGTCGTCGCGACGCTCGTCGCGCCGTTCCTCGTCTGGCTGTACAGCCAGCAGGCCGGCGGCGACGGCAAGGGCTTCACGCCGGCCCAGACGGACCTCGCGGTGGCGTTCGCCTTCTGGTGCCTGCCGCAGATCCTCTTCTACGCGCTGTACTCGCTCCTCGGCGAGGTCCTCAACGCGAAGCAGGTCTTCGGCCCCTTCACGTGGGCACCGCTGCTGAACAACGTCATCGCGATCGCCGGTCTCGTCGTGTTCATCGCCATGTTCGGCGGCCAGGAGCTGAACTCCTCGGTGGGTGCCTGGACCCCGCTGAAGATCGCGGTGCTGGCGGGCAGCGCCTCGCTCGGGGTGCTGGCACAGGCCGCGTTCCTGCCGTTCTTCTGGAAGCGCGCCGGCCTGTCGTTCCGGCCGGACTTCCGCTGGCGCGGCGTCGGGCTGAAGGCGACCGGCACGGCGGCCGGGTGGCTCTTCGCGATGATCCTCGTGACGCAGCTGGCCGGGATCGTGCAGTCGCGCGTCGCCTCGCTCGGCACGGGTGCCGCGGGCAACGCGGTGCTGCAGAACGCCTGGCTCCTGTTCATGCTGCCGCACTCCATCTTCGCGGTGTCGATCGCGACGGCGTACTTCACGCGGATGAGCCACGACGCCGAGCGCGGGGACCTGGACGCCGTGCGGCGCAACCTGTCGCTCTCGCTCCGGATCGTCGGGCTCTTCACGGTGTTCGCGTCCGTGGCGCTGATCGTCGTGTCCGTGCCGTTCGGACGGATGTTCGCCGGCACCTTCGACCAGGCGCTCTCCATCGGCGCGGTGCTCCTCGCCTACATGCCCGGACTCGTGCTGTTCAGCATGCTCTTCATCATCCAGCGGGTGTTCTGGGCGATGCACGACCACCGGACCCCGTTCCTCATGCAGTGCGTGCAGTCGGTGCTGTTCGTCGTCGGCGCGCTGGCCGTCGCCACCTTCCCGCAGTCCGTGGTCGGTGTGTCGATCGCCGCGTGCACCACCCTCGCCGGCACGGCCCAGACGATCGTCGCGCTCGTCCTGGTCCGCCGCCGCCTGGACGGCATCGAGGGTCCGGTCGTCACCCGCTCGCACCTGCAGTTCGTCGTCGCCGCGCTCGTCGCGGGTGTCGCCGGTGCCGGCGTCGTGACCGCGCTCGGCGCCTTCGCGGCGGACGGGTTCGCGATGTCCGACCGCACCGGGGCCTTCGTCACCATCGTGCTCGCTGGCGCCGTCATGGCGGGCGTGTACTTCGGCGCACTCGTCGTCGCCCGCAACGGCGAGGTCTCCGGCGCGGTGTCCCTGCTCCGGAAGCGTCTCGGTCGCTGACCACCGCCTGCGCGCACACCGGATCGGCGGAATGTCCCGCCGCTACCATGGGTTGACCCGGTCAGTACGCAACGGAAGGGCACCAGGCATGCGCCAGCTCATCATCATCGGTTCCGGTCCCGCCGGGTTCACCGCCGGCATCTACGCCGCGCGCGCGGAGCTCAAGCCCCTCATCGTCGCCTCGAGCGTCGAGACCGGCGGCGAGCTCACCAAGACCACCGAGGTCGAGAACTTCCCGGGCTTCCCCGAGGGGATCCAGGGCCCGGACCTCATGATCAAGATGCAGGAACAGGCCGAGAAGTTCGGTGCCGAGGTCCTGTACGACGACGCCGTCTCGGTCGACCTGACCGGTGACGTCAAGAAGGTCACCGTCGGCTCCGGTGAGACGTACGAGGCCCTCGCGGTCATCTACGCCACGGGCTCGGCGTACCGCCACCTCGGCCTCGCCGACGAGGAACGACTCTCCGGCCACGGGGTGAGCTGGTGCGCCACGTGCGACGGCTTCTTCTTCCGCCAGAAGAACATCGCCGTCGTCGGCGGCGGTGACTCCGCGATGGAGGAGGCCACGTTCCTCACCCGCTTCGCCGACAAGGTGACGGTCATCCACCGCAAGGACTCCCTGCGGGCGTCGAAGATCATGCAGGACCGCGCGACGAACGACCCGAAGATCGAGTTCGCGTGGAACAAGGAGGTCACCGCCATCCAGGGTGACTCCGCCGTCACCGGCGTGACGCTCAAGGACACGGTCACCGGCGAGGAGTCCGAGCTCGCGCTCGACGGCCTCTTCATCGCGATCGGCAACGACCCCCGCACGCACCTGATCCACGGCCAGATCGACATCGCGCCCGAGGGCACGATCGCGGTCGAGGGCCGCTCCTCGAAGACGAACCTGCCGGGCGTCTTCGCCGCCGGTGACGTCATCGACCCGACCTACCGCCAGGCCATCACGGCCGCGGGTTCCGGCACCGTCGCGGCGCTCGACGCCGAGAAGTACCTCGCAGAGCTCGACGACGCCCTGACCGACCAGGCCGAGGGCGTCACCCCGGAGTCGCCCGCGACGATCGACGTCGAGGCCGCACGGGTCTGACCCACTCGGAATACCGCAGCGGCGCCGCCGTTGTACCCACTGAACTTCTCGAAGGAGCACACATGTCCAACGCAAAGGCCGTCACCGACGCCACCTTCTCGGACGAGGTCCTCAAGTCCGACAAGACCATCCTCGTCGACTTCTGGGCCGAGTGGTGCGGCCCGTGTCGCGCCGTCTCGCCGATCCTCGACCAGATCGCCGCGGAGCACGCCGACAAGATCGAGATCGTCAAGCTCAACGTCGACGACAACCCGCAGTCGGCCATGAACTACCAGATCACGTCGATCCCGGCGATGAAGGTCTTCAAGGGCGGCGAGGTCGTCAAGACGGTCATCGGCGCGAAGCCGAAGCCGGCGCTCGAGGCCGACCTCGCAGAGTTCCTGGCGTAGTCCACCCCAGCACCACCGGACGGCCCCGTTCTCCCCGGAGAGCGGGGCCGTCCGCCGTTGCCGGGCGCGGCCTGCGCGGCGTACCCGGGCGCGGGCTGCGCGTGGCAGGGCCACAGCTTCAGGATCGGCCCCCGCCTCCCACCGCGGATCCGGCAACGGATGTCGTAGTGTGGCGGGAATGTCCCACTGAACGGAGTTCACGATGACGAACGGCAACAGTCTCGACCCCTGGTACGACTCCTACGCCCAGCGCACCGCCGGGCTGAGCGCCTCCGAGGTCCGAGCCCTGTTCGCCGTCGCCTCGCGGCCCGAGGTGGTCTCGCTCGCCGGCGGCATGCCCTACGTCTCCGCGCTGCCGCGTGAGCTCGTCACCGGGTCGATCGACCGCGTGATGACCGAGGACGCCGCGATGGCGCTGCAGTACGGCGGGGGACAGGGCCTGCGGTCCCTCCGCGAGCACATCGTCGACGTGATGAGCCTCGAGGGCATCCGCGCCAGCGCCGAGGACGTCGTCGTCACCACGGGGTCGCAGCACGCGCTCGACCTCGTCACGCGGCTCTTCATCGACCCGGGCGACGTCGTCCTGGCCGAGTCGCCCTCGTACGTCGGTGCCATCGGGGTCTTCCGGTCGTACCAGGCGGAGACCGTGCACGTGACGACCGACGAGCACGGCCTGGTGCCCGAGGCGCTCCGCGAGGCCATCGCGAACCTCCGGACCCAGGGCAAGCGGATCAAGTTCCTGTACACGATCCCGAACTTCCACAACCCGGCCGGTGTCACGATGAGCCGCGAGCGTCGCATCGAGGTGCTCGACATCTGCCGCTCGAACGGCATCCTCGTGCTCGAGGACAACCCGTACGGGCTCCTCTGGTTCGACGAGCCCGCGCCGCAGGCCATCCGGTCCATCGACGACGAGGGCGTCGTGTACCTCGGGTCCTTCTCGAAGACCCTCGCACCGGGATTCCGGGTCGGCTGGGCCCTCGCACCGCACGCCATCCGCGAGAAGCTCGTGCTCGCCAACGAGTCGGCCGTCCTCGCTCCGAACTCCTTCGGCCAGTACGTCGTGAACGCCTACCTGGACGCCGCGGACTGGAAGGGCCAGGTAGACACCTTCCGCGGCCTCTACGCGGAGCGCAGGGACGCCATGCTGTCCGCCCTGGGGGAGTTCCTGCCCGACCTGTCGTGGACGAAGCCGAACGGCGGCTTCTTCGTCTGGCTCACCCTGCCCGAGGCCCTCGACTCAAAGGGCATGCTGCCGCGCGCGGTGAAGGAGCTCGTGGCCTACACGCCCGGTACGGCGTTCTACGCCGACGGACGCGGCGGTGGCAACATCCGACTGTCGTTCTGCTACCCGACGCCCGAACAGATCCGACTCGGCGTCAAGCGCCTCGCGACCGTCGTCAACGACGAGCTCGAACTGCTCGAGACGTTCGGCCACGCCACCCGGCCGAACGTCCGCGAGTCGCGCACCTCGGTCGTCGCGCCGCCGCCGAACGTCTCCTGACCAGCACTTTCCGTTGTAGTACCACCCGGAGGACCCTCGCATGGCCGAGCTCACCCGTCGTCACGTCGTCGTCGTCGCGGGAGGGATCTCGCACGAGCGGGACGTCTCCCTCCGGTCCGGGCGGCGCGTCGCGGACTCGCTGACCGGGTACGGCTGGAAGGTCGACCTGCGCGACGCCGACGCCGGGCTGCTGCCCGCAGTGCGTGACGATCGGCCCGACGTCGTGTGGCCGGCGCTGCACGGTGCCTCGGGCGAGGACGGCGCACTGCGGGGCATCCTGGAGGCGCTCGACATCCCGTTCGTCGGCTCGCGTTCGACCTCGGCCCGTCTCGCCTGGGACAAGCCCACCTCGTCCGCGCTCGTCGCTCGTACCGGCGTGCGGACGCCCCGGTCCGTCACGCTGTCACACGACGTCTTCCGGGAGCTCGGCGCGGTCGGTGTCCTCGAGGCCATCGCCGGCGAGCACCCGGTACCGCTCGCCGTGAAGCCCGCTCGCGGCGGGAGCGCCCAGGGAGTCACGCTCGTCGAGGATCCGCGCGATCTCCCGCGCGCGATGGTCACGGCCTACACCTACTGCGACGACGTGGTCGTCGAGCAGCTCATCCGGGGCACCGAGGTCGCGGTGGGGATCATCGACACGGGTGACGGCCCCGTGGCGCTCTCCGCCGTCGAGATCGTCCCGAAGAACGGCCCGTACGGGTTCGAGGCGCGGTACAACGCGGGGGAGACGACCTTCTTCACGCCGGCACGCCTGGCGCCGCAGTTTGCCGAAGCTGCCGCGGACGCGGCGAAGACTGCGCACGCCGCACTCGGGCTGCGCCACCTGTCCCGCGTGGACCTCATCATCGACGGGGCGGGCACCCCGTGGTTCCTCGAGGCGAACGTGTTGCCGGGGCTCACCGAGACCTCCCTCGTCCCGCAGGCACTCAGTGCCTCCGGCTTCGACCTCGGGTGGACCTACGCCGAGCTGGCCGAGCAGGCCATCCGCGACCACCGCGGCTGATCATGCACCGGCTCGATGTTCCACGTGGAACGTCGATCGCGCGGACAGTCTTGATCGCCGCCGGTGCTCTGAGCGCAGTGCTCGCGTGGGGAGAGGCCGTACACGCGCGGGCACACGCTCGACAGGAGCTCGAGCTCCCCCCGGAGCGTGCACGAACGGCACGGGTCTCGGAGGCTCTAGGAAATCGTCGAGGCACCCCTGCGCGGTGCGCCGTCCTCGTGCTCGGCTTCGCCGACCGCGGTCCTCGGGCCCACGCGGTCACCCGCTGGCGGGCTCGTATCGGCGCCCGTACCGCGGCACGACTCGTAGCCGAGGGCTTCGCAGTCGAGGTCGTGGCCTGCGGGGGAGCCGTGCGCGGAGCAGTACCCGAGGCCGACCTCCTGGCCGAGGCGTTGCGGGAGGCTGGCTGGCAGGGCCGAATCCTCCTGGAACGCGAGAGCACGACGACGTGGGAGAACATCGCGTCAGCGCGTGCACTCGTTGGCGACCGCAACGCGATCAGCATCTGCGCGAACGGTCTGCATGCAGAGAAGGCCCGTGCGTACCTCCGACGCCAGGATCCGGATCTCGGCTCCCGGCTGGTGTCAGCGGACGACTACCGCTTCCCCGAGATGAGTCTGCTCAAGCCCGTGTTCGCCGTCGTCGGCCTGAACAAGCTGCGTCAGCTCTGCCGGGCCGACTCGCACGGCTGAGCGCGTCGCAGCGCTGCAGCATCACGGTCGGTAGTCGGTTCGCTCCTGCGGCGGGTCGAGCGGAAGCTGCCGTGGGTGCGCACGGCCGTCGATGCCGGCGAGCACCGTCGTCACCGATCGCATCAGGATGCTCCAGGCGGTCGCGACCAGACCGGGGCGCCGCGTATCCTCGAACGCGTCGTCGCCCCATGGTCGATCTCGCTGCTGTTCCCTCACGGCCCCTCCTCCGTCGTCGGTGGCTCCCACGCTAGCGGTCGGCCGGGTCCGGGTCGAGAAACATCCGAGCGCCACCTTCGGACGGCCGCGGTCACGGTCACGGTCACGATCACGGATGGTTCCACGTGGAACATCCGTGACGACGCAACACGTGCCACGAACCTCTCCTACTGCGGTCCGCTGCACGGCTCCCTGCGGGACGTTCTGCGCGGCCGCCACCCTGGAGGACGCCCGACGCGCCCGGTCCCGGCAGCGGGGCGTACAGCGCCCCTGAGGGGATCACTCCGCGACGTCGCGGATGCCCAACTCCCCGAGGATGCGGTCGAGGTCGTCACCGTTGGCGAAGTCGATCGTCACCGAGCTCTTGCGTGCCCCGACCGCGATCTTCACGCGGGTGTTCAGCCGGTCGCCGATCCGCTCCGCCAGGTCGTTGAAGTGGGCCTGGCGCTTCGACGGCTCCGGCTTGGCCTTCACAGGCGTCTTCGTGGCGAGCTGCTGGGCGATGGCCTCGGCAGCGCGGACCGACAGGTCCTCGTTGACGATCTTCTCCGCGAGGTACTCCATCGCCTCGGCATCCGGCGCCGCGAGGATCGCCCGTGCGTGTCCAGCCGACAGGACGCCCGCGGCGACGCGGCGCTGCACGGGGGAGGGCAGGCGGAGGAGGCGGATGGTGTTGGTGATCTGCGGGCGTGACCGACCGATGCGCTGCGCGAGCTGCTCCTGCGTGATGCCGAAGTCTGCGAGGAGCTGCTGGTAGGCCGACGCCTCCTCGAGTGCATTGAGCTGTGCGCGGTGCAGGTTCTCGAGCAGAGCGTCCCGGAGCATCGCGTCGTCCGGCGTCTCCTTGACGATCGCCGGGATCGTGGCGAGCCCGAGCTCCTTCGTCGCGCGCAGCCGCCGCTCGCCCATGATGAGTTCGTACTGCGGCTCGGTACCACCGGCGCCGGGGATCGGGCGCACGACGATGGGCTGCAGCACACCGATCTCGCGAATCGAGTGCACGAGCTCCTGGAGCTCCTCCTCGCGGAACTCCTTCCGGGGCTGCTGCGCGTTCGGCACGACGTCGAGCGGGTTCAGGTTCGCCAGCCGAGCGCCCGGGACGGCGACGAGGTCCTCAGCGGTGCCGCCCGAACTCGGCGCCGATGCCGGCGAGCCACCCGTGGGGAAGAAGACATCGACCGGTCGGTCCTGCTGGTCCGACACCGTGGGGATCAGTGCGCCGATCCCTCGCCCGAGTCCGGTTCGCTTCGGTGCCATCAGTGCTTCGCTCCTCGTGCTGCGATCTCGGCTGCTGCTTCCAGGTAGGACAACGACCCGGACGAGTTGACGTCGTACGACACGACGCTCTGGCCGTAGCTCGGCGCTTCGCTCACCCGCACTGATCGGGGGATGACGGCGCCCAGCACCTGGTCACCGAAGTGCTCACGCACGTCCGCGGCGACCTGGTTCGACAGGTTCGTCCGGCCGTCGAACATCGTCAGGAGGATCGTCGAGACCCGCAGGTTCGGGTTGAGGTGCCGCTCGATGAGCTCGATGTTCCGGAGCAGCTGGCTGAGGCCCTCGAGCGCGTAGTACTCGGTCTGGATCGGGATCAGCACCTCCTGAGCGGCGACGAACGCGTTGATCGTCAGGAGGCCGAGCGAGGGCGGGCAGTCGATGAAGACGTAGTGGTACGGCTCCTCGAGCGAGGAGAGGTACTGGTCGAGCGCGGTCCGCAGCCGCTGTTCACGCGCCACGAGGGAGACGAGTTCGATCTCCGCGCCCGCGAGGTGGATCGTCGCGGGGACACACCACAGCGTCTCCGACTCGGGGGAGCGCTGCACGGTGTCGGCGATCGGTGCCTCGTCGACGATCACGTCGTAGATGCTCGCGACCTCGGCCTGGTGGTCGACGCCGAGCGCCGTCGACGCGTTGCCCTGCGGATCGAGGTCGATGACGAGCACCCGAGCCCCACCGTGCGCCAGCGCTGCCGCCAGGTTGACCGTGGTGGTGGTCTTGCCGACCCCGCCCTTCTGGTTCGAGACCGTGAAGATGCGCGTCGCATCGGGCAGGGGGAACTGCTGCGTCGCGATCGCCCTGCGCCGGCGGTTCAGGTCGGCGACCTCGCGTGCGAGGGGCGTCGACGAGTCGTAGTTGGTCGATGAACTCAACGAAGGCCTCTTCCCCGGTTCGGTGTTCCACGTGGAACATCGGCATCCTCGCGCCCCGTGGAACCGGGCCGAGCAGCAGCGTCAGTCAACTGTAGCCCGGAAGACGCGGGTGGTCTCCTCGACCACACCGTCCCCGAGCTCGAGGACCTCGACGTCGGCGAGTCGCTTCCGCAGGATGACCTTGCGGGCCTTCTCGATCTCGTCGTCGACCCGGGCGCCCTTCATCAGGATGAGCTGCCCACCGGACCGCACCAGCGGCACCGTGAGCGGGATGAGCTTCGAGAGCGCGCTGACCGCTCGCGCCGTGACCTGGTCGACGACGACGGAGTCGGCGACGTCCTCCGCGCGGCCCCGGAGGACCGTCACGTTCTCGAGCCCGAGGCGGTCGGCCTCGGCGTTCAGCCAGTCGCAGCGTCGCTCCATCGGCTCGATGAGCGTGAAGGACACGTCGGGTCGTGCGATCGCCAGCACCAGGCCGGGCAGGCCCGCACCGGAGCCGACGTCTGCCACGCGGCCGTTCGCCTGCAGCAGCGGCGCCAGCAGCGCAGAGTTGAGGATGTGTCGCGTCCAGAGGCGTGGCAGCTCGAGCGGTCCGATCAGACCGAGCTCCTCGCCACGGCGCGCGAGCTCACCCGTGAAGGACCGAGCCAGCTCGATCCGGTCGCCGAAGAGCGTGACCGCGGCCGCCGGCTCCTGCTCGAGGACCGGCGCTGCGTCGTCCGTCATCGGGTGACGACCGTGTGGCGGTCTCGTCCCTCGCCCTCGGACTCCGAGTGGAAGCCCTTCTCGGCGACCAGGTCGTGGACGAGCTTGCGCTCGTACGACGACATCGGGGGGAGGGCGGCCGTCGCCGAGCCGGCCTCGATGCGCTCGACAGCGGTGTCGACGAGCCGCTGGAGCTCGGTCGCACGGGCGTCCCGCGACCCACCGACGTCCAGGATGAGCCGGCTGAACTCGCCGGTCTCCGCCTGCACGGCGATGCGCGTGAGCTCCTGCAGCGCCGACACCGTGTCCGGCTTCGACAGCACACGCAGGGCGCCACCCTCGTCGGTCACCGAGAGGTAGACGCGACCGGCGCGCTCCTCGATCTCGATGTCGCCGTCGAGGTCGCAGATGTCCAGCAGTTCCTCGATGTAGTCGGCCGCGATGTCGGCTTCGTCACGAGTGTCGTCCTCGACGCTCGTGGCCTCCGCGGTCGCGCCCGTGCCGGCCGTGGCCGTCTCGGTCGTCTCGGCGGCGGCGGTGTCCTGCTCGGTCACTTACTTCTTCCCGTTCTTCTTGGCGCGGTTCTTGCCCACCGGCTGCTGCCGCTGCGTGGTGACACGGACGGGCTCGACCTCGACGGCACCGACACCCGCGCCGGCCTCGGCGAGCAGCGGGGTGCCGCGTCGCTGTGCCTTCTTGGCGAGGCGGGCCTCGCGGGCGAGGGCGGCCTCGGAACCCGGCGTCGGCATGCTGCGGATGACGAAGTACTGCTGCGCCATGGTCCAGATGTTGGAGGCGAGCCAGTAGAACATGACGCCGAGCGGGAAGCTCAGGCCCGAGATCACGAAGACGAGCGGGAGGATGTACAGCATCATCTTCTGCTGCCGGTACATCGGCGACGCCTTGGTCTCCGGCGACATGTTCTTCGCGACGAGCTGCAGCTGGGTGACGAACTGCGACGCCGTCATGACCACGATCATGAAGCCCGCGATGATGCGGACCTCCCACCCGGAGGCGTTCGTGAAGGTCTCGTGCAGTGGCGCTCCGAACAGGGCGGCGTTGCCGAAGTCCTGGGCCAGGGTGTTCGTGAGCAGACCGATGCCGGTCTTGTTGATCTGCGCCTCGTGCAGCACCGAGTACAGCGAGAAGAAGATCGGCATCTGGATGAGCAGCGGCAGGCAGGAGCTCAGCGGGTTCGTCCCGGTCTCCTTGTAGAGCGCCATGGTCTCGCGGCTCATGGCCTCGCGCGAGAACTGGTCCTTCTTGCCCTTGTACTTGTCCTGGATCTTCTTGAGCTGCGGCGCGACCTCGAGCATCCGGCGCTGCGACTTGATCTGGCGCACGAAGATCGGGATCAGCGCGGCGCGGACCACGAAGGTCAGGAAGATGATCGACAGCACCCAGGTCAGACCGGCGGACGGGTCCATGCCGATCGACTCGAAGATCCAGTGGAAGGCCACGAGGATCGCCGAGACCACCCACTTCAGTGGCCAGAGGATCGTTCCGATGAAGTCCATGAGGACGGTCACGCCTTTCGAGTGCGCTGGGGGAGCAGGACCGGGCGACGGGCATCGCCGGACGGCTGTGGGGACGACGAGGACGGGGGGAGCACGAACCCGAAGCGGCTCAGCCGGAAGGGACGGGCGCGCTCACGCACGTCGTCGATCCCGCCGGCTGCCCACGGGTTGCAGCGTGCGATCCGCCAGGCGCCCATCGCCGAGCCGCGGACGACGCCGTACTGCTGGATGGCCTCGAGCGCGTACCGGGAGCACGACGGGTGGTAGCGGCAGACGTTCCCGTACAGCGGCGAGACCACCGCACGGTAGGCGCGCAGCACGACCACGCACACGTTGCGCGGGAGCAACGCGACGACCCAGGCCAGCCGGGTCCACAGGGTGCGGTTCATGCTGCCTTCTCGAGCCCGCGCGCGAGGGAGCGCGAGACGTCTCCGAGCAGGGTAGGCCATGTGGCCTGCGCTGCGGCTGGCAAGGCCCTGATCACCACGTCGTGGCCGGTAGGGACCTCGGTCAGCAGGCCGTGCGCGATCGCCTTGAGCCGTCGTCGCACGCTGTTGCGCGTGACGGCGTTGCCCACGGTCTTCGCGACGATGAAGCCGAAGCGCGTGGGACCGTCGGGCGGGACCTCGGCGCCGGCGGGGCGACGGACCACGGATACGACGACGTGCGCCGTGGCGCTCCTGCGACCACGACGCACGACGGACCGGTAGTCCTCACCGAGGACGATGCGGTTGGCGCGTGCCAACACGATCGCTACCGGGTCCCGATCCGGGACCGGACCGAACGCTGCCCGGATCCGTACCGCGCAGGCCCGGACACCGTGGACGCGTCCAGCGGAGCGGGGTGCAGTGCGGACCGGCGCAGCGCGATCAGGCGCTGAGCTCGGTGCGGCCCTTGCTGCGGCGCGCGGCGAGGATCGCGCGGCCGGCACGGGTGCGCATGCGGGCGCGGAAGCCGTGCTTCTTGGAGCGACGACGGTTGTTCGGCTGGAAGGTGCGCTTGCTCATGATGATCTCCACACGGCTGCGCGCGAGGATGGGCCCGGCGCGAACCGTCACGTATGTCTACAGCCGCTCGACGAGGCCGAACAGCACGATGGGCGCGACCGAATGGCCGCAGTCAACTGGTTAACGGTACGTGACAGCGGCGTGGAGGTCAAACGGCGCCGGGCGGGTGCTCCGCCACCGGCCTGCGCACGATCATCATCCACATTGGGGAAAACGTGCGTTCGGTACGACACGCTCCGACCCTTTACAGTGGTGTGATCGATCGGCCCGTTCCGCGGAGCGACGGGGGAGTCGCCTCCCCGCCCGCGACCTGGTCGACGTGGACAGGACTGTGGACAACCCTGTGGATCACCGCCCGGGGCGACCGTGACCAGGACCGACGAGGGTGCCGCCCGGACACGACCGCCCGTTCGCCGGGCCCGACCACGTCCGGGGCCGCCCGACAGCAACCGACCACCGACAGCAGACCAGGAGACGATCGCGACATGACGATGCCGGCCGACCCCGTCGAGGACCTCTGGTCCTCCGTCCTGGGCCTCCTCTCCGAGGACGACCGCATCACCCCGCAGCTGCACGGCTTCCTCAACCTGGTCGAGCCGAAGGGCGTCCTCGCCGGCACCCTCTACCTCGAGGTCCCGAACGACCTGACCCGCGGGATGCTCGAGCAGCGCATCCGCATCCCGATCACCGAGGCCGTCTCCCGCGTCGGTGACGACTCGGTCGCCAACTTCGCGATCACGGTCAACCCGGACATGGCCTCCGAGCCCCGCGTCGACCCGGTCGTGCCGAGCCACCTGCCGGAGTACGCCGAACCGGTGCAGCAGCCCGTCGAGCAGAGCGCCGCGCCCCGGCAGTACATCGAGGCGCCGTTCGTCCCGAGCCAGATCGACGCACCGGGCACCAGCGGTCGCCCGGAGTCCCGGCTCAACCCGAAGTACAACTTCGACAACTTCGTCATCGGCTCGTCGAACCGGTTCGCCCACGCCGCGGCGGTCGCGGTGGCCGAGGCGCCGGCCAAGGCGTACAACCCGCTCTTCATCTACGGCGACTCCGGTCTCGGCAAGACGCACCTGCTGCACGCGATCGGCCACTACGCCGAGAGCCTCTACCCGGGGATCCGGGTGCGGTACGTGTCGAGCGAGGAGTTCACGAACGACTTCATCAACTCGATCGCGAACAACCGCTCGAACCAGTTCCAGCAGCGGTACCGCGACATCGACATCCTGCTGATCGACGACATCCAGTTCCTCCAGGGGAAGGACTCCACGCAGGAGGCCTTCTTCCACACGTTCAACACGCTGCACGACCACAACAAGCAGGTCGTCATCACGTCGGACGTCGCGCCGAAGCACCTCACCGGGTTCGAGGACCGGATGCGCTCGCGCTTCGAGTGGGGCCTGATCACCGACGTGCAGGCGCCGGAGCTCGAGACGCGCATCGCGATCCTCCGCAAGAAGGCGCAGTCCGACCACCTGCAGGTGCCGGACGACATCCTCGAGTTCATGGCGTCGAAGGTGTCGAGCAACATCCGGGAGCTCGAGGGCACGCTCATCCGCGTCACGGCCTTCGCGAGCCTGAACCGCACGGCCGTCGACATGGCCCTGGTGCAGACCGTCCTCAAGGACCTCATCACGCTCGACGACGACAACGTGGTCGCGCCGACGGACATCATCAACCACACCGCGGAGTACTTCAAGCTCTCCGTCGACGACCTGTACGGGTCCTCGCGGTCCCAGGCGATCGCGACGGCCCGGCAGATCGCGATGTACCTCTGCCGTGAGCTCACGAGCCTGTCGCTGCCGAAGATCGGCCAACTGTTCGGCAACCGCGACCACACCACCGTGATGTACGCGAACAAGAAGATCACCGAGCTCATGAAGGAGCGCCGGTCGATCTACAACCAGGTCACCGAGCTGACCAGCCGCATCAAGCAGGACCGCCGCTACCGCTGACGCGAGCGGGACCACCCGACGGACGGGAGGCGCGGGGCCAGACGGCACCGCGCCTCCCGTCCGTCGTTCCGTCACCATCCCGTCGACGACCGTGCGGCAACGCCGCGACCACCTCGGATCGGCCCACTCCGGCGCGCATCCACCATCTGAGACGGTTCCATGCGCCGAGTTTCCCCCAGTGTGGAAAGCCTGTGGATAACTGTGGATGACACGCGGTCCCGTTGTTCACAGTTCTGCCCCAACCTGTGGAGACTGGGGATGGAAGCGGATAGATGACTTTTCTTCATCCCGAGGCCGTCAACACGGGACTCACAACTCACACG
The DNA here is from genome assembly GCF_030362955.1 of Curtobacterium citri. Classification (NCBI taxonomy): domain Bacteria; kingdom Bacillati; phylum Actinomycetota; class Actinomycetes; order Micrococcales; family Microbacteriaceae; genus Curtobacterium; species Curtobacterium citri. Next base: position 406,630 of record NZ_JAUCML010000003.1, read on the forward strand.
TGTGTAGTTCCCTGTGGAGAAGCGGGATGCACAGAGTTATCCACACTGTGCACAGGCGTTAACACCATTGATCCTGGTTAACGATGAAGTTCCGCGGGCCAACCTTGTGGACGGCGGGATGCCAAGAAATCCGGGCCCTGCTCCGCTGTGCCACAATGGGGCGGCCGGACAGTCCGCACCGATCGACAGGGGTCCCAGCTGTGAAGTTCGAGGTCAACCGGGACGTCTTCTCCGAAGCCGTCTCCTTCGCGGTGAAGCTCCTCCCACAGCGCACGACCCTCCCGATCCTGTCCGGTGTCCTGATCCACGCCGAGGGCGACCGGCTCACGCTGTCGTCGTTCGACTACGAGGTCTCGGCGCAGACCTCGATCACGGCGCACATCGAGGACTCCGGCACGGTCCTGGTCTCCGGTCGGCTGCTGAACGACATCGCGAGCCGCCTGCCGAACGCCCCGGTCACCTTCACGACCGAGGAGTCCCGGATCTCGGTCACCTGCGGTTCGGCGCACTTCACGCTGCTGTCGATGCCGGTCGAGGAGTACCCGACGCTGCCCGAGGTCGGCGAGCAGACCGGCGTCATCCCCGGCGACTCGTTCTCGGAGGCCGTGTCCCAGGTCGCCGTCGCCGCCAGCCGCGACGACGTCACCCCCGTCATCACCGGCGTGCAGCTCGAGGTCGGCGACAACGACCTGTCCCTGATCGCGACGGACCGCTACCGCGTCGCCGTCCGGACCATCGCGTGGGACTCGGGCCGTGTCGGCTCGGACCCGCTGCACGCCCTCGTCCCGGCCCGCACGCTGCAGGAGGTCGGCCGCACGTTCGGTTCCGCCTCGACCGTGTCGGTCTCGATCAGCGGCACCTCGGACCGCGAGCTCATCGCGTTCCACGCCGACGACAAGACGGTCACCTCGCTGCTCATCAAGGGCAACTACCCGCCGGTCCGCCGGCTCTTCCCGGAGACGGTCGACGACCACGCGGTGATCAACACCGCGGAGCTGGTCGAGGCCGTCCGACGGGTCTCCCTCGTCCTGGAGCGCGAAGCGGCGCTCCGGTTCTCCTTCTCGGTCGACGGGCTCACGCTCGAGGCGATCGGTTCCGAACAAGCGCAGGCGTCAGAGTCGATCAGTGCGTTGCTGACCGGGGAGGAGACGGTGGTCTCGCTGAAGCCCGCCTTCCTCCTGGACGGGCTGAACGCGGTGCACTCCGAGTTCGTCAGGATCTCCTTCACCAAGACGGAGAACCCCAACAAGCCGGGCCCGGTGCTCATCACCGGCCAGACCTCGCAGGAGGCTCCGGCGACGGACGGGTACCGGTACCTGCTGCAGCCCAATCTCCTGCTGCGATAGCGGCAGCCGTACCACTGCGCTGACTCGCGACGAGCATCAGCGCGACGACGAACAGAAGAGGAAATCATGCACATCGGTCTTGTCGGCCTCGGTCGCATGGGCAACAACATGCGTGCCCGTCTCCGCAACGCAGGCATCGAGGTCACCGGCTACGACGCGAACCCCGCCGTGTCGGACGTCGCCGACCTCGGCGCCCTCGCCGCCGCACTGCCCGAGGGCAAGAAGCTCGTGTGGGTCATGGTCCCGCACGGCAAGATCACCCACGACGTGATCACCGACCTCGCCGAGGTCCTCGGCGAGGGCGACCTCGTCATCGACGGTGGCAACTCGAAGTGGCTCGACGACGAGGTGCACGCGAAGCAGCTCGACGCCAAGGGCATCCGCTACATGGACGCCGGCGTCTCCGGTGGCGTCTGGGGCAAGGACAACGGCTACGGCCTCATGGTCGGCGGCGCCCCCGAGGACGTCGAGTTCGCCATGCCGGTCTTCGACGCGCTGCGTCCCGAGGGTCCCCGCGAGGAGGGCTTCTCGCACGCCGGCGGCGTCGGCGCGGGCCACTACGCGAAGATGGTCCACAACGGCATCGAGTACGCCATCATGCAGGCGTACGGCGAGGGCTACGAGCTCCTCGAGGCCAAGGACATCGTCCACGACGTCCCCGCGGTCTTCGCCGGTTGGCAGCGCGGCACCGTCGTGCGCTCCTGGCTGCTCGACCTGCTCGTGCTCGCCATCAACGAGGACCCGAAGCTCGACGAGCTCGAGGGCTACGTGGACGACTCGGGCGAGGGCCGTTGGACCCTCGAAGAGGCGATCGAGCTCGCGGTGCCGATGCCCGCGCTCTCCGCGGCCATGTTCGCCCGCTTCGTCTCGCGTCAGGGCAGCCAGTCCCCGACGATGAAGGCCGTCGCGGCGCTCCGCAACCAGTTCGGCGGCCACGCCGTCAAGAAGGCGTAGCTCAGGTAACCACCTGAGCTCGTCTCGGCCCGCGTGCACGTCGACCACCTGCAACTCACCGACTTCCGGAACTACCGGGAGGCGGAGGTCGACCTCGCACGCGGGCCGAACCTGTTCGTCGGACGGAACGGGCAGGGCAAGACCAACCTGGTCGAGGCCATCGGCTACCTCTCCACCCTCGGGTCGCACCGCGTGCCGACGGACGCCGCCCTCGTCCGCCAGGGCTGCGACGCGGCGATCGTCCGCGCGCGCCTGGCGCACGAGGACCGCAGCATCCTCGCCGAGGTCCAGATCAACCGGACGGGCTCGAACCGCGCGCAGGTGAACCGCGCGGCGATCAAGCCCCGGGAACTCCCGCGGTACTGCACGAGCGTGCTCTTCGCGCCCGAGGACCTGGCGCTCGTCCGCGGTGAACCGTCAGGCCGCCGCCGGATGCTCGACGAGCTCCTCGGCCAGATCGCCCCGCGGATGCAGGGCGTGCTCGCCGACTACGACCGGACGCTCCGGCAGCGCAACACCCTGCTGAAGTCGGCCCGTGCCACCGGTGCCCGCGCCGGGTCGCTCGCGACGCTCGACGTCTGGGACGACCGGCTCGTGGCGTTCGGCTCCGAGATCGTCGCGGCGCGCGACCACCTGACCCGACGGCTCGCCCCGTTCGTGACGGACGCCTACGCGACCGTGGCGGGCGAGCGGCACGAGGCCACGATCGCGGGCGTGCTGAGCATCCGCGGCGGCGACCCCGAGGACGCCGGCGCGACCGACCCGGTCCTCGGCACCCCGGAGGAGCCGGTGTCCGTGGCCGCCGCGGCCGAGGCGTTCCGCGCGGCGCTCGAGCGCCGTCGACGCGACGAGCTGGACCGCGGCCTGACCCTCGTCGGACCCCACCGGGACGACGTGCTCTTCGAGCTGAACGGGTTACCGGCGCGCGGATACGCCAGTCACGGCGAGTCCTGGTCGTTCGCACTCGCCGTGCAGCTCGCCAGCGCCGCGGTGCTCCGGGCCGAGTCGACGCTCGGCGACCCGATCATCATCCTCGACGACGTCTTCGCCGAGCTCGACGAGTCGCGCCGGGAACGCCTCGCCGGCGCGGTCGCGGACTACGAGCAGGTCCTCATCACCGCGGCGGTGTTCGGCGACGTGCCCCCGCAGCTCGCGGCGCACACGGTCCGGATCGAGGCGGGCACGATCGTGACCGACGAGGTGGACGCCTGATGCCGAAGCCGTGGCGGCCCACCGAACCCGCACGGGTCTACCGACACCTGCGGGCGGTCCTCGGCGACCCGTCCCTGCGCACCGTCGACGCCCGACGCCGGCGCTCCCGCGAACTCGACGCCGACACCGTCCCCTACGGATCCGGGCGCGAACCGCGCGGACTCGGCGACGTGGTCGGCTCCCTCGCCCAGGAGCTCGGCTGGACGGAGCCGCTCGCCCGCTCCGAGCTGTTCGTCGACTGGCCCGCGGTGGTCGGCGAGGAGCTCGCGAAGCACTCCCGCCCGATGACGATCGACGACGGTGCGCTCGTGATCCGCTGCGACTCGACGGCCTGGGCGACGCAGCTCCGGCTCATGCGCGCGACGGTCACGACGACGATCGCTGAACGGCACCCCGAGGCCGGCGTGCAGTCCATCCGGGTTTCCGGGCCGGACGTCCCCACCTGGAAACGCGGCCCCAGGACCGTCCAGGGGCGCGGTCCTCGCGACACCTACGGTTGACGGGACGAAATCGTCCTCGGGGACGAAGAACTCCCGTCCAGCGGCGGAATCAGCCCCGGGGGCGGGGGTCGCTGCGGTAGACTGGCGAGTGCAGTGTGCGGGCGTTCCGCGCGCAGGCAGGAGCAATCCCGACATGACATCAGAATCTGACGACGACCGGACGATCCCGCAGGACGAGACCGAGCAGGCCCCACCGACGGAACCATCGTACGGCGCAGACCAGATTCAGGTGCTGGAGGGGCTCGAGGCCGTCCGCAAGCGCCCCGGTATGTACATCGGTTCCACCGGTCCGCGCGGTCTCCACCACCTGGTGCAGGAGATCGTCGACAACTCCGTGGACGAGGCCCTCGCCGGGTACTGCGACACCATCGACGTCACGATCCGTGAGGACGGCGGCGTCCGCGTCGTCGACAACGGCCGCGGCATCCCGGTCGACGTGCACGCGGCCGAGGGCGTCTCGACGCTCCAGGTCGTGCTGACCGTCCTGCACGCCGGCGGCAAGTTCGGCGGGGGCGGCTACGCGGTCTCCGGTGGTCTGCACGGCGTCGGTTCCTCGGTCGTGAACGCCCTGAGCTCGGAGCTCGACGTCGAGGTCCGCCGGCAGGGCAGCGTCTGGCGCCAGAGCTACACCGACGGCGTCCCGGTCGCACCGGTCTCCCAGGACGAGGCGACCGAAACCACCGGCACGACGATCACGTTCTGGCCGAACGCCGACATCTTCGAGACCGTCGAGTTCGACTACGAGACGCTCCGCACACGCTTCCAGCAGATGGCCTTCCTCAACAAGGGCCTCCGCATCAACCTCACCGACGAGCGCACCCCGGACGAGGGCGAGGACGCACGGAAGGACTCCTTCCGCTACGAGCGCGGGCTCCCCGACTACGTCGAGTACCTCAACGCGCAGAAGAAGGCGGACCTCGTCCACCCGGACGTCATCGCGATCGAGGCCGAGGACACCGAGCGGAAGATCGCGCTCGAGCTCGCGATGCAGTGGAACACCTCGTACCAGGAGAGCGTCCACACCTTCGCGAACACGATCAACACGCACGAGGGCGGCACCCACGAGGAGGGCTTCCGCGCTGCGCTGACGAGCCTCGTCAACCGGTACGCCCGCGAGACGAAGATCATCAAGGAGAAGGACGACAACCTCACGGGTGACGACATCCGCGAAGGACTGACGGCCGTCATCTCCGTGAAGCTCGGCGAGCCGCAGTTCGAGGGCCAGACGAAGACGAAGCTCGGCAACACCGAGGCGAAGTCCTTCGTGCAGCGCGTCGTCGGCACCGAGCTCACCCACTGGTTCGAGAGCAACCCGGCGCAGGCGCGCGACGTCGTGCGGAAGGCGATCCAGGCCTCGCAGGCCCGGCTCGCCGCGCGCAAGGCCCGCGAGACCACCCGGCGCAAGGGGCTGCTCGAGTCGGGCGGCATGCCCGGCAAGCTCAAGGACTGCCAGTCGAAGGACCCGACGCTGTCGGAGATCTTCATGGTCGAGGGTGACTCCGCCGGCGGTTCCGCGGTGCAGGGCCGCAACCCGATGACGCAGGCGATCCTGCCGCTGCGCGGCAAGATCCTCAACGTCGAGAAGGCCCGCCTGGATCGCGCACTCGCGAACCAGGAGATCCAGTCGATGATCACGGCGTTCGGCGCCGGCATCGGCGAGGACTTCGACCCGGACAAGGCCCGGTACCACAAGATCGTGCTCATGGCCGACGCGGACGTCGACGGCCAGCACATCACGACGCTGCTCCTGACGCTGCTGTTCCGCTACATGCGGCCGCTCATCGAGCGCGGCTACGTGTACCTCGCACAGCCGCCGCTGTACCGCCTGAAGTGGTCGAACTCCGCGCACGAGTACGTCTTCAGCGACCGGGAGCGCGACGCCCTGATGGCGTCCGGCCTGGCGGCCGGCAAGCGCATCCCGAAGGACAACGGGATCCAGCGCTACAAGGGTCTCGGCGAGATGGACTACAAGGAGCTCTGGGACACCACGATGAACCCGGACACCCGTACGCTCCTGCAGGTCACGCTCGAGGACGCCGCCGCGGTCGACAGTGTCTTCGCGACCCTGATGGGTGAGGACGTCGAATCGCGACGCCAGTTCATCCAGCAGAACGCGAAGGACGTCCGCTTCCTGGACATCTGACCCGGGTCCCCGTCTCGAGCCGGACGGGAGGCGCGGTGCCAGCCGCGCGTCCCGGTCCGGACCACCTGTGGTCGCGCCCACCGCGACGAACGTCACCACGGCCTCCAGGCCGTCAGAAAGGGAACGCAAGCCAATGGCTGACGAGAACGAGAACGGCGCCGACGAGCAGCCCGAGATCGTGCACGGCGACAGCGGGGACATCGTCGTCTCCGGCGACCGCATCTCGCAGGTCGACCTGCAGCTCGAGATGCAGCGGTCGTACCTCGACTACGCGATGTCCGTCATCGTCGGTCGTGCGTTGCCGGAGGTCCGCGACGGCCTGAAGCCGGTGCACCGGCGCGTGATCTACGCGATGTTCGACGGCGGCTACCGGCCGGACCGCGCGTTCTCGAAGTGCTCGCGCGTCGTCGGCGACGTCATGGGCCAGTTCCACCCGCACGGTGACAGCGCGATCTACGACGCGCTCGTCCGCCTCGTGCAGCCGTGGTCGCTCCGCTACCCGCTCGCGCTCGGCCAGGGCAACTTCGGTTCCCCGGGCAACGACGGCGCCGCGGCCCCGCGGTACACCGAGACCAAGATGGCGCCGCTCGCCATGGAGATGGTCCGGGACATCGACGAGGACACCGTCGACTTCCAGGACAACTACGACGGCCGCACCCAGGAGCCGGCGATCCTGCCGGCCCGCTTCCCGAACCTGCTCGTCAACGGGTCGGTCGGCATCGCGGTCGGCATGGCGACGAACATCCCGCCGCACAACCTCCGCGAGGTCGCCGAGGGCGCGCAGTGGGCGCTCGCCCACCCCGACGCGACGCGCGAGGAGCTCCTCGGCGCGCTCATGCAGCGCATCAAGGGTCCGGACTTCCCGACCGGGGCGCAGATCCTCGGGACGAAGGGCATCCAGGACGCCTACCGCACGGGCCGCGGCTCGATCACGATGCGTGCCGTCGTGAACGTGGAGGAGATCCAGGGCCGCACGTGCCTGGTCGTCACCGAGCTGCCGTACCAGGTCAACCCGGACAACCTCGCGATCCGCATCGCCGAGGGCGTGAAGGACGGCAAGCTCTCGGGCATCGCCGACATCCGCGATGAGACCTCGGGTCGCACCGGCCAGCGCCTCGTCATCGTGCTGAAGCGCGACGCCGTCGCCAAGGTCGTGCTGAACAACCTGTACAAGCACACGCAGCTGCAGGAGAACTTCGGCGCGAACATGCTCGCGATCGTCGACGGTGTGCCCCGCACGCTGGCGCTCGACGGGTTCATCTCCGCGTGGGTCGACCACCAGATCGACGTGATCGTCCGTCGGACCCAGTACCGGCTGCGCGAGGCCGAGAAGCGCGCGCACATCCTCCGCGGCTACCTGGCGGCGCTCGACGCCCTCGACGAGGTCATCGCGCTCATCCGCCGGTCGCCCGACGTCGAGGAGGCGCGAACGGGCCTGATGGACCTGCTCTCGGTCGACGAGATCCAGGCCCGCGCCATCCTCGAGCTGCAGCTGCGCCGCCTGGCCGCGCTCGAGCGGCAGAAGATCCACGACGAGGCCGACGAGCTCGAGCGCAAGATCGCCGACTTCCAGGACATCCTGGGCTCGGAGACCCGGCAGCGCACGATCATCGGCGACGAGCTCGCGGAGATCGTCGACCGCTTCGGGGACGACCGTCGCAGCGAGATCATGCTCGGCTACGACGGCGACATGTCGATCGAGGACCTCATCCCCGAGGAGGAGATGGTCGTCACCATCACCCGCGGCGGGTACGTCAAGCGCACGCGCAGCGACAACTACCGCTCGCAGCACCGCGGTGGTCGTGGGGTCAAGGGTGCTCAGCTCCGTGCGGACGACATCGTCGAGCACTTCTTCGTCACGACGACGCACCACTGGCTGCTGTTCCTGACCGACCAGGGCCGCGTCTACCGGGCCAAGGCGTACGAGCTGCAGGAGGCGAGCCGTGACGCCAAGGGGCAGCACGTCGCCAACCTGCTCGCGATGCAGCCCGACGAGCAGATCCAGCAGGTGCTCGACATCCGTGACTACGAGGCCGCGCAGTACCTCGTCCTCGCGACCGAGCAGGGTCTCGTCAAGAAGACCGCGCTGACCGAGTACGACACGAACCGCACCGGCGGCATCATCGCGATCAACCTCCGCGAGGGCGACAAGCTCGTCCAGGCGCTGCTGGTCGACGAGACCGACGACCTGCTCCTCGTGTCGAAGCACGGCATGTCGCTCCGCTTCACCGCGACGAACGACACCCTGCGCCCGATGGGCCGCTCGACCTCCGGCGTGAAGGGCATGTCCTTCCGCGGCGACGACGCGCTCCTCGCGGCCCGGGTGGTCTCGGACGACGGCTACGTCTGGGTGATGACCGAGGGCGGGTACGCCAAGCGCACCGCCGTCGAGCACTACCGGGTCCAGGGCCGTGGTGGCCTCGGCATCAAGGTCGCCAAGCTCGCGGCCGACCGGGGCGACCTCGTCGGGGCGCTCATCGTCGGCGCGGACGACGAGGTGCTCGTCGTGCTGCAATCGGGCAAGGTGGTAAGGTCCTCCGTGTCCGAGGTGCCCGCCAAGGGTCGCGACACGATGGGTGTGGTCTTCGCGAGGTTCGCGGAGAACGACCGGATCATCGCGGTGGCTCGGAACAGTGAGCGGAACCTGGACGACCAGGACGACGCCGAGATCGAGCCTGCGGGCCCGGTGGAGACGGTCAGCCCTGACGAAGCGGCCCCGGACCCCGCCGACCCCGCCGACACCGAGCCTGTCGAGGACGAGGCCGGAGAGGACCAGTCGAACAATGAGTAGTGTCGCCGAGAAGCTCCAGAAGAAGGCGAAGCGGCCCGTCGGCACCCGTCAGGTCCGCCTGCGGCTGGTGTACCTCGACTTCTGGTCGATGGTGAAGCTCAGCTTCCTCATCGCCCTCGCCGGGTCGATCGTGATCGTCGTCGCAACGGCGCTGGTGTGGGTCATCCTCAACCAGACGGGCGTGTTCACGCAGATCGACGCCCTGCTGCGGGACGTGACCGGGCAGAACAGTTACTCGATCATGGACCAGTTCTCCCTCGGGCAGGTCCTCGGGTTCTCCGTCGTGGTCGGCATCCTCAACGTGGTCGTCGGCACCGTGCTCGGCGCGATCGTGAGCGTGCTCTACAACCTCAGTGTGCGGATCACGGGCGGGCTGCTCGTGGGCTTCACGAACAACTGACACACCCGGCCGGGTGGGTTCCCACCGCTCGATTTCGTTCTGCGGGATCGTTGGGGTAGGCTTTCATCCGGTCTGAGGGGCTATAGCTCAGGCGGTTAGAGCGCTTCGCTGATAACGAAGAGGTCCAAGGTTCAAGTCCTTGTAGCCCCACCACTTCCCTCCGGGGCCGGTACGCTGGCCCGAACGGGGCCTTAGCTCAGTTGGTAGAGCGCCTGCTTTGCAAGCAGGATGTCGGGAGTTCGATTCTCCCAGGCTCCACTCCCGCAAGCCCCCGGGTGCCACGTCGTGGCCCCGGGGGCTTCGTCGTGTGCTCGCGCTGCTCCGCTCCGCTTCGTGGTGGTGGTGGTGGCGGCTGCTGCGGTGGGGGCTTCCGAGGTTCCGCAATTGCGGCATCTCGCGCGGCTGGCGGGCTCTCCGTGGGACCCGGACGGCGACCGGGCGGCGTGTTCCGGGACCTCGCGGGGTGCATGCGGGCGCGTCTCTGGTGCGGTGCGCCGGACGGGAGGCGCGTGGCGGGGGTGCACCGCGCCTCCCGTGCGACAGACGGTCACCCGTGCGCCGCAGAGGCCGGTCCGCTGTGACGAGCGTCGTCCACTGCGCTTCGCCACGGCTCCCACGGAAGCTGGGCGGGTGATCCTCGCGCCGTGGGTTGCCGAGCGGGCAGGACATGCCGCGTGCGTGGCGCCGAGCGGGCGGTTCCCGTCGCCGTCGACCGCCGAGCGATGCGGAAGCGGCCCGCTCACGGCGGTCTCGGCGGTGGCGCGCAACTCGGGTCCTCGGTCCAGGCATCCGGTTGTCCAGTCGCCGAGCGGGCAGGACGTGCCGCGAGCGTGACGCCGGGCGGGCGCGATCTGTCGGCGGAGGCTGCTGAGAGTGACGGAAAGTGTCCGCTCGCGGCGGCGGGCGGGCCGGCGCGGGACGACGAAGGGCCCCGGCGCAGTGCCGGGGCCCTTCGATCGAACCGGGAGGTCAGGCGGCGGGCTTCTCCGCCGAGTCGGCGTCGTCGGCGACCCAGAGGTCGTCGTCGGCGCGGAGCGTCTGGTACGCGGCGTAGGCGGCACCGGCGACGGCGACCACGCCGACGACGATCAGGGCGACTCCGCCGAAGCCGAGCCCCTTCTTCTGCTGGCCGGGCGTGTACTTCGCCGCGACCTTGCCAGCCTTCTTGCCCTTCTTCTGGGCTTCCTTCACGATCTTCTTGACGCGCGGGTCCTTCGCCAGGTCCTTCACGCTCAGCACGGAGCCGGCGGTCGCGACGAGACCGGGGACGACCTCGGTCTGGAAGCGGTGCGAGGCGCTCTGCGCGGCCGACGTCGCGGCGTGCACGCCGGTGGCGACCGCGGGGCGGATGCCGTTGTCGATCGCGTTCTGGACACGCGGTGCGATGTCCTTGCGAGCCGCGTCTGCTGCGTGCGAGCGGGCCTCGGCGAGGATCGCGTTCGCGTGCTCGAGGACCTTGCGCTGCTCGCCGAGGAGCGAGGCGGTCTTGCCCTTGAGCTTCTTGATCTGCTTCCGACGCTTGCGCGGGATCTCGATCGTCGTCATCTGGTACCTCCATCGGAACGGCGTGACCCCCATCCTGCCACCGAGCACCCTGACAGGTCACGGATCGTCGGCTGTGTGATCCGTGTCACCGTCGGGAGTACATGCGAGAATCGACACATGTCTCTGCACACCGCTGTCGCAACGATCCACACGAACAAGGGCGACGTCCGCGTCAACCTGTTCGGCAACCACGCTCCGAAGACCGTCAAGAACTTCGTCGACCTCGCGACCGGCAAGCAGGAGTGGACGCACCCCGGCACGGGCAAGGTCTCGACCGACAAGCTCTACGACGGTGTCGTCTTCCACCGCATCATCAAGGACTTCATGATCCAGGGCGGCGACCCCCTGGGCCAGGGCATCGGTGGCCCGGGCTACCGCTTCGACGACGAGATCTCCCCGGAGCTCACGTTCCAGGAGCCCTACATCCTGGCGATGGCGAACGCCGGTATCCAGGGTGGTCGTGGCACGAACGGCTCGCAGTTCTTCATCACCACCGTGGCCACCCCGTGGCTGCAGGGCAAGCACACCATCTTCGGTGTGGTCGCCGACGACGAGTCCCGTGCGGTCGTCGACGCGATCGAGGGCGTGCCGACCGACGGTCGCGACAAGCCCGTCGACGACGTCGTCATCGAGAGCATCGACGTCGAGGACGTCTGAACTCGGTGACCGACCAGGGCTCCGACCGGGCGAACTACTGCTACCGGCACCCCGACCGGCAGAGCTTCATCCTCTGCCAGCGGTGCGGACGGACGATCTGCACCGAGTGCCAGACGCCGGCCGCCGTGGGTGTGCACTGTCCGGAGTGCGTGCGTGAGCAGCGGGCGCAGTTCCAGTCGAACCGTCGCGCGTCCGGCGCACCGAGCAGCCTGACGGTCGCTCGGCGCCGGTTCGCGATGGTCGACCAGAAGGCGACCGTGGTGATCATCGCCGTCTCCGTCGTCATCTGGTTGGTGAACCTGCTCTCCGGCGGCCTCGTCAACCAGTGGTTGGCCTACTGGACGCCGCTGGTGGGCACGCAGCCGTGGCGCCTCGTCACCGGCCTGTTCGTGCACTCCTCGTTCCTGCACATCGCGTTCAACATGCTCGCGGTGTTCATCTTCGGGCGGATGCTCGAGAACCTGCTCGGCACGTGGCGCTTCCTGGCGCTGTACTTCCTGGCCGGGCTCGGTGGCGACCTCGCCGTCTCCCTGTTGACGCCGGGGACGCCGGTGGTCGGAGCCTCGGGCGCCATCTTCGGGTTGTTCGCGGCGTTCTTCGTGATCCAGCGGAGCCTCGGCAACAACGCCGTGCAGCTCCTGGTCATCATGGGCCTCAACCTGCTGCTCGGCTTCCTGCCCGGGGCGAACATCTCCTGGCAGGCGCACGTCGGCGGGATCGTCCTCGGGTTCGTCACGGGGTTCGTGTTCTCGAAGACCCGGAACATCCGGCAGCGCCGGCTGCAGGTCGGCCTGCTCGTGGCCGAAGCGGTGGTGCTCGTCGCCGGCATCGGCGCCGCGTACCTCACCGTCGGCGGCTACGTGATCGGCTGATCGGCCGCACGGCTCCTCGAACGCCCCGCTCCACCACTCGGTGGAGCGGGGCGTTCGTTCGTTCTCCACACCTCGGGCGCGAATTCTCCACAACTGGGGGCATCTCGGTGAGTTACACCGATGTGATTATCCCCACTGTGGACTCCGCTGTGGATAACTCGGGGGCCGGGATGTGGATGACCGTGTGGAATGTGTGGAGAACTGTGGACAAGCCACCGTTCTGGTGTGGACGAGCGTGCATCAGCGACCGCGACCCTGTGGAGAGCGCGATCGAGGCCGGAACGACGACGCCCGCCGTACCGAGGGGTACGACGGGCGTGTGGTGGTCGGAGAGGGTCAGCGCCACCGGGTGGTCATGAGGAACCCGACGAACATGATGCCGAAGCCGATGAGGATGTTCCAGGAACCGAGGGTCGGCACCGGCAGGGTCGTGTTCGAGATGTAGAAGACGATCACCCACGCGAGGCCGACGAGCATGAAGCCGAACATGACCGGCTTGAACCACACGGGGTTGGGCTGGTCACCCGCCGTGTCGACCGAGTCGGCTCGGGTCCTCCGGGCGGGCTTGGTGCGGTCCTTGTCCTTGGCCATGGCCGGTATCCTACCGTGACCGCGTGTGTGGGAAGACCCTCAGGAGCCTGCGCACATCCCCCACGAGTACGGTGATCCGACCATGACCAAGATCCTCGTCATCGACAACTACGACAGCTTCGTCTACACGCTGAACGGGTACGTGCAGCAGCTCGGCGCCGAGACCGACGTCGTGCGCAACGACGCCTTCGCCGAGGACGAGATCGCCGAGCGCATCGCCGACTACGACGGCGTGCTGCTCTCTCCGGGTCCCGGCACACCCGCGGACGCCGGCCTGTCCATCCCGACCGTGCACGCCGCGATGGCGGTGGAGAAGCCCCTGCTCGGGGTCTGCCTCGGGCACCAGGCCATCGCCGAGGCCCTCGGGGCGACGGTGACGCACGCCGAGGAGCTCATGCACGGCAAGACGTCGCAGGTCGACCACGACGACAGCGTGCTGTTCACGGGGGTGCCGCATCCCTTCACGGCGACCCGCTACCACTCGCTCGCGATCGTCGACGGCACCGTGCCCGACGAGCTCACCGTGACCGCCCGGACCGGCGGCGGCGTCATCATGGGCGTCGAGCACCGGGACCATCCGCTCTACGGGGTCCAGTTCCACCCCGAGTCGGTCCTCACCGAGGGCGGCTACCGGATGGTCGGCAACTGGCTCGAGACCACCGGTCTCGAGGGCGCCGCGGAGCGGGCGGCCGCGCTCAACCCGCTGATCGCCGAGCACCGCGCCTGAGCGCACCGACCGCCTGCGACAGCAGCGCGTCCGGGGCGCGACGATCGCGCGAGAGGTGCGCGGCGGGGGACGGTACCGGCTGACCACGCCGGACCGGCGGGGCGGGCGCGAGCCGTGCCTCCCGGCCGGACCGAGCGGTCGCGACAGCGTGCGCGGACTACTGCCCGTCGCCGCCCTGGTCGCCGCCGCCCTGGCCGCCGTCACCCTGACCACCGTTGCCCTGGCCGCCGTCCTGCGCGGGTGCCGACGGCTGCTGCGACGGCTGCCGAACCGGAGCGGCGCAGTAGGTGAGGACGACCGTGCTGCCCTGGGCGATGTCACCCTCCGGGGCGCTCTGCTGCGTCACCGTGTTGCCCGTGCAGGTGTAGGTCGGCGACGCCTGCACGTCGAGCCCGAGGTTCGCGAGCGTCGTGTTCGCCGCCGAGATCGGCTGCTGCGTGACGTTCGGCAGCCGGACCTTGCCGTTCGACACCGTCAGGTTGACGACGGAGCCCTTCTCGAGCTGCGTGCTGCTCGCCGGGTCGGTGCTCATGACCGTGCCCTCCGGCACGTCCGGTGAGTAGTCGGAGTTGATCGCGCCGACCTCGAAGCCCGCTGCCTCGAGTGCCTGCTGGGCCGCGTCCTGGCTCTGCTTCGCCACGTCGGGCACGGCGACCTGCTCCGGTCCGAGCGACACCACCACGCGGATGCTCTGGTTGCGGGCGACGTTGGTGCCGGAGCCGGGCTCCGTGCGGATCACGGTGTCCTTCGCGACGTCGTCGGAGTTCTCGCCGACCTCCACGGCGCCGAGGTCGCGCTTCTCGAGCTCGCCGCGCGCGGAGTCCCACGTGGCACCGACGACGTTCGGCACCGACACGGACGACGACACGGGGGCCTTGCCCGGCTGGAGGTTGGCGACGAAGAAGACGACGCCGGCGATGACCGCGGCGGTGAGGATGATGCCGAGCCAGATCCACGCGACCGGCGGACGGTTCTGCGTGCGCTGCGGACGGTGTTCCGCGGTGTCGTCGTCGAGCTCGCGGAAGGCGACGGCCGGGTTCGACGTCGTGCGCGGGTTGACGCCGAACAGCATGGTCGAGGCGTCGTGCGCGGCGTTCTGCTGGAGCGTCCGCGTCGAGACCGGGACCCGACCAGCGGCGGCCTGCTGCAGGTCGGTCCGGAACTCGGCGGCGTTCTGGAACCGCCGGGTGCGGTCCTTCACCATGGCGTGGAGGGTCACGGCGTCGAGTGCCGGCGACACGTCCGGCGAGAGGGTCGACGGGGCGACCGGCTGCTCGCTGACGTGCTGGTAGGCGACGGCGACCGGCGAGTCGCCGGTGAACGGCGGTCGGCCGGTCAGGAGCTCGAAGAGCACCACGCCCGTGGAGTAGAGGTCCGTCCGGGCATCGACGGTCTCGCCGCGCGCCTGCTCCGGGGAGAAGTACGACGCGGTGCCGAGGATCGACGTCGTCTGCGCGACCGTGGCGGAGGTGTCGGTGATCGCCCGCGCGATGCCGAAGTCCATGACCTTGACCTGGCCGCTGTGCGTCACCATGACGTTCGCGGGCTTGATGTCGCGGTGCACGACGCCGGCGCGGTGCGAGTACTCGAGGGCGGTGAGGATGCCCTCGGTGATGCGGACCGCCTCGGCCGGGGCGAGCGGGCCGTCGTCGAGGACGTCGGACAGCGCGCGGCCGTCGACGTGCTCCATGACGATGTAGGGCACCTGCACCTCGGCGCCGGAGGGCTCGGTGACCGTCTCCTCGCCGGCGTCGTAGACGCGGACGATGGTCGGGTGCGCCATGCGGGCGGCGGCCTGTGCCTCCTGCCGGAAGCGGATCCGGAAGGCGGGGTCGTTCGCCAGACTCGGCTTGAGGAGCTTGACGGCGACCTTGCGTCCGAGCCGGGTGTCCGTGCCCACGTGCACCGTCGCCATGCCGCCGCGACCGATGACGTCACCGATCTCGTAGCGGTTCGCGAGGAGCGTGATCCCCGCGGTCACACCTTCAGGCACGTACTCCTCCGAATGTCCGTCCGAGTCAGTGTACGGCAGCCCTCTCTGGTGGGAGGCTGACCACGGGGGCCGCCGACGAACCGTTACACAACGGTGTCGACAGCCCCCGTTCGGGTGTCGCTCAGTTCGAGTCCTGCGGACCGCTGCTCGGGTTCGTGCCGTCGGACGGGTCCTGCGTCGGTTCGGCGGATGCCTCCCACGTGGCGGTCGCCGAGTCGGAGTTCTCCGAGGCGGCGAGCGTGCCACCGGACTGGCTCGTGCAGGTCACGTTGTACGCGAAGACGACCTGGTCGCCCGCGGCGTCCGCCTGGATCGTGACCGCGGTCGACGAGGTGTCGCCGGAGGTCGCGCCCGAGGCGTCCTTGCCGTTCGACACGGTCCACGTGTACTTCGACACCGAGTAGCCGTCCGGGCACGTCGCCGCGGACCAGCTGAAGGTGACCTGACCGGTCTCCGACACGGTGCCGGCGTCCGGGGTGTTCGGCTTGTTGGCCGTCGGCGGGGTCGTGTACTGCGTGATCGTGACGAGTGCACCCTTGGTCACGCTCCCCGTCGGGGTGAGGTCGGCCACCGTGTTCGCCTGGTCGGCGGACGGTGCCGGGCTGCCGTCCTGCACGGTCACCTCGAAGCCGAGACCGCGGAGCGCCGACGCGGCGTCGTCGGTGGCGCGGCCGACGTAGTCGCTCTTGTTGAGGAACAGGCGCGATGCCGTGGGCGTGGCGCTCGGCGTCTGGCTCGGCGGCGGGGTGGTCCGCGTCGGTGCCGGCCGAGACGACGAGGCACTCGGGTCGGGCTGGCTCGAGCCACCGAGCGCGAACGCCGCGACGACTGCGCCGATGACGAGGAGGGCGACGATGCCGACGACCCACCAGATCCAGGCGCGCTTCTTCCGCGGTTCCTCGTCCTCGGGCCCGACGGGCGAGCCCGGGGTACCGGGCGGACCACCGACCGCGCCACCGGCTTGGGTGCCGATGAGCGCCGTCGCGGCGTCGTTGCCGGCGCCCTGCGGCGGGTTGAACGCGACCGTGCCGTCGCCGCCGATCGCGGGGACCGCCACGGTGGCCGCCGCGACGTCGCCCCGGCGCAGGGCCTGGGCCGCGCGGGCGAGGTTCGCCGCGGTGGCGGGCCGGTCGGCCGGCTTCTTCGCGATGCAGGAGAGCACGAGCGCGGAGACCGGCTCGGGCACGTCGCCGGGCAGCGCGGGCGGCTGCTCGTTGATGTGCGCCATCGCGATCGCGACCTGCGACTCCCCGGTGAAGGGGCGACGGCCGGCCAGCGCCTCGTACGCGACGATGCCGAGCGAGTAGATGTCCGTGGACGGCGAGGCGGGGTGGCCACTCGCCTGTTCCGGCGACAGGTACTGCACGGTGCCCATGACCTGACCGGTGGCCGTCAGCGGCACCTGGTCGGCGATGCGGGCGATGCCGAAGTCGGTGATCTTCACCCGACCGTCGGGCGTTATGAGCAGGTTGCCGGGCTTGATGTCGCGGTGCACCAGGCCGACCGCGTGCGCGGCCTGCAGCGCGTTCGCGGTCTGCGCGACGATGTCGAGCACCTTGTCGACCGGCAGCGTGTGCTCCCGCTCGATCATGGTCGACAGTGCCTCGCCCGGGACGAGCTCCATCACGAGGTAGGCGCTGCCGTCCTCCTCGCCGTAGTCGAAGACGTTGGCGATGCCCTCGTGGTTGACGAGGGCGGCGTGCCGGGCCTCGGCGCGGAAGCGCTCGAGGAAGCCCGGGTCGCCGAGGTACTCGTCCTTCAGGATCTTGAGTGCGACGGTCCGGCCGATGACGAGGTCGGTCGCCTGCCACACCTCGCCCATGCCGCCGATCGCGACCCGGGAGGAGAGCTGGTACCGCCCACCGAAGGTGAGTCCGCTGGTGGGTCTCATTTGTTCAGCACCGCCTCCATGACCTTCTTCGCGACCGGAGCCGCGACCGTGTTGCCGACACCAGACTGCCCGAGCCCGCCGCCGTTCCCGACGACGACCGCGACGGCCACCTCGGGGTTCTTCGCCGGGGCGAACCCCGTGAACCAGAGCGTGTACGGGTCGCCCGTACCGCCTTCCGCCGTCCCGGTCTTCCCGGCGACGTCGACACCGTCGATCCTGGCATTCGTGCCGGTCCCGCTGCTGACGACGCTCTGCATCGCCTCGGTCAGGTCGGCTGCCTCGGAGCCGGACAGCGGATCGCTGTACTGCTTCGGCGAGAAGGACTGGACGGTCTTCAGGTCGCTGGTCGTGACCGAGTCGACGAGCGTCGGCTGCATGACCTTGCCACCGTTGGCGATCCCCGCCGAGACCATCGCCATCTGCAGCGGCGAGACGCGGACGCTGGCCTGGCCGAAGGCGCTCAGCATGAGCTGGGCGGTCGAGTCGACGTCGGGGTACTGGCTCGCGGTCGCGCGCATCGGGACCTCGATCGCGTCACCGAAGCCGTACTCGTCCGCGACGGACTTGATGGCGTCGTAGCCGAGCTTCTGGCCGAGCTCCGCGAAGGGGATGTTGCACGAGTTCTGGATCGCCGTGCGCAGCTTGACCGTGTCGCCACCGCCGCAGGAGCCGCCCTCGGCGTTGTTGATGTACGACGAGGTGCCCGGCAGCTGCAGGCGTGACGGATTCGGGAACTCGGAGTCGAGGTCGTACTTGCCGTCCTTGAGGGCCGCGGACGCCACGATGAGCTTGAAGACCGATCCGGGCGTGTACAGGTCGCCGCCGATCGCGCGGTTCTGGAGCGGCGTCGGGGTCTGCTGGAGCAGGGCGTCGTACTGCGCCTTGACCTCGGCGGTGTCGTGCGAGGTGAGCGCGTTCGGGTCGTAGTCGGGCTTCGACACCATCGCGAGGATCTTCCCCGTCGACGGTTCGATCGCGACGACCGCACCCGTGTTCGTGCCGAGCGCGTCGTACGCCGCCCGCTGCACGTCGGGGTCGATCGTCAGGTTGACGTTGTCGCCCTGGACGTCCTGTCCGGTCAGGATGGCGTTGAGGTTCTGGAAGAACGACGCGTCCGAGTTGCCGGAGAGCACGGCGTTCTCGGCGCTCTCGATGCCGGCGTTCCCCTGACCGATCGTGAAGTACCCGGTGACGGCCGAGTACAGCCCGCCGTTCGTGTACTTGCGCTGGTACTGGTACTGGTCGTCCGAGGGGGTCGACTCGGCGATCGGACTGCCGTCGACCAGGATCGCGCCGCGCTTGGTCGAGTAGCTGTCGAGGATCGTGCGCGAGTTCCGTGAGTCGGCGCGCAGCGAGTCGGCGGCGAAGAACTGGATGGACGTGGTCGACACGAAGAGCGCGACGAACATGAGCACGATGACGGTCGAGACGCCGCGGAGCTGTCGGTTCACCGGGTGCGCTCCTTCCTGGACGATCCGCGACCGCGAGCGGCGGCCGGGATCGCGCCCTGCTGGACGCGTTGTTCGGCGGGGATCGCGTCGGTGAGGCGCAGCAGCATCGCGGCGATGATCCAGTTGGCGATGAGCGACGATCCACCAGCGGCCATGAACGGCGTCGTGAGCCCCGTGACCGGGATGATCCGGGTGATGCCGCCGACGACGACGAAGACCTGCAGCGCGATGATGAAGCCGAAGCCCACGCCGAGGAGCTTGCCGAAGTCGTCCTGCGCCATGAACGCGACGCGCAGGCCCCGGGATGCCAGGACGATGAAGAGCGCGAGGATCGCGAAGACGCCGATGAGCCCGAGCTCCTCGCCGAGCGACGCGACGATGTAGTCCGCGTTGGCGACCGGGGTGATGTACGGACGCCCCTGCCCGAGGCCGGTCCCGGTGATGCCGCCGTTCGCGAAGCCGAACAGGCCCTGGACCAGCTGGTAGCTGCCCTGGGTCTGCCGGTCGAAGATCGTCTGGTCGAACGGGTCGAGCCACTGCTCGAACCGGCCCCGCACGTACACGAGGACCGACTGCGCGACGAGGGCGCCGCCGACGAAGAGGCCGAGGCCGATCACGACCCAGCCGAGCCGGGCCGTGGCGACGTAGATCATCACGAGGAAGAGCCCGAAGTAGAGCAGCGCCGTGCCGAGGTCGCGCTGGAACACGAGGACGGCCATCGCGGCGGCCCACATGACGAGGATCGGGCCGAGGTCGCGCGCTCGGGGGAACGTCATCCCGGCGAACTTCTTGCCCACGATCGACAGCGAGTCGCGCGCGGTCACGAGGTACCCGGCGAAGAACAGCGCCATGGTGATCTTCGCGAGCTCACCCGGCTGGAACGAGAAGGGGCCGATCCGGATCCAGACGCGCGCACCGCCGACGTTCGACCCGATGCCCGGCAGCATCGGCAGGAGGAGCAGCGCGATGGTGGCGGCCATGAAGATGTAGCGGTACCGCTGCAGGAAGCGGTGGTTCCGCACGGCCAGGAGCGTGATCGTCGCCAGGACCATGGCGAGCATCGTCCAGACGATCTGCTTGACGCCGATCGCGTCCCAGCCGGTCAGGCCGTTGTGGACGTCGATGCGGTAGATCTCGGCGATGCCGATGCCGTTGAGCACGAGCGCGATCGGCAGGACGAACGGGTCCGCGTTCTTGGCGACGACCCGGAGCACCACGTGCATGACGAGCGCGAGTCCGAGGATGCCGCCGCCGACCCACAGCACGCCGGTGTCGAACAGGCGTCCCTTGGTGCCGAGCTGCACGAGCACCATCGCACCGGCGCAGATGCCGCAGGCGATGACGAGCAGCACGAGCTCGAGGTTCCGGGCGCGGGCGGGCTCACGCAGCTTGATCGTGATCGCCTGCGTGAACGACTGCGCGGTCGCGGCGCTCACCGACGGGCTCCCGGCGACGCGGAGGGCGAGGCGCTGCCCGACGGTGCGGCGGAGCGGGACGGCGTCGGCGTGGGTGACGACGATCCGCCGTCCCCACCGGTGCCGGCCTGGTCCTGCCCGGTCTCAGCGGCCTTGCGCAGGCGGTCGACGATGTCGCGCGCGTCGGACAGGGACTGCGCGTTGATCGTCGAGCGGACGTTCTCCCGCGTGTAGTCGGGCAGCGACGAGACGGTGACGTCGGTGTCCTCGTACACGTCGGAGAGGGCGATCGGACCGATCGACTGCTGCACGCCGCGGTAGATCGCGACGGTGCCGCGGTCGGTCCCGACGTAGTAGTGCGCCTGCGTGATCCGCCAGCCGAGCCAGACGGCGCCGACGAGGGCGGCGACGGCGACCACGAGGGCGATCGTCCACGCGATCCGACGACGGATGCGTCGCCGGCGGTCCTCGGCGATGAGCTCGGCGAAGAACTGGTCGGACTCCGGCTCGAAGTGCGAGTCCTCGGGGGCGGTGGAGACCTTGAGCGGGTGGAGCAGGATCGTGGGGAGGCGGATCGGCTTGCGACCGGTCGACGCCTCGAACGTGAGCGGAGCGGCCGCGGACCCGACGGTCGTCGCGGCGTCGTCGTCGTCCTCGGGCTCGGTGTCGGTGACGTCCATGACGACGACGGTGACGTTGTCCGGGGCGCCGTGGTCGAGCGTCTCCTTGACGAGTCGCTGCGTCACCTGGTTGGCGTCCATCGTGGACGCCAGCGCGTGCCGGATCCGCTCCTCGGCCAGGTACGACGACAGACCGTCCGAGCAGAGCAGCCAGCGGTCCCCGGTCTGGATGTCCATGACGGCCGTGTCGACCTCGGGCGCGGCGTCGACGTCGCCGAGCACGCGCATGAGCACCGAGCGGCGCGGGTGCACGGCCGCCTCCTCCGGCGTGATCCGGCCGCTGTCGACCAGCCGCTGGACGAACGTGTGGTCCGACGTGATCTGCTGCAGCTCGCCGTCGCGCATCCGGTAGATGCGCGAGTCGCCGATGTGGGCGATGGCGATCTGCTCGCCGACGCGGATGAGGGCGGACACCGTGGTGCCCATGCCGGTGAGCTCCTGGTGCTCGAAGACCGTCTCGGTGACGAGCTGGTTCGCGGCGATGAGCGCGGACTGCAGGGCGAACTCGGCGTCGTGCGCGGAGGGGAACTCGCGGTCGACCTCGCGGATCCGGCGGATGGCGATCGCCGAGGCGACGTCGCCACCGGCGTGCCCGCCCATGCCGTCGGCGACGGCGAACAGGTGCGTGCCGGCGTACCCGGAGTCCTGGTTGTTGGCGCGGATGCGCCCCACGTGGGACACAGCGGCGCTCAGCGTGCGAGCCGTCATGTCCCGGTTACCGCCGCAGCTCGAACGTCGTCGTCCCGATCGTGATCGGCGTCCGTTCCGCGACGTGCACGGGAGCGGTCACCTTCTGACCGTCGACGAACGTGCCGTTCGTGGACTCGAGGTCGGACAGGACCCAGCCGTCGGCCCGGAGGTCGAGGCGGGCGTGGTTGGTCGAGGTGTAGTCGTCACGGATGACGACGTTCGACTCGCTGGAGCGCCCGATGGTGATGGGGCCGCCGCCGAGGGGCATCTCGAGGCCCTCGCGCGAGCCCTCGGTGATGACGAGCCGCGTGGGCGTGCCCGTGGCGGACGGACGCTGCTGTCCGCCGGCGGGCTGGCCGATGATCTCGGTGAACGCACCCGCCCCGGCGGGAGCCGCGGCGGCCGCTGCCGGCACCGTCGGGGTCGTCGGACCGGACGCGCCGGCCTTCGGATCGGTCGGGACGGTGCGGACGCGTTGGCCGAACAGGTCGCTCCGCAGCGCGAAGACGATCACGAAGACGAACAGCCACAGCACCGCGAGGAAGGCGAAGCGCAGGACGAGCAGGGTCAGGCCTGTGGTCATCGAGCACCTCCGTCGCTCTCGGGGATCACCCGGAACACCATACGGGTACGACCGATCTCGATGGTCGAGTCCGGCTCGACGATGGCCTGCTCGAAGCGCTGCCCGTCGAGCTTCGACCCGTTCGTGGACCCGAGGTCGTTCGCCTGGGCGTGCTCGCCGTCCCAGATGACCTCGACGTGCTTCCGGCTCGTCCCGGTGTCCGCGATGGTGATGTCGGCGTCGGTCCCGCGCCCGATCACGGTGCGGCCGCGTCGGAGCCGGTGGCGCTGCGACCCGATGTCGAGCACGGCGACCCAGGCGACGTCGCGCTGCACGGTCGAGGCGTCGATCTCGAGGAGACCGGTCGAGAGCGTGCCGTCCTGTTGCAGCCGGATCGAGACCGGGCCGGAGAACGAGTAGTTCTGCGCGACGGCGTGCTGCTGCACCATCTGCGTCAGTTCGTCAATGAGCGGCTGGCCGACGTCGTGCATGCGTGAGTGGTCCGGCGGGGCGAGCCGCACGGTGAACTCGTTGGGCACGAGGATCCGCTCGCGGGAGACCACGGCCGCCTTCGTGTCGAGCTCGCGGCGCAGGGCGCTCGAGATCTCCACGGGCTGCACGCCGGAGCGGAAGGTCTTCGCGAACGCGCCGTTCACGGCGCGCTCCAACCCACGCTCGAAGCTGTCCAAGAGGCCCATGTGTCTTCCCGGTCGTCGGTCAGGGACCCCTGCATGGTAGTGGCTGGCGCTCCTGCTCGTCTGTGCGTGGTCACGGGCACCGTCCGCCGCGTGCTAGTGTTGCCGGGCTGGCGCGAGTGGCGGAATTGGTAGACGCGCACGGTTCAGGTCCGTGTGCTGGAAACGGCGTGGGGGTTCAAGTCCCCCCTCGCGCACCAGGTGAGGAACGGCCCCCGGGAGGAATCCCGGGGGCCGTTCCGCGTTCCCGCCCGGTCGTGTCGACCCGGAAGACCCGGCCTGGAGGCTCGCCCCGCCCCCGACTCGTCGGTCACCCGGTCGGTCGGCACGGTCCGGCGCACGGCCGGGTCGAGCGGAGCGCTCGGTGCCCGGGCAACGGGGTCGACACCCGGACGGGGCATCCCGGGTCGGGGGGTTGACCACCCCGCGGAGCGTTGCGCACACTGATCGGCGTCGCTCCGGGTCCGTCCGGTGCTCGTGCCCCAGGAGGACCATCGTGCGGACGCCGTCCGTGACCGCTGCCGCGGTCGCCCTCTCGACCGTGCTCGTCGCGATCGTGTCCACGTCCGTCGGGGTCGCGCCCGCCGAGGCCGCGTCGACGTGCAGCGGTGACCGCATCACCGTCCGCGACCTCGGCCGCGGGTGCGCCGTCGAGCGCGGTACGGTCACGCTGCCGGACGGCCGTCGCTTCGTGGTGCCGTCGCCCGGCACGACCGTGTCGGCGCTCCCGGTCGCGGCCGCGGGCGCGGTCGACCCCGGGGACGTCTCGATCACGAACACGGGTCGCTCGGGCGTCGCGGTGGCGGTCGAGGGCGAGTGGTCCGGTGCGCCGGCGGCGATCCGGAAGGTCCGGAGCCTGCACGAGCGGCTGACCGGTGGTGGTACGACCGCGCACCCGATGGCGGCGACCGCGACGAAGCCCGCTCCCGCGTCGAGCTGCACGAACCGGACGTACGCGCTGCTCGGGTACCGGTGGACGTCGCCCGTCCGCTGGTCGTCGAACCCGTCCGGGGCCCGGGCGACGGACGCCGCGGCGCTCAGGGCGGCCGCGAACGCCTGGACCGGGACCCTGAAGACCTGCGGTCGGACGATCACCTCCGGTGCCGCGAACACCTACCTCGGCACGACCACGCAGGCTCCGGCCGTCACGGCGAACGGTGGGTGCGGTTCGCCGAGCGGTGCGAGCGTCACCGGGTGGGGGTCGCTGCGCTCGGGCACCCTCGCCACCACGTGCGTGTGGTCGCGTTCCGGTGTCGCGGTCGAGATGGACCAGCGGTACACGACCTCGTACGCGTGGTCGTCGTCGGCGACGTGCTCCGGCGCGCGGTTCGACCTGCGCGGCGTCGCGACGCACGAGTGGGGGCACACCTACGGGCTCGGCCACACGGCGCAGGCGTCCGGGCTCGTCATGAAGCCCGCGTCGTCGCAGTGCGACCTGGCGCAGCGCACCCTCGGGCTCGGCGACGCCCTGGGGATCGACGCCGCGAGCTGACCTCAGGCGGGGGCCGGTCCGTCCTCGCGGGCGCCCGCCAGCCCGTGGTCGTGCGCGTAGACGACGAGCTGCACGCGGTCGCGCAGCGCGAGCTTGCCGAGGATGCTCGAGATCTGCGTCTTCACGGTGGACTCGGTGACGAACTCCCGGGCGGCGATCTCCGCGTTGGAGAGCCCTCGGGAGGCCCACCCGAACACGATGCGCTCCCGGTCCGTTAGCGTCTGGAAGGCCTCGGGCTGCGGGGCCGGTGCCCGGTCGACGTCCGCGCCGAACAGCTGCGACAGGTCGTTCGGCGCGATCACCGAACTGCCCTCGTGGACGGCCCGCACCGCCGCGAACAGGAACGGCGGGGTGGTGTCCTTGAGCAGGAAGCCGCTCGCGCCGAGGCGGATCGCGGTCGCCGCCGCCGGGTCCAGCCCGAAGGTCGTGAGCACCACCACGCGGGGGAGCGGTCCCTCGACCTCGCCGGAGAAGAGCCGACGCACGGTCTCCACCCCGTCGACGCCCGCCATCCGCATGTCGAGCAGGACCACGTCGGGGTGGAGCTCGCGGACGCGGTCGAGTGCCTCGGCGCCGTCGGAGGCCTCGCCGACCACCTCCATGTCGGGCTGTGCGTCGAGCACGACGCGCAGCCCGGCGCGGAAGAGCGCCTGGTCGTCGGTGAGCAGGATGCGGATCGGGTCGGTCATCGTGTCGTCCCCCCTCGGACGTCGAACGGGATGCGGGCGCGCGCGACGAACACGGCGTCCAGCACGGCGGCGTCGAACGACCCGCCGATCGTGGTCAGTCGGGTCTGCATGCCGGTCAGCCCGCGCCCGGAACCGCGGGTGCCGGCGACCGTCGGCTGCTCGCCGGTGACGGGGCGCGCGGCGAGTTCCTCGAGTCCGAGCGCGCCGCCGACGGGCAGGGCGGCGGTCGGCACGGCGTTCTCCACCTCGAGCACGAGGTCGGCCGAGCGCCAGGTCTCGCGGACCTCGACGGAGCCGCCGGGCACCCCGTGGCGCAGCGCGTTCGTGAGCATCTCCTGCAGGACCCGTCGTGCCGCCGTGCCGTGCACCGCGCCGAGGGGCCGGGCGACACCGCGGACGGCGTGCTCGACGTCGACGCCGGCCTCGCGGATGCCGCGGACGATCTCGTCGAACGACGTCGGGTCCGCTGCGGCCTCGGACCCGTCGATGTGCCCGAGCACCTGCCGGACCTCGACGAGGGAGCTGCGGGCGGTGCTCGCGATGGTGGCGCTGACCTCGCGGATGCGGGCCTCGTCGTCGAGGAACGGCACCGAGTCGGCCTGCGCGATGATGACCGCGAGCGAGTGCCCCACGACGTCGTGGACGTCGCGGGCGATGTCGGCGCGGATGCGTTCGGCCTCGGCCTCGTCGACCGCGCGGGTGGCGACGGCCTCGGCCCGGTTCGCCACGGCCTCGGCGCGGCTCGCGGCCGCCTCGGCCTCGGCACGCCGTGCGGCCTCGGCGACCTGCGAGCGGACGGCCCGCCCGGCGAGTCCGCCGGCCCACACGGAGAGCAGGACGAGCGACGGGGCCGCGAGGACGAGGGCGACCTGGTCACTCGGCCCGTTCAGCAGCAGGGCGTAGCGGTAACCGGTCGTGGAGAGGTACATGGATGCCGAGACCCCGGCGACGACGGCGAGCATGCCGGCGACCACGGCCTCGGTGCGGGTGCCGAGGACGGCGGCGGTGCCGATGACCACGGCGATGGCGAGGTCGACGAGGGAGGGGCGCTCGCCGCCCGTGACCTGCACGGCCCCGAGGACGACCGTCATCACCATCGCGCCGCTCGGCGTCAGGCGGCGAAGGGCGATCGCGGCGCACGCGGCGACGACCGCGAGCAGGCTCGCGCGCTCGAGCTCGAGCTCGATCGGCGCGGTGAAGAGCAGCGCGGCGAGTGCGGCCCAGACGAGGTCGGCAACGATCGACCGGGTCCGCATCGGCCGGAGGAACGTGCGCCGGTCCGTCACGGCTCGATCATCGCACGACGGCCGCGCGGCCACCGGCTCACGGGACGGGCGACATCGCGACGAGCGCGACGGCGGTCACCACGACGATGGCGGCGCAGGTGGCGAGGGTGGCGATCACGTGCTTGGTCGAACTCTCCATGCCACCGAGCCTCGCCGACCGCCCGGTACCGGGGCATCGGGCGGAGGGACGAAGGCCGTCGTCCTGCAGGACGAAGCGAGCACGGCTCGTGACCCGCCACGCGTCGGACGGGAGGCCCGTGGCGGCCGCACCGCGCGCCTCCCGTCCGGCACGGCGTCCCGTCAGATCGTGAGCTGCCCGAGCACGCGGTGCGCGATCGACACGGACTCGCCGCTCACCGCGGACCGCGGTGAGGCGAGGAACGCGACCAGGTCCGCGATCTGCTGCGGGCTGGACTCCCCACCGGCGCCCCGCTGCACCTCGGCGGCCGGCTCGTCCGTCACGGAGCCGGGGTTCACGACGTTGACGGCGACGCCCGTGCCGGCCACCTGGTCGGCGAGGTTCTTCGCGATGATGCTCGTCGCCGCGTTCCGGAGCGACGTCGTGACGTTCCCGGCCAGGTAGGCGTTCTGCCCGCTGATCACCACCACGCGCCCGGACCCGGCCGCGCGCTGGTGCGGCAGCACCGCGTTCGCGACCCGCAGGAAGCCGAGGGCCTTGCCGTCGATCGCCGCCGCGACCTGCTCCGGGTCCGACGCGCGCTCGGGGTCGAGGGTGCCGGCCGCCGGCGCCGCGGTCACGACGAGGACGTCGATGCGGCCGTGCTGCTCGAACACCCGGGAGACGGCCGCGTCGACCGACTCCTGCGAGGCGGTGTCCATCGCGACGGCGTCGTCGCCGTCCGCGCTCCGCGAGGCGACCACCACCCGCGCGCCCTCCCGACGGAGGGTCTCGGCGACGGCGGCGCCGATGTACCCCCGTCCGCCGACGACGAGGGCGACACGGTCACGCAGTTCGAGGTCCATGCCGCACACCGTAGGCCGATCCGGCAGCGGCGGTCCGCGCGATCCGGCCATCGATCCCGCGCCATCCGTCCAGCCCGGACGGGCACCCAGACGGCCGCGCGGACCGTTGGCACCGACGACCCGACCGCCAGCGAAGCAGGAGAACGCGATGTACTTCCACAAGCAGGAACTCCAGTTCAAGTCGACCCCGGACAAGCCGGACGCCGTGTACGCACGCAAGCTGCAGGAGGTGCTCGGCGGTCAGTACGGCGAGATCTCCGTCGCGATGCAGTACCAGTTCCAGGCGTGGAACATGCACATGCCCGGCAAGTACCGCGACATGGTCTTCGGCATCGGTGCCGAGGAGATGGGCCACGTCGAGATGCTCGCGACGATGATCGCGCAGCTGCTCGAGAAGAGCCCCCTCGGCATCACGGAGGACGCCGTGCAGGACGACCCCACGGTCGCCGCGGTCGTCGGGGGCACCGACATCCAGCAGGGCATCGTCGCCGGCGCGGGCGCGCGCCCCGTCGACAGCAACGGCAACCCCTGGCAGGGCAGCTACATCACCGCGAGCGGCAACCTGCTCGCCGACTTCACGGCGAACGCCAACGCCGAGATGCAGGGCCGGGTCCAGGTCGCCCGGCTGTACCACATGACCGACGACCACGGCGTGCGGGACCTGCTCTCGTTCCTCCTGGCCCGCGACACGATGCACCAGAACATGTGGGCCACGGCCGCCGCCGAGCTGCGCGAGAAGGGGATCGAGGACTTCCCCGTCCCGAACAAGTTCCCGCAGGCGAAGGAGCACACGGAGTTCAGCTACCAGTACCTGAACTTCTCGGACGGGAAGCAGGCCGGTGACGGCCCGTGGGCGAGCGGTCCGTCGTTCGACGGCAAGGGCGAGTACTCGTACCACGACGGCCCCACCTCGTCGGTGCCGATGCCGCCGCCCACGCACCCGGACGTGCGGTTCTACGGCACGACCGAGCTGCCGAACGTGGTCGAGAAGACAGCCGGCCTGGTGCAGGACAAGCTGAACAAGGAGTGACGGTCACCCGGGTCGCCCGACGGGATCGTCCGGCGCGACCCGACGGCGGACGGGAGGCCCGGTGCGAGCGTGCACCGGGCCTCCCGTCCGTCAGGTGGTCACTGCTCCGCGCCCACGGTCGCCAGGGCGGCCGTGTCGTCGTCCGCAACCGGTCGCGGCGGCTCGAAGATGCCGGACCACATCCGCGTCGCGCTCCACAGAACGATGAGCGCGACCGTCCCGGCGGCCGCCGCGAGCCACGGCACGACCGGGATCTCCGACCAGGCGTCCGGCGCGACGAGCCAGGTGAGGAAGCTGCCCGTCGTGCTGCCGGCCGCGCCGAGGAGGACCGCGGTCCGGCGGTCGAGGCTCGTCACGACGAGGGCCGCCGTGACGACCGCGACGGCGAGGAGCGCGTTGATGAACGTCGTCACCGCGCCCCCGCCTACTGCTCGGCGGTGCCGACCGCGAGCTGCTGGGCGCCGCCACCGGTGGTGACGTCGATCCGGCGGGGCTTCGCCGACTCCTTGACCGGGATCGTCACGCTCAGCACGCCGTTGTCGTACGCGGCGGTGACGCGTGCGGTGTCGAGGTGGTCGCCGAGCGTCAGCTGCCGGACGAACGTGCCGGGCTGGCGTTCGCGGGTGAGCCACTGCGAGCCCTCCGGAGCACCGAGGGTGCGCTCCGCCCGGATGGTGAGCACGGAACCGTCGACGTCCACGTCGACCGAGCCCGGGTCGATGCCCGGCAGGTCGACGTCGAGGACGTAGTGGTCACCCGTGCGGTACAGGTCCATCGGCATCGAGCGCGGAGCACCGGCTCCGGCCCCGAGCAGGGAGCCGGCGAGTCGGTCGAGCTCGCGGAACGGGTCGAACTGCATCGTCATCGAGATCAACTCCTTCGTGTCCTGGTTGAGTCCCCTCGACTCAACTGCGATCTGTTGTAGCACTCTCGCCTCAGGAGTGCCGAGAGACCGCTCGGAAGCAACTGGGAGTCAGGATGCGGGCGGCGGGGTGATCTCGCGGTGCAGGCGCTCGAGGGCGGGGAGGGCGGCGGCCAGCGCGGCGCGGTCGTCCGCGGACAGGCGACCCAGGGCGTCCACGAGGACGGTGGTCGCGGCCTCGTCGTAGGTGCGGAGTCGCTCGGTCGCGAGCGGGGTCAGGTGCACGGTGGCCCGCCGTCCGTCGCCGCCGACGAGCCGCCGTTCGACGAGGCCCGCCTGCTCCATCGACGACACGAGGTTGCTGACGGTCGAGCGCGCCAGGCCGAGGCGGGACGCCAGTGCCGACGGTGCGGAGCCGGCCTCGTCGGCCCCGAGCGCCCGCATGACCTCGACCTGGGCGTCCGGGATGTCGGGCAGGCCGGCGGCGACGCGCGAGGTCCGCAGGAGCGTCCGGCGGAACGGACCGATCCGGTCGCTCAGGCGCCGTGCGACCCGTGCCGTCTCATCCCCGGTACCCCGCATGCTCGGCAGACTACCAGGCAGTTTTGTTTGCAACAAAACCACTTCGGGTGCACGCTGGGGACATGGACACCACCACCTCCGTCGAACACCCCGAACCGCCCCAGGACCTGACCGGCATCGTCGGCCACCGCTTCGTCTACACGTACGCCAACGGCTGGCAGTACGAGATGTACGTCAAGAACGCCACGACCATCGACTACCGCATCCACACCGGCCACGTCGGCGGTCGCTGGGTCAAGGACCAGACGGTCGACCTCGTCGCGCTGGCGCCCGGCGTCTACAAGGTCTCCTGGAACGAGCCGACCGGCACCAGCGTCGTCGTGAACGTCCTGCCCGAGCAGCGCGTCCTGCACGGCACCATCTTCTTCCCGCGCTGGATCGAGCTCGACGGGCAGAAGACCGTGCTCTTCCAGAACGACCACCTCGACGAGATGCAGCGGTTCCGCGACGAGGGACCGACCTACCCGATCTACGTGGTCCCCGAGTTCGCGCACATCACGCTGTTCGAGCACGTCGGCGAGGACGACGAGTCCGTGGTCGACACCGCGCCCGGCGACCTGCCGGCCGGGTGGGCGGACCGGACGAACTGATGGGTGGCGTGCCCCTGCGCGGGGTCGACCCCCGGACCACCGCGACGACCCTCGAGCACCGCGGGTCGACGATCCGCGGGTGGCAGTGGGAACCGCGGGACGGCGCCGCACGGGACGCCCCCGTCGTGCTGCTCGTCCACGGCTTCAGCGACAGCGCCCTCGGCGGTCACCAGTTGTTCGTGCAGACCGCACGGCACCTGGTCGCCCGGGGCGCGGTGGTCCGCAGCCACGACCGGCTCGGACAGGGCGCGAGCGACGGCGAGTTCGCCGACATCACCATCCGTGACGAGGTCGAGCAGGTCGTCGCGATGATCCGCGCCGCCGACCGGGGGCAGGGCGTGCACGTCGTCGCGCACAGCCTCGGCGCGGTGGAGTCGGCGCTCGCCGCGGCCCGGGTGCCGGACGCGGTCCGCAGCCTGACGCTGTGGTCGCCGGCGGGCGTCGTCGTCGACGACATCACCGAGCACGACGCGATCCAGGGCCAGCCCCTCGCCCCGGCGCGGGAGCAGGGGTGGTTCGACTTCGGTGGGATGGTGCTCGGCACGGCGTTCATCGCCGACGTCGAGGACGGTCTCGACGTGTACGCGCCCGTCGCCGACTACACCGGCCCGGCGGACGTCGTGCACGGCACCGAGGACGCGATCGTGCCGGTGTCGTACGGGCGCCGCTACGCCGAGCTCCTGCCGGGCGCCGTCCTGACGGTCGTCGAGGGGGCGGACCACGGGTGGTCGTCGGTGCCGTTCCGGCAGCGGCTGCTCGAGGTGCTCGACGCGCGGCTCGGCCTGGCCTGACGCGACCCTTCCGCCCCCGCTTCCGGAAGAGGCGGGGGCGCGGGCGGGGGTCAGCTCACCTGGCCGGAACGGGCGCCGGACCACAGGTCGACGTCGAGGACGCCGACCGAGTGCTCGTCGATCCGGCGGAGCTCGTCGTCGGTGAACGACAGGTTCCCGAGCGCCGCGACGTTCTGCTCGAGCTGCTCGACGCGCGACGCACCGATCACGAGCGAGGTCACCCGCTCGTCGCGGAGCGCCCACGCGAGCGCGAGCTGCGCCAGGCTCTGCCCGCGCTCGGACGCGATGTCGTTCAACGCCCGGAGGTGCTCGACGACCTCGTCCGTCAGGGTGCCGGCGTCGAGGGACTTGCCCGCCGCCGCGCGCGAGTCCGAGGGCACCCCGTCGAGGTACCGCCCCGTGAGCAGGCCCTGCGCGAGGGCGGTGAAGCCGATCACACCGAAGCCCAGGTCGCCGGCGGCGTCGAGGAGCCCCTCGGTCTCGATCCAGCGGTTGAGCATCGAGTACGAGGGCTGGTGGATGAGCAGCGGGGTCCCGAGGTCGCGGAGGATCGCGGCGGCCTGCCGGGAGCGCTCGGCGTCGTAGGACGAGATGCCGACGTACAGCGCCTTGCCCTGCTGCACGGCGGTGTGCAGCGCGCCCATCGTCTCCTCGAGCGGCGTCGAGGCGTCGAGGCGGTGCGAGTAGAAGACGTCGACGTAGTCGAGGCCCGTGCGCTGCAGGGACTGGTCGAGCGACGCGAGCACGTACTTCCGCGAGCCGCCGCCCTGACCGTACGGGCCGGGCCACATGTCCCACCCGGCCTTGGTCGACACCACCATCTCGTCGCGGTACGGCCGGAAGTCCTCGCGCATGAGCCGACCGAAGTTCACCTCGGCCGCGCCGTAGGGCGGCCCGTAGTTGTTGGCGAGGTCGTGGTGCGTGATGCCGAGGTCGAAGGCGCGGCGGCTGATCGCACGCTGCGTCTCGAACGGCTTGTCGTCCCCGAAGTTGTGCCAGTAGCCGAGCGAGAGCAGCGGCAGATCGAGGCCCGAGCGGCCGGTCCGGCGGTAGGGCATGGAGTCGTAGCGGTCGTCCGCGGCGATGTAGGCCATGGGACCCATCCTGGCCCCGCCCCGTGGGGTGCTGCGCGAACCGTACAGAACGCAAAAGGTTCGTTGCGCTGATCGTTCGCGCCGTGAAACAGTTCTGCCGTCCGGGCCGGACGACACCGACGGACGCCACCGACGCAGGAAGGCGGGACCACGCATGCACAGCACCTACACCGGGATGCCGAGGACCGCACGACCCACCGTGACCTCCACGCGGGTGGGCCTGACCGACCCGGCCGTCATCGACGCCTACGTGTCCCGCCGGATCCACGACCCGGCGCTCCTGTCCGTGCGGACCGAACCGTCGTACGCTGACTTCTTCACGGCGCCCACCGCGTAGCCACCCGCTCCGACCGGATCCGCCCGACAGAGAGACCCGACCCGCAGATGCCACTGACCGTCGTCCGCCGCGAGCACGTGCACCTCTACGCCCGGGAGCCGCGGTCGCGTGCGGCCAAGGTCGCCGTGGACGCCCTGCTCCGGCTGCAGCACGCCGAGGAGCAGCAACTCGAGCAGGCCCGGACCGAGAGCGGTCTGACGAAGAACGAGTTCCTGACGGTCCGGTACATGCTGCAGGCGCACCGCGACGGGCGCGCGATGGGTCCGAAGGACCTCGCGGTGATGCTCAACGTGTCGAACGCCTCGGTCACGAAGATCGTCGACGGCCTGGTGGCGAAGGGCGACATCGTCCGCGTGCCGCACCCGACCGACCGGCGCGCACAGGTGCTCGAGCCGACGGTGCAGGCCGCCGAGAAGATCGACTCGTCCTACGCCCGGTTCCACGAGGCGGTCGTGGGCGTGATGGACCACCTGTCGAGCGAGGACAACGAGGTGCTCGCGCGGTGCCTCACGCAGATCACCGACGCGCTCGCCAGCGGTGCCCCGACCCCGGTCGACGAGTACACGGTCGACCCCGACGGCGCCGCGGAGCCCATCGACTCGTAGTGCCCCGGCGTGGGTGGCGCGACGAGGGCGTCCCGACGAGGGTGGCGCGAAAACCTTCCAGCGGTAAGTTGGGGGGATGACGCACGAGGTCGACGACGACGCGACCCCGCCCCGGCGCGGCGGGTACCGCAAGGGCACCGAGCGTCGCGCCCAGATCCTCGACGAGATGATCCGGATGGTCGCCGCGCAGGGCGTGGACGCCTCGTCCCTCCGGTCGGTGGCCGACGCGCTCGGCATCACCCACGCCGCGCTCCGGCACTACTTCCCGAGCCGCGACGAACTCCTGCTCGCGGTCTACCGCGAACACGAGGTGCGCGAGCAGGACGCCCCCGACCGGATGCGGTCGGCGATCGGCGACATGCGCGAGAGCGCCTCGCGGAACCGCGAGGTGCCCGGGCTCGTGCAGCTGTACACGACCCTCGCGGCCGACGCGGTGCAGGAGGGGCACCCCGCGACGCGCGACTTCATGCGGGAGCGCTTCACCCGGCTCCGCGCGGACCTGGCGGAGCTCATCGCCGCCGACCAGGCAGCCGGACGCATCCGGGCCGACCTCGACCCGGTCGACCTGGCGAGCCTCGGCATCGCCGCGTCCGACGGTCTGCAGGTCCAGTGGCTGCTGGATCCGGAGGCCGTCGACGGTGAACGCGTGCTCCGGCTGCTCGAGACGATCATCCCGCCCGCGGACGGCTGATCCCGGCAGACTCGGGTGGATCGCGCGGTGGGGTGACCACGCGACGGACGGGAGGCGCGGTGCCGGGCCGCCCCGTGCCTCCCGTCCGTCGCATGGTGACGCCTACTGCGCCGGCGCACCGTCCGCGATGTTCGCCGTGATCGCGTCGATGTAGGCCGCGCGCTCCTCGCGGCTGTGCGGCCGTCCCGGCACGCCGGGCCGCTCCTCCCACGGTCGCGGGCCGGACTCGTGGCGGTACTCGACGCCGAGGGCGTCGAGCCGTGCGAGGTGCTCCTCGAGCCGTCGCCGGAAGTCCGCGACGTCCCGCGGTCCGGCGACGTCGGCCGACCAGAGTGCCTCGGACAGGGCGACCACGCGCGGGAACAGCTGGTAGTCGAGCCGACGGACGGTGTCGACGTGCTCGGTCCACATGTTCGCCTGGCCGCCGATGACGTGCGCGCGCTCCTCGTCGGTCAGCGAGGTGGGGACCGGGTCGAACGCGTACACGTCGTCGAGCGTCAGCACGATCGACACCGGGATCGGCTCGTTCGGCAGGTCGCTCTGGCGGTAGTCGAGGTACACCTGGTCGTCCGGCGTGGAGATGACGTCGTGCCCCCGGCGCGCTGCCGTGACCGCCCCCTGCAGACCGCGCCACGACACGACGGTCGCGGACGGCGAGAGCGTCCCGCCCTCGAGGATCTCGTCCCACCCGAATGCCCGACGGCCGTGCGACTCGAGGTGCGCGGCGAGCTGCCCGACGATCCACGCCTGCAGCTGCTCCTCGTCGTGGAGCCCGAGCTCGCGGATGCGCTCCTGGATCCGCGGGTCCTCCTCCCACTGGTCCTTCGGGCACTCGTCCCCGCCGAGCCCGATGTACTCGGAGGGGAACAGCGCGACGACCTCGTCGAACACGTCGCGGA
This sequence comes from Curtobacterium citri, assembly GCF_030362955.1. Lineage (NCBI taxonomy): Bacteria > Bacillati > Actinomycetota > Actinomycetes > Micrococcales > Microbacteriaceae > Curtobacterium > Curtobacterium citri. The sequence goes on from NZ_JAUCML010000003.1 coordinate 441,677, forward strand.
AGAACTGCACCGTGCTGTCCTCGGCGTTCAGGACGTCGTGCGCGATGCCCCACTCCGTCCAGACGTCGAGGTCGCGCTCGGGGTGCACGCCGAGCTCCGGGTAGGCGGCGAGGGCGGCGCGGACGTGGCCCGGCGTCTCGATCTCCGGGACCACGGTGACGAAGCGGTCCTCGGCGTAGGCGACGATCTCGCGGATGTCGTCCTGGGTGTAGGAGCCGCCGTGCGGGCGGCCGTCGTACCCGGCGACCCGCAGCGTGCCGTCGGCGTCCGGGACGTGCGCGCCGACCTGCGACTCGGTGCGCCAGGAACCGACCTCGGTGAGCCGCGGGTACTTCTTGATCTCGATCCGCCAGCCCTGGTCCTCGGTGAGGTGGAAGTGCAGGCGGTTGATGCGGTGCACCGCGAGCTGGTCGACCAGGCGCAGGACCTCGGCCTTCGTGCGGAAGTGCCGGGCGACGTCGAGCATCACCCCGCGCCAGGCGAAGGCCGGGGCGTCCTCGACCACCGTCGCCGGGAGCACCCACCCGTCCGTGCGGACCCGTCCGCGGCGGTACACGTCGGCGGGCAGGAGCTGCAGCAGGGCCTGGACGCCGTAGAAGACGCCGGCCGGTGCGCCGCCGGTGACGACCACACCGTCCGTGGTGACCTCGAGCCGGAAGGCCTCGGAGCGGTCGCCCCCGGGGCCGGCCGGCAGCCCCTCGGGGTCGGTGGCGATCCGCAGGGCGACGACCGGCACGTCGGTCACTCCGCCGGCACCGAGGAGGGGCAGTCGGGTGGAGGCGCGGAGCACCTGCTGCAGGTACTGCGCGACCGGCTCGGCGGCCGGGTCCGCGGCGACGCGGGTCCGCTCGTCGAGCGTGAACGTGCCGACACCGTCGACGCGGGAGCGGGGCTGGGGGATGAGCATGCGGTGCTGTCCTTCCGGGGGCGGGTCAGAGGCGGAACGGGTTGGTGCGGGTGACGGCCAGCAGGTACCAGGCGGTCGCACCGGTGTGGAGGCTCGCGTAGTAGAGGTCGCCGAAGCCGGTGTCGAGGCCGTCGGAGGACGCCGAGACGATGCCCCGACCGTCCCCGTTCGGCTCCGTGCGCTGCGCGAGCTGCACGCTGTCGAGGATCGACGTCGCACGCGCCCGGTCTCCCCGCGCACCCCGGGCCTCCAGGGCGAGTGCCAGGTGGCCGGACCCCTCGAACCAGACCTTGCTCGTGTCCGCGTCGGAGAACGACGGACCCGTGTACGGCCCGTCGTGCGCGGTCAGCCGGTCGAGCACCCAGGTGACCGACGACGAGTACCGACGGTCGAGCGTGGCGAGGTACGCCCACGTCTGCACGTCCTCCGGGATCGGGGTGCGGTTGATCGTCGTGCCGTCGGGGTCGGTGCCGGTCCAGAGGTGCCCGTCGGTCGGGTCCTGCATCGCGCGGACGAACGACTCGGCCAGCGCGGCACGGCGCGCCCACGTCCGGTCGCCGGTGAGCTGGGCGAGCTGGGTGAAGAAGCCCGTGACGTCGATGTTGTGCTCGGTCGACTTGTAGGTGATCGGCTGGTCGTCCGCGTTCCGGCCGCCCGTGTAGCCCGCGGGTCGACGCGCGTCGTCACGGGCGTTCGTCTCGATCCACGTGCCGAGGCGGAGCGCCCCGTCGAGGAACCGACGCTGTCGGGTCACCGTGAACAGCCGGCAGAACGCCAGGCCCACCCAGGACTGGTTGCCCGTGTACGCCGCCGGCGAGCCGATGTCGATCGGCCGCGGGGGATCCGCCACCGGGAAGGTGTCCGGCTGGTACGAGGCCCGGGTGCGGCCGTCGCCGATCGGGTCGGCCGCCTGCAGGGCGAGGAGGGCGTCGCCGAGCGCCGTCGCACGCTGCACGTCACCGCGTCGGCGGCGTGCCAGCCAGGCGAGGACCATGAGTGCATCGTCGTAGGCGAAGGAGGACACGAACTCGGTCGGCAGCGTCGCGAAGTACCCGCCGGAGTACGAACGTGGCAGGCGGGGCGCGCTGCCCGCGCCGTACTCGTCCATGCGGAGGTCGAGGTAGTCGTAGGCGAGGTCCCGCGACCGGCTGCGCGAGAGCACCGGGCGACCGGGTCGGTGCGTCGTGGCTGGGGACGCGGCGCCGCTCGGGGCGGCGGACGCCACGCTCGGCGTACCGAGGGCGACGGCGGCCGCGGCGACGGTGGCGGCACCGCCGAGCACCATCCCGCGTCGGGTCAGGGTGGGCGGCGTACCGGGTGTCCGGTCGCCGGGGCCGCTCCGGGGGGCGGACGGACGGTTCGTCTCGGTCATGGGTTGCTCACTTCCGCCGCATCGGTGCGGCGATCGGTGGATCCGTGCAGGGGAGGCGGTGCGGGCGGCCGGTCGGTCCGCGTCAGGCGGGCGCGATGGCTGACTCGGGCGCGGTGAACGCGGCACCGAGTGCGGCGAGCGGCTGGTCGGTGGGCGCGAGGAGCACGCGGGACGACAGGCCGAGCGACGCGACGAAGGGGGAGGAGCGGGCAGCGGCGTCGAAGCAGGCACGCAGGGGAGCGAGCAGGCGGTCACCGAGGACGGCGAGCCCGCCCCCGATCACGACCGACTCGACGTCGACCGTGACGACGAGGATCCGGACCGCCGAGGCGACGCCCGCGACGAAGCGGTCCCGCACGGCGATCGCGGTCGGGTCGCCCGCGTCGGCGCAGTCGAAGAGGTCCGTCGCGGCGTTGCCGGCGTGCCCGGGCCACGCGGTGGCGAGCGCGGACCCGGAGGCGACGGTCTCGAGGCAGCCCCGCTGCCCGCACACGCAGGGCAGTCCGTCCGCCAGGACCGGGACGTGGCCGATCTCGCCGGCGTTCCCCCGCGCTCCGCGCCAGAGCCGTCGGTCCACGACGAGTCCGGCCGCCAGACCCGTGCCGATGTTGAGGTACGCCCGCGGTCCGTCCAGCTGCATGGCCTGCGCGGCACCGAGGGCGGCGACGTTGACGTCGTTCTCCACCTGCACCGGCACCCCGAGCGCGTCGGCGACCAGCGGGCCGAGGGCGACCTCGGACAGCCCGAGGTTGACCGCGTGACGGACCCAGCCGGTCTCGTGGTCGATCAGCCCCGGGATGCCGATGCCCACCGCGGTCGTCGGTGTCCCGGTCCGGTCGACCAGGGACCGGATCACCCGCAGGGTGTTCGCGAGCACGGCGTCCGGTCCGGACCCGGTCGCGACGCGCACCCGGTCGAGCACCGCACCGGACGGCGCGACGGCGACGCCGTCGATCTTCGTCCCGCCGATGTCCAGGCCGATCCTCATGGTGTTCCCGTCGTCAGGGCGAGCGACCTCGCCGTCGAGGACGCCGCGTCAGGGCAGCGCATGCGGGTTAGTAAACACGCCTAACTGTCCCCTGGCAAGCGTCTTCTGCGCCACGTTTCCCCGAGATCACGCGGATGTTACGGCTGCAGATCGGGGGTTGACAGTGGATTAGGAACGGTCCTTTACTAAGGCAACTGCTCGACGAGGGAGATCTGATGGTGAACGAGACGGATGCTCCGGCACCCTTCGCCCCGCAGCTCCGCCGCCCGCGGAGCAAGGCGCTCCCGCAGCACAGCCGGGCCCTGAACCGGTCGCTCATCCTGCAGACGCTCTTCACCGACGGCGCGATGAGCCGAGCCGACCTGTCGCGCCACTCGGGCCTCACCCGGCCGACCGTGTCGGGCCTCGTCGCGGAGCTCGAGGCCGACGCCCTCGTCACCGAGCTCGGGCCGCGCGGCGACCTCCGCGTGGGCAAGCCCGCGACCCTCATCAACCTGAACGTCGACGCCTTCCACATCGTCGTCGTCGACCTGTCCGTTCCGGACCACTTCGTCGGCGCGGTCACCAACCTGCGCGGCGACGTGGTGGACAGCGCCAGGATCGAGGTCGACGGTGCCGTCGGGGACCAGGCGCTCAACCGCATCATCCGCCTGGTCGAGCGGCTCTCCGCGATGACCTCGCGCCGCCTGCTCGGGATCGCCGTCGGGTGCCCGGGTGTCATCGACGAGACCGGGACGGTCCTCGACTCGGTGGCCCTCGGCGGCGGCCTGCCCCTCCAGCAGCAGCTCGCGGACCACTTCCGACTCCCCGTGCACGTGCTGAACGACGCCAACGTCGCCGCACTCGGGGTGCACGCCTTCGAGGCCGACCCGACCCGCGACCTGCTCGTCGTCGCGCTCGAGCACGGCGTCGGCACGGGCATGGTGCTCGGCGGGCGCCTCGTCCTCGGCGAACGGTACGCCGCCGGTGAGATCGGGCACCTGACGATCGACGAGGACGGCGAACCCTGCCCCTGCGGGCGGCGCGGGTGCCTCGAGGTCATCATCGGGGCCGACCACCTGGCGCGACGGCTCGACGCTGCGCCCGCCGCCGACCGCGGGGCCCTGCTCGGCTCCGCCGGCGACACCCTCGGCCGTGTCCTCGCCCCGATCATCAGCGCGGTCAACATCACCGAGATCGTCGTCACGGGACCGGCCGAACTGGTCGAGGGTCCCTTCGTCGACGCGGTGCACGCCACGGTCTCGGCCCGGACGCTCGCGAGCGTCGGCGACGACCTCGCCGTCACGGCCACCTCCACCAACAGCGACCTGATCCTCCGGGGCGGAGCAGCGTTCCTGCTCGCCGCGGAGCTCGGGGTCAGCTGACCCGACACAGCAGAACGACCACCAAGGAGAAGCAATGCGTACGAAGAAGTTCGCGGCAGCAGCTGCCGTGGCCCTGACCGTCGCCCTCGGGATGACCGCCTGTTCCAGCGCCGGCAACGCCGGCGCCGGTGGCAGCGGTGGCACCAAGGCGATCGGCGACGTCGAGGGCGACGGCAAGACGCTGACCGTGTGGGCGATGACCGGGGACTACTCCGACGGGACCATCGCCGCGATCAACGAGCAGTTCGAGAAGGAGACCGGCGCGAAGGTGAAGGTGCAGATCCAGCAGTGGGACGGCATCACCACGAAGGTGTCCACCGCGCTGGCGACCAACACCCCGCCGGACGTGATCGACCTCGGCAACACGCAGGTGGCGAGCTACGCCGCGAACGGTGCGCTGCTCGACCTCACTCCGTACAAGAAGGACCTCGCGCAGGGGCAGACGTGGCTCGACGGCCTGTCCGACCCGGCGACGGTCGACGGCTCGCTGTACGGCGTCCCCGGGTTCGCCGGTGCGCGGTCGGTCATCTACAACAAGCAGATGTGGAAGGACGCAGGCATCACCTCGGCGCCGACCACGTACGAGGAGCTCACCGCAGACCTCGACAAGGTCAAGGCGAAGAACGCCGAGAGCGACTTCTCGGCCTTCTACCTGCCCGGGCAGTACTGGTACGCCGGCATGCAGTTCGTGTGGGACGCCGGCGGCGAGATCGCCACGGAGGACGGCGGCAAGTGGAAGGCCGGCTTCGGCGACGCGAAGGCGCAGCAGGGCTTGCAGGACTTCAAGGAGTTCGCCAACGCGTACTCGACGAAGGCGTCGGCGACGCTCAACACCGACAGCCCCGACATGACCCAGGTCTTCGCGGACGGCAAGTCCTCGGCGATCCTCAGCACCAGCGGCGCGCTCGGGCTCATCGAGAAGGCGAACCCGAAGATGACCGCCGACGCCCTCGGCACGTTCCCGTTCCCGGGGAAGTCCGGGAAGACCCAGCCGGTCATGCTCGGTGGCTCCGACTGGGGCATCGCGGCGAAGTCGAAGAACTCCGACCTGGCGCTGGCGTGGGTCAAGATCGCGACGAGCCCCGACGTGCAGAGCAAGTACGTCTACGGCGACACCGGGTGGATCCCGAACAGCGCCGAGGGCATCAAGGCCGCTGACTCGAGCCTGAGCGAGATCAACAAGGCGTTCTTCACCGCCGCGCTCAACTCGAAGGCGACCCCCGCGAACGCCCGGTGGGCGGACCTCGAGGGCGACCTGAGCATCAACGACCTGTTCTCGAGCATCGTCTCCGGATCGAAGACACCCGAGCAGGCCGCGGCGACCTTCGACGAGGCCGCCGACAGCACCCTCAACAAGCAGTAGGACGACCCAGCAGGACGGTGCGGGTGCTCCGGCACCCGCACCGTCCGACCCTCACGGAAAGGCCAGACGTGACTGTCTCCGCCACCCGCCCGAGCCTGGAGCGCCCGGACCGTCCCACACGCGCACGCGGCGATCGCCCCGGCGGCCCCCCGCGGCGCCGCACCACCCGCTCGTCCGCCCCCTTCTGGCTGCTCACGCCGGCCGGACTGGTGCTCGTCTTCGTGACGGTCGCCCCGATCGTCTTCCTGGTCTTCACGTCGTTCACCGACTACGACCAGCGCTCGCTGTTCACCGGTGCCTACGACGCCGTCGGCCTCGCGCAGTACGGGCAGATCCTGACCGATCCGGCCTTCTGGGCGGCGCTGGTCCGGACGGTGCTGTTCACCGCCGCGATGGTCGTCGGCAGCATCCTCATCGGAGCGGGCGTCTCCCACCTCATGACCCGGCTCGGCGTCGTGCTGCGGTACGCCGTCACGATCGTGCTCATCTTCGCGTGGGGCATGCCGAACGTGGCGTCGTCGCTCGTGTGGAACTGGCTGTTCCAGCCCGGGTACGGGGTGGTCAACTGGGCCCTCACGCAGCTCCGGGTCTTCGGTGACATGACCGACACCGACTGGGGCAACAGCGCCGGGCTCGCCTACACGTCGATCTGGATGCTCGTGGTCTGGCAGGCGGTGCCGTTCATCGCCCTGACGCTGTACGCGGCCGAGACCCAGATCCCGCTCGAGGTGAAGGAGGCCGTCCGGCTCGACGGCGGTTCCGAGTGGACCGTCTACCGCGTGGTGACCATCGAGTACCTCCGCCCGACGCTCCTGCTCGTGACGATGCTCTCGATCATCTGGGACTTCAACGTCTTCAACCAGATCTGGCTCGTCTCGCAGGGCGGTCCCGACGGGGCCACCTCGACCCTGGGCGTCTTCACCTACGTCACGGCCTTCGTCGGGCACGACATCGGCACCGGGTCCGCGGTCGCCGTGATCGCCGCGCTCATCCTCATGGTGCTCAGCGCGCTGTACATCCGGAACCTCGTCCGATCGGGAGAAGACCTGTGACCACCGCGATGCCGACGGGCGTCCCCGTCGAGGCCGACGTCCCCGCAGCCGTCCCGACCCCGAAGGGCGTCGCGGCGACGAAGCGGATCCGCCGTCGTCGTCGCCCGGTCCGCTGGATCAGCAGCACCATCGCGGTCGTGTTCTGCCTGGTGTGGATCTTCCCCGTCTACTGGATGGTGAACACCGCGTTCAAGCCGCGGTCCGAGGCCCTGACGAGCACACCGCTGTTCGCCCCCGCCCACCCGACGATCGAGAACTTCGTCACGGCGTTCACCCGGGCCGACTTCCTCGTCTACCTCGGGAACTCGACGATCGTGGTCGTCGGAGCCGTCGTGCTGTCGCTCGCGCTCGGCATCCTGGCGTCGGCCGCGCTGTCGCGGTTCCGGTTCCGCGGGCGCCGACCGATCCTCGTCGCGATCCTGCTCGTGCAGATGCTGCCCGGCACCGCACTGCTCATCCCGCAGTTCCTCATCTTCAACCAGGTCGGTCTGACCGGCACCTACGCCGGGCTCATCCTGGCGTACGTGGCCGCGGTGCTGCCGTTCTCGATCTGGGTGATGCGCGGGTTCTTCCTGGCGATCCCGATGGAGGTCGAGGAGGCCGCCCGCATCGACGGCGCGAGCACGTGGCAGGTCCTGACGAAGGTGCTCTTCCCGCTGGTGATGCCGGGGATGATCGCGACGAGCGTGTTCGCGTTCATCGCCGCGTGGAACGACTACATCGTGGCGTACACGTTCATGCAGGACCAGGCGCAGTACACGTTGCCGGTCTGGCTCGCGTCGTTCACCACGCAGACGACCGGAACCGACTTCACGGGGCAGATGGCGGCATCGGTGCTGTTCTCGCTGCCGGTCGTCGTGTTCTTCATGATCGTCCAGCGCAACCTGGTCTCGGGGATGTCGGCCGGCGCCGTCAAGGGCTGACCGCCGGACGGGAGGCGCGGTGCGGGCCCGCACCGCGCCTCCCGTCCGTCCGGTGGTCGCGGCACAGGCCCGCACCCGCTGCTGCGGTCCGGTCAGCCCCGGCTCGTGACCGGGCTCGGGGGACCGAGCAGCCGCGTGGTCCAGTCGGCCAGGGCGGCGGTCGCCGCCCTGGAGACCGCCGCGCCGGGCACCATGCTCGTGAACCCGTGGAACGCGCCCGGCCAGACGTGCAGCTCGGCGTCGACCCCGGCCGCCCACAGGGCACTCGCCCAGGCGACGGTCTCGTCGCGGAACACCTCGGCGCTGCCGCAGTCGATGTAGGTGCGCGGGAGCCCGGACAGGTCGTCCGCACGGGCGGGTGCCGCGTACGGCGAGACGTCGGCCGTACCGCGTCGGTCGCCCAGGTAGGCGCCCCAGCTGAAGTGCATCGCCTGTCGGTCCGCGATCCCCACCCCGTCGATCTGGCGCGTCGACACGGTGTCGTCGCGGTCGTCGAGCATCGGCGAGACCAGGACCTGGGCGAACAGCTCCGGCCCCCGGCGGTCACGCGCCAGCAGTGCGGTCCCGGCAGCGAGCCCGCCGCCGGCGCTCTGGCCGGCGATGACGATGCGTGCGGGGTCGATGCCGAGCTCGTCCGCGTGGTCCGCGACCCACACGAGCCCGGCGTAGCAGTCCTCGACGGGGGTGGGGTCCGGGTGCTCCGGGGCGAGCCGGTAGTCGACGCTGACGAGCACGACGTCGTGGTCGAGCAGCCAGTCGTCGTAGGAGTCGAGGTTGCCGAGGTGGTGCCCCATCACCATCCCGCCGCCGTGGATCGTGTAGACCGCGGTGGTCGGGCCGGTCCGTCCGGTGCGTTGGATCACCGCCAGGTCGATCGGGACGCCGAGGTGACCGGGGACGCTGACGGTGCGGCGCTCGTACCCGCGGGCGCGCAGGCGGTCGTCGAGCTCCTGCTCGGTGACCTCGAGCGCTCGCATGCGGGGGAGGGCGGCGGCGTCGATCGTGAACGGACCCCGGGCCGTCAGCGCGGCGAGGAAGACGTCGAGCTCGGGGTCGAACGGCGGGCGGATCGTGGTGTCAGGCACGGGAGGACTCCTGGGAGGTGGTGGGTGCGGGCTGCTGCGTGGACGGGAGGGGAGCGGAGGTCGGTGCGGGGTCGGTGCGGCGCCGTCGACCGCGCAGGATGCCGACGCCGACGAGCAGTGCGGCGGCGCAGGTGACGACGGCGCCGGCGACCTGGACGGCACCCAGGACCGCCGTCGTGTGGGCTGCGGTGGGGTGCGCCACCGTGACGCTTCCGGGGACGAGCACGGCGAGGACCGTGCCGGTGGCGGAGATACCCACCGCGGTGGCGAGCTCGCTCGCGGTGTCGACGAGTGCCGCGCCGATCGAGGTGCGGTCGGCGGGCAGGCCGGCCAGGACGTTGTTGCCGGCGACCGCACCGACGACCCGCATGCCGACCGCCACCAGGGCGAGTGCGACGGCAACCGCGGGGTAGCCCGTCCGACCGGCGACGGTGAAGACCGCCAGGCCGACGACGACCGCGGTGGCGCTGGTCCACGCGGCACGCTCGAGCCCGACGCGCCGCACGAAGGGTCCGACGAAGCGTCCGGCCGCGAGCAGGACGACGACCTGCGGCAGGGTGCCGACGGCGGCGAGTGCGGGCGGCCACCCCCAGGCGGACTGGAGCTGCAGGGTCACCAGCCACGAGAGCCCGGCGGTCGCGAGGCCCGCGGCCGCCTTGTGCGCGAGCCCGCTGGCGACGAGCGGCCGGGCGAGCAGGGCGAGGTCGAGCATCGGCGACCGGGCGGTCCGCTCGCGCAGGACGAACCCCGCGACGGCCGCGATCGTCGCGGCGGCGACGGCCCACGCGGCCGTTCCGGCACCCTCGACCGCGAGGGTCGGCGTGACGAGGACACCGGTGACGGCGGCCGTCCCGAGGGCCGCGCCGAGCAGGTCGAGCGGCTCGCGGTGCAGGTCGTCGGGGCCGTCAGGGCGCACCCCGGCACGGATACCGACCAGCGCGACCAGGGCGATCGGGGCGTTCGCGACCAGGAGGACCTGCCACGGGGCCACCGCCAGGACGAGCCCGCCGATCGTCGGCCCGACCGCGAGCCCGACGAGGCCCGCGGTCGACACCACCGTGAGTGCGCGGACCCGCAGGTCGTCGGTGGCGACGAGCCGGAAGGTCAGTGCCATCGAGCCGGGCGTCGTCATCGCGGCGGCGAGCCCCATCAGGGCACGGACGACGACGAGCTGCTCCACCGACGTGACGAGGGGGGTCGCCGCGCTGACCAGGGCGAGGAGCACCAGGCCGGTGAGCATCGTGCGCCGTCGGCCGAACCGGTCGGCGACCGACCCGAACAGGAGCATGAGCCCGCCGAACGCCACGGAGTAGGCGCCGGAGACCCACTGCAGCGACGTGGTCGATGCGGAGAGGTCCCGTCCGATGGTGGGCAACGCGACGGTGAGGACCGAGTTGTCGAGCATCTCGAGCAGGAAGACGGCGGACAGTCCGGCGAGGGCGACCCACACGTCGCCCAGACGGACGGGCTCGGTGCGGGCGGGTGGGGTGTGAGCAGGCGGGATCTGAGCAGGCACGGGTGCACTCCTTCGATGAAGAAGTGGCGACTCCCGTGAGACGCGTGCTCGCTCCCGTCCGCCGGAGCGGAGCAGGATTTTTCCCTCTGGGCGTGACTGTACCGCGATCACGGTCGACCGCGCCACCACCGGGTGTACGCAGGATCCATGAGCCGTCCCCGCAGTCCCTTCCGTGGCCTCCGCGCCCTCGTCACCGGCGCCAGCGGGGGGATCGGCGAGGCGCTCGCCCTCGGGCTCGCCGCAGCCGGCGCCGACGTCGTGCTGGTCGCCAGGTCCGAGGGGCGGCTCGGCGCGCTCGCCGAGCGCATCCGCCGCGACCACGGCGTGACGGCGACGGTGCTCCCCGCGGATCTCGCCACGGCGGACGGCGTCGACGGGATTGTCGAACGGCTCGAGGGCACCCGGGTCGACATCGTCGTCGCGAACGCCGGGGTCGGCGACCACGGGCCCTTCGTCGCCGCGACCGACGAGCGGCTCCGGACCCAGGTCGACCTCAACTGCACCGCGGTCGTCCGGCTCGTGCACGCGTTCCTGCCCGGGATGCTCGAGCGGCGGGTCGGCGGCGTCATGACCGTCGCGTCGACCGCCGCGTTCCAGCCGACCCCGCAGATGGCCGTCTACGGCGTGACGAAGGCGTTCGTGCTGTCCTTCACCGAGGCGGTCTGGCAGGAGAACCGGGGGAGCGGGGTCCGGTTCCTCGCACTCTGCCCCGGCCCCACCGCGACGGGCTTCTTCGACGAGGCGGCGCGGGGAGCGGGGTCGGCGGGCGTCATGGAACGCGGGCGGCAGTCGGCTGAGCAGGTCGCGGCCGTGGGCCTCCGGGCGTTCGCGCGGCAGGGCGGCCCGACGGTGGTGTCCGGCCTCGGCAACGCGGTGACGGCGAACGCGCACCGGTTCGTCCCGCGCGGACTGATGGCACGGATGTCGGCGCTGGTCACCGGCGGGGAGTGATCGTCAGCGGACGCTGGTCACCGGGAGGGGCTGCTCACCCGTAGCCCTCGTCGTACAGCCGCCACCCGTCGGCGGTGTGGCGGAAGCAGAACTGCCACCCCTCGAGCGTCCCCGGGTCGTCGCCGGTCAGGTTCGTCTGCGTGACGTCCACCGGGATGCACTGCACTGCGACCCCGCCGTTCTCGTCCGCGGGCCGTCGCTCGACGGTGCCGACGTTCCGGTGGGCGAGCAGGTCCGGGTGCTCGTCGAGCCAGGACGTCGGCTGCCGCTGCCCGCACCACGCCTGGTCGGGTGACGACGGTGCGTGCGCAGCCGTGAGGGCCTCGGTCACCGCGCAGTCGTGGGCCTCGGCGGCGCGGAGGTACACCCGCAGGACCTGCTCCGACGAGGCGCTCGCCGGAGGGAGGCGCCGCGCGGTCTCGGCAGCGTGCTCGAGGTGCACGCCGATGCCGGCCCCCGTGGCGACGACGGCCAGCGCGGCAGCCGCCACGAGGACCGGCAGGCCCCGTCGTCGTGGAGCTCGGTCGTGCGTCGTGTCCGTGGCGCCTCCTTCGACAGCGGTCGGATCCCCCTCGTCCCGACCCTGACACGGCACCGCTCCCGTCGGCATCCTCCTGCGGGACGAAGCCGACCGGCCGGTCGGCTGGTGAGGACGGGTGCAGCGGTGGAACATCACGCTCCGCCGGTGATGTGCGGTGGCGGTACAGTCGGGACATTCCGTCAAGGAGGTGATCATCATGTCGAAGGGCAGAAGACGATCGTTCGCTGTCTCGGTGCGCCTGAAGGCCCGAGCCGTGGCGTCGGTCCTGACGAACGTCTGGGTCGCGGTCGCCGTTGCCGTGGTGCTGCTGGTGGCCGGCTCTGCGTTCTTCTCCAGCACCGTGGACACGCCCTGTCAGTGGGTGGGCGCGGCGCTCAACGGGCTCGCCGTGGGGGTGAGCGGCGTCTACGTCGGCACGACGGCTCGCCATCACCGTCGACGGGACACGAGGCCCTGAACCGACGGACGGGAGGACGGTGCCAGCTGGCACCGTCCTCCCTCGTAAGCTCGGTCGGCGCGCCCCGCACAACGCTTCGCGTTGCCGCTGAGCGGGGCGCGCCCGTCCTGGTGGCTTGCTACGCGTCCACGCCCTCCGCGAGCACGGCGGCCGCGGGGTCGAAGTCCTCGGGCAGCGGCTCCGGCTTCGTGATGCGCGAGGTGATCTCGACCGCCTGGCCGGAGTCCGCGGCGTCGCGGATGCCGAGCATCACGTCGAGCGCGTGCGACGCGACGGCACCGGAGGCACGCTCCGGGCGGTCCTCGGCGATGGCGCGTGCCATCTCGACGACGCCCGTGCCGCGACCCCACGTGGAGCCCTTGTGCTCGAGGGTCGTCGGCTCGTCCTTGCCGAGCGTCCACAGCGTGCTGTCGCCGTCGAAGACGTTCGGGTCCGGGAGCACGATCGTGCCCTCGGAGCCGTTGATCTCGACGAAGCCGTTGCGGGGCAGGGCGTGCTGGAACGACAGGGTCGTCTGCGCGGACTGGCCGTCGGCGAACGAGATGAGCGCGGCGTGGTGCGTGGGCACCTCGACCGGGAACTCGGTGCCGGCGCGGGGACCCGAGCCGATCACGCGGGTCTCGCGCGACTTCGACGCCACGGCCTGCACGCGCGAGGCGGAGCCGAACGCGTGGAGCAGGGTCGTGACGTAGTACGGGCCGATGTCGAACAGCGGACCGGCGCCCTGCGCGTACAGGAACTCGGGGTCCGGGTGCCACTGGTCCGGGCCGGGCACGTGGAACATCGTCGTCGCGGTGAGCGGCGTGCCGATGTCACCCCGGGCGATGGCGCGGATCGCGGTCTGGATGCCGGCACCGAGCACGGTGTCGGGGGCGGTCGCGTACCGCACACCGGCGGCCGACGCGGCGGCGAGGAGCGCCTGGGCGTCCTCGGCCGTGGTGGCGACCGGCTTCTCGCTCCAGGTGTGCTTGCCGGCGGCGATGATCTGCTGTCCGACCTTGGCGTGCTCGGCCGGGATCGTGATGTTGACCACGATCGAGATGTCGTCGCGGGCGAGGAGCTCCTCGACCGTGCCGGACGCGGGCACGCCGTACTTCTCGGCCTGCGAGGCCGCGCGCTCGAGGATGAGGTCGGCGACCATCAGGACCTCGACGTCGGCGAACTGCGTCAGGTTGGTGAGGTACTGGTCCGAGATGTTGCCGGCACCGATGATGCCGACTCCGACGCGGGTCACTTGTCGTTGCCCTTCAGCCACTCGAGCGACTCGGTGATGCCCTGGAAGACGTCGCCGGAGTACGCGTCGAACTCGACGACGCGGATGGCCTGCGGCGCGGCGGCGAGGATGCCCGCCACGTCGACGTCGCCCTGGCCGGCCGGGGTCTGGTTCTCGAAGGCACGCTGCAGGGCCTCGGGCACGACGAGCGCGCTCTCGGACGAGGGCAGCGCGGTGAGGATGTCACCGTCGACCTTGCCGTCCTTGACGTGGATCGCGACGACGCGGTCGCCGAGCGACTGCAGGACGGCCGGGGCGTCGGCACCGCCGACGGTCGCCCAGAAGGTGTCGACCTCGAGGACGGTCTCCGGCGAGAGCTGCGACACGAAGAGGTCGTAGACGGTCCGGCCGTCGACCTTGTTCGTGAACTCCCACTGGTGGTTGTGGTACCCGAACTCGAGCCCACGAGCGGTGGCCTCGGCGGTGAGCTCGTTGACGCGCTCGGCGATCTTCGCGACGTCGTCGGCGGTCTGCCAGCGGTCGGTCGGGATGAACGGGTCGATGACCGTCTGGATGCCGAGACGCTCGGCGGCGTCCCAGATCGGCGCGGTGTCCTCGGCGTCGATCACGGCGACGTGACCGGACGGGGCCTTGAGGCCGGTGGCGGCAAAGGCCTTCTCGAGGTCGGCGGCGCGCTCGACGAACGCGTACGGCTCGACGTTCTCGTAGCCGATCTCGCGCACCCGGGCGATGGCCTTGTCGAGGTCTTCGGCGATGGCGTCGCGCAGCGAGTACAGCTGCACAGAGGTGGTGGGCATGGCAGAGGGCTCCTTCGGTCCTGTCTGGGTGTCGCGGCATCTGGTGTCGCAGCCCGTCGAGGATCGATGCTCCCCGGCGAGATCGCTCACGACGCTACCCCAAAAACCACCCGCTGTGTAGTTTTTGTCGCGCGTCGTCCATCGGCAATCTGCGCAACACGTGTCGCACGCAGCCCGAGCGATGTATGCTCGCCGACGGAAAACCTTGCAGCACAAGGTTTCCGTTCGACTCAAGGAGGCGTCATGAGCACACCCGAACCCGGCAGCCGCGCAGTGCTGGACCCGGAGGGCATCACCCAACCCGTCAGCACCATGCGGGTCGGCATCGGCTACCAGGTCGCCCTGTTCCTCGGGCAGTTCGGCCTGTTCGTGGCGCTCATGGCCCCGGTCTACGTGAGCATGCAGATCAAGGCGCAGGCCCTGGTCGGCGACGACGCCGCGACCGTGATCGGCTCGGTCCTGCCGATCGGCGCGTTCGGCGCGCTCATCATGAACCCCCTCGCCGGTGCCCTGTCCGACCGCACCCGCACCCGCTGGGGTCGTCGTCGCCCGTGGCTGCTCGGCGGCGTCGTGGTCTTCGCGATCGCCCTGGCCTGGATCGCCTACGCGCCGGACGTCCTCAACCTGACGCTCGGCTGGCTGCTCGCCCAGCTCGCGGCGAACGCCACGCTCGCCACGCTCCTCGCGAGCTTCGCCGACAACGTGCCGCAGCTGCAGCGCGGCCGGGCGTCGAGCATCATCGCCCTCGCGCAGAACACCGCCGTGCTCGCGGGCACCTACCTGTCGGTGTTCTTCGTGGCGAACCTGCCGGTCCTGTTCATCGCGCCGGGCATCCTGGCGATCGTCCTCGTGCTCGTCTACGCCCTCGTCGCCCGCGACGAGCTCCCGACGTACCCGCTGAAGCGGTTCACCTGGCTGAACCTCGTCTCGTCGTTCTGGACGAACCCGATCAAGAACCCGGACTTCGCGTTCGCGTGGTGGTCGCGCTTCCTCATCATCCTCGCGACCTTCATGTTCACGACGTACCGCCTGCTCTACATGCAGGAGCACCTCGGGATCGACAACCTGCAGGACGCCACCGCGGCCGTCGCGTTCGGCGTGCTCCTGTACACGCTCGCCCTGCTCGTGAGCGCGGCGCTGTCCGGCTGGGCGTCGGACCGGCTCGGCCGCCGCAAGGTGTTCGTCGGTGGGTCGACGGCGTTGTTCGCCGTCGGGCTCGTGGTGCTGGCCCACGCCGACACCGTGACCGGGTTCTACGTGGCCGAGGTCGTCATGGGCTTCGCCTACGGCATCTACTCCGCGATCGACACCGCGCTGGTCGTCGACGTCCTGCCGAACGCCGACCGGCCGGGCAAGGACCTCGGCGTGATCAACATCGCCAACGCGCTGCCGCAGTCGCTCGCTCCGGCGATCTCGCTGTTCTTCCTGTCGATCGGCAGCGTGCACGCCGACAACTACACGCTCATGTGCTGGGCCGCCGGGGTGGTCGCCCTGCTGGGCGCCCTCGTGGTCATCCCGATCAAGCGGGTCCGGTAGCGGCGGTCGCGACACGCGACACCGGACGGACGGGAGGCGGGGGGGGCCCGGGGCCCCCCCCCCCCCCCCCCCCCCGGGGGGCCGGGGTCCCGTAACCGGAGGGGCAGCCCCGCCCCCCGCCCGTAGGCCCCCCGCGCGGCCC